>JAZRIK010000033.1:0-3542 GCA_045645245.1 Candidatus Scatosoma sp. | reverse complement strand
GGACGGTGAGATTGTGCTGGAAGATTTAACTGACGAATACGGCAACGAAACGGACTATGTAGTTGGCTACTGGAAGAAAGACAGCGTAGGATATACCTATTACGTAAGCTTGTATTTTGCGGACGGCTACGAAGAAATTTTGGTCGATTTCGTTTGCACGGAGTTGGACAACGTACGCGCATACGCAATCAATAAGGCGGCGGTAGTGGAAGCAGCGACGGCGCTTGGCTACGAAGTGGGCGGCTACGACGTGCGCTTTACCTTCGTGCCCGTAGGTGCTGACGGTAGTTTCGATTACGCTTTAACGTTTACTGCATAAAGGCGTAAAGAAAACAACTGAATAAAGAAAAACCAGCCGTTTGCGAAAAGCAAACGGCTGGTTGGTTATATGGCGCAGAGAGAGGGATTCTCGCCTTTAGCAGCGCGCCCCGCTCGGCAATTATCAATTGCCGCCTTTGCCGTTGAGATTGTTGTTAATTTGACCGTCGTGGGCAAAGCGTTTTGCTCTCGCAAAACGGCTCCCACCCTCAAATCCCTCTCATTGTTCGGTATAAAAAAACATAAAAACGGGTGAACCCGTTTTTATGTTTTTGGCGCAGAGAGAGGGATTCGCGCTTTTAGCAGCGCGCCCCGCTCGGCAATAATCAATTGCCGCCTTTGCCGTTGATATCGTTGATTTTTCAGCCGCCGTTGGCAAAGCGTTTCGCTCCCGCAAAACGGCTCCCACCCTCGAATCCCTCCCTAAACTCGATACAAAAAAAATATAGAAACGAGAAAACTCGTTCCTATATTTTTGGCGCAGAGAGAGGGATTCGAACCCCCGGACAGTTTCCCGTCAACGGTTTTCAAGACCGCCGCAATCGACCACTCTACCATCTCTGCAAAGTATTATAAAATTGTAAGTATTAGAAATATTTTCAAGACCGCCGCTAAACTCGCATACGCTCGTGGCGTTCGCCTGCGGCTCGGCTACGCACACTCTACCATCTCTGCATATATTTATTTTTGTTTTGCTTACTCATTATATCTTAAACGCGGACAAAAGTCAATGAAAATTTATCTAAACACGCAAAAATATCAAAAAACTCCCCAAACGCAAGCGCGAAAGGGGAGTTTTTACTTATTCAATATCCAAAACAGGCGGAACGTCTAATTCGTCGGAAACGTATTTGCCGTTTTTCTTGCGTTGGCGCACACATTCGGACAATAGATATTCGATTTGCCCGTTCACCGAGCGAAAATCGTCTTCCGCCCAAGCGGCAATCGCATTATACAGCTTTGGCGATAACCGCAAGGGGACTTGCTTTTTTTGTGAATCGTTCATAGCAGTCACCTGCCTTGTTTAATACAAATTGCCTGCGTTTACGACCGGTTGTGCGTCGTGATTGCCGCAAAGCACCACCAAAAGGTTGGAAACCATTGCCGCTTTGCGCTCTTCGTCCAGTTGCACGAGATTGTTTTCGTTCAATCTTTCCAAAGCCATTTCAACCATTCCCACAGCGCCGTCCACAATCATCTTTCTCGCGTCGATAATCGCGCTTGCTTGTTGGCGTTGGAGCATTACAGCCGCAATTTCAGACGCGTACGCAAGGTACGTGATACGTGCTTCTACCACTTCAAGACCCGCATCGTCCACGCGTTTTTGAATTTCATCACGAATACGCGCCGCAACCAAATCGGTCGAGCCGCGGAGCGAGCCGTCGTCTTCAATACCGTCGCCCGTAGTATCTACCCCAGGTGCAACGTCGTAAGGATAAATTTGCACCACTTTTCTCAGCGCGCTGTCGCATTGCAGGGATAAATATTCTTTATAATTATCCACGTTAAACGCCGCTTTCGCCGTATCTACGACCTTCCACATAACCGCAATCCCGATTTCTACGGGGTTGCCCAAGCAATCGTTGATTTTTTGACGGTTGTTATTCAGCGTCATAATTTTCAGCGAAATTTTCTTGCTGGGCATATCGAATGAAATTTTCAACTCATCCGAAACAGGGAGCGGCTTATGCGCCACGTCACCGCTTTGATTGAGTTTGGTTTGCGCCGCAGGGTTTACCGATACGCAGAAGGGATTAACCGCGTAAAAACCTTCGCCTTTAATGGTGCCGATGTATTTACCAAACAACGTTAACACAAGCGCTTCGTTGGGTTTTAATACGCGCAAGCCCACAAGCGGAATCCACGCCACGCACAACACAAAAAGCGAAATCAAAAATAAAGGGGAAGCTTCGCCGTTGACGCTTTCTTCCATTTCAATACCGCCTGCAATCGTCCCCACGAGCGCCAAAACAAGCGCCGCAATACAAGCAAGCAACACTGCCATACCGTTTTTCTTATTCTTTAAGACAATTTCTTGCATATACCTAACCTCCGATATACATTTGATATTAAAATGATATCACAAATTTTATCAGATGTCAATATATTTTGCAATTTTTTCCAAAAATTTTTAATCGATAAGTTGTTCGTATTCGTTATACAGTGTTTCGAGTGTATTTTTAATTTCGTCCAAGCGGTTGCATTTTTGCGTTAAGAGTGCAAAATCGGCTGTCACGCTTGGATCGGAAAGCTCGGCATTGAGTGTGCTTTCTTCCGCTTCCAAAGCGGCAATTTCTTTTTCAATTTTGCTTATCCGCGTGCGCTTGCGTGCGTCGGCTGCGCGTTCTTCCTTGTTTCTATGAAATGCCGATTTTTCCGCGCTTTCTTGTAAAATGGTGGGGGCAGGTATGCGTTGAGTTTGCGTTTCCACCTGTTTTTGCGTATTTTTATAGGCGGTAAATTCGTCGTAATTGCCTGCAAAAACGGTTAAATTGCCATTTTCAAGCTCAATCATTTTATTTGCCAGCGCTTTGATAAAATACCGATCGTGCGATACGAACAAAACCGTTCCGTCAAATGCTTGTAAGGCATTTTCCAGCGATTCGCGCGCGGGCAGGTCAAGATGGTTTGTGGGCTCGTCCAAAAACAGCGTATTGCCGTGCTCGCAGGCAAAAACGGCAAGCGCCAGCTTCGCGCGTTCGCCGCCGGAAAGCAATTTTACTTGCTTGTCC
Organism: Candidatus Scatosoma sp.; assembly: GCA_045645245.1. Classification (GTDB taxonomy): domain Bacteria; phylum Bacillota; class Clostridia; order Christensenellales; family Borkfalkiaceae; genus Scatosoma. Next base: position 492 of record JAZRIK010000033.1, on the reverse strand, counting down.
ATATCTTCCGCAACCAAACCTGCCGCGGCAAGGATACTGCGCACTTTCGTTTGATCCCACGTCACGTGCCGTCCCCAAAGCTCGTATAAAACGGTATTTTCGCTATCCAAATTGTTATTTTCTTGGTCGTAATAGGCGAGCTTTACAAATCGACCAAACCGCACGGCGGTATCGTCGTTTTTGAGTAATTTTTTTAATAGAGTGGTTTTGCCTGTGCCGTTGTCCCCGACAATGGCGCATTTTTCACCGCGCGTGATGGAAAACTCGGCATTTTCGAGCAAGGTTTTCTCGCCTGCCGTTAGCCGTAAAGAACGCACTTCTAACACCTTTTCGTACGGTTTTTCGGCGTAAGTAAAGGAAAAACGCGGGGGCGCAGGGGGGAGCAGCGGTTTTTCGATAAGCTCCATTTTTTCGAGTGCGTGCCTGCGCGATTGCGCCATTTTGGTTGTGGAAGCACGAACCAAGTTTCTATCCACGTATTCTTGCATATGC
>JAZRIK010000032.1:0-1994 GCA_045645245.1 Candidatus Scatosoma sp. | reverse complement strand
TGGAAAATATCGCTTGTCCCGAACAAAAACGAGACGTTAAACAAGAATGTAAACAATGGGCGGCGGATTTACTCATGGCGGCGCTTGCGGGTTTAATCGTGGGTTTTGGCTACTACTTTTTCCAAAACAGCAACGGTTTCGCGCCCGGCGGCGTAGGCGGTTTGGCGACCATTACCTATCACTTGCTTGGGCAAAACGCTGTAAACGTGCCTTGGGCGGTGCTTATGATGGCGTTTAACTTACCTATCTTTATTTTGGTGAGTATTTTCGTCAATCGCCGTTTGGGTATTATACTCATTACGTATATGCTCGTGCAATCGTTTTCCACAATGGGGTTCGAAGCGCTGGGCTGGTTGCCGTACTGCAAAGCGAATAACGGAGAAGATTTCGAGATCGTGTTTGCGTGTATCGCAACGGGCGTGATTTCGGGTATCGGATTTTCTATGATGCTCCGCCGTTTCGGCGCGAGCGGCGGTACGTACGCCATCTCTTCACTCATTAAAAAATGGAAACCCGCAATAAACATTGCCTACGTTTCCTTTTGGTTGGATGCAAGCGTAGTGGGTGTTGCATTTTTCGTGTACGGAATGAAAATTACGCCTGTTATCTGTACGCTTTGCAACTTGTTTATTGCAAACGTAGTGGTGGATAATCTGCTTGCAGGTATTCGCAACGGGTACAAGTTTGAAATTGTCACGGACAAGCCGGACGAACTGTCGGCAGAGCTTATTGAAAAGCTGAAACACGGCGTCACGGAAATAAGGGTGCAGGGTATGTACTCGCATACGGAAAAATTTATGCTGGTTTGTATCATTCGCAAAAAGCAAGTAGGCGAAATGATGAAAATCATTCAAAAATACGCAGGTACGTTCGCGAGCTTTTCTAAGGTAAACGAAGTATTTGGTAGATTTAAGCAATAAGGAGTAAGTATGAAAATTTTATTTTTTGGCGATTCGATTACGGACGCAGGCCGCGCGAAAGATAATGACGGCACGGCTGCAAGTTTGGGCTATGGCTACGTACGCGTAGCGGCAGGCCAGCTGATGGGCGAAGACCCCGTAAAATACGAAATTTTTAATCGCGGTATCAGCGGACACAGAAGCGTTGATTTATATGCGCGCGTGAAGTGCGATTGCTGGAATTTACAGCCCGACGTGCTTTCTATTTTAATCGGCGTCAACGACGTATGGCACGGCGTACACGGCGTAAACGGCGTAGAAATCGACCGTTTTGAAAAGGTGTACCGTATGCTTTTGGAAGACACGAAAAAGGTGCTTCCTAACGTAAAATTAATGATTTTAGAGCCGTTCGTTTTACCCGGCAGCGCAACCTGCTATCAAGATAAATACGAAGAATTTTTGGCTGTAAAAGAATACGCGAAAGTATGTAAAAAAATCGCGCAAGAATTTAACGCGGTATTTATTCCTCTGCAAGAGCAATTTGACGCAACGCAGGAAAAATACGGCGAAAACACGTTGTTCCTTGCCGACGGCGTACATCCCAACACGGCAGGCGCACAGCTAATTGCCAACGCTTGGCTGAACGCATTCAAAACACAAATCGATCAATAATACATAAACAAAAAAGGAGTTAAACATTATGGATAAATGTATTCCCGTAGTAGTCATCAAAGAACTTTCCCAAACGGATACCATTTTAACGGCGCTTAAAAACCACGGTATCAACTGTGCGGAAATTACCTTCCGTACCGCTTGCGCGGCGGAAGCGATCGAATACGCTTGCAAGAACTATCCCGATATGAACGTGGGCGCAGGTACGGTCATCAATGCGGAACAATGCGAAAAAGCACTTGCGGCAGGCGCAAAATTCATCGTTTCGCCCGGTTTGTCGGTGGCGGTTGCAAAAGTTTGTAAAGAAAAGGGCGTGCCTTACTATCCCGGTTGCGTGACGCCTACCGAAATTATGCAAGCGTTGGAGCTTGGCATCAATATCGTCAAGTTCTTCCCCGCAAACATTTACGGCGGCTTGAAAGC
>JAZRIK010000031.1:0-21607 GCA_045645245.1 Candidatus Scatosoma sp. | reverse complement strand
CAACCCCTTGGCTCACAGAACGACATGGCTACGATCCCACTTACTTATCGAAGGCGCGGCGCAGGGTGCGGGGCTCGGTCACGATTTCTTGCGCCATATCGAAAGAACGCGTATGCTCTGCCACGTAATCGATATTTCGGGCTGTGAGGGTCGTGATCCTATCGAAGATTTCAAGAAAATCAACGCGGAGTTGAAAGAATTTAGTAAAGAGTTGGCTTCTCGCCCGCAAATTGTTGTATGTAACAAGTGCGACGTATACGGCGCGGAAGATAATTTGAAAGCGTTTAAGAAAAAGTATGGCAGAAAGTATAAGATTTTCCCCATTACCGCGCTTTCGGGCGAAGGCACGAGAGAGCTTGTCGAAGGGATTTTGGCCGTGCTTGCGGAATTGCCACCCGTTGAACCTATCCCTGTGGAAGAAGAATTCGAATACAAGGCAAACGACGATTTGAGCTTTGAAATTTTCAAGGACGAGGACGGCGTGTACGTGGTTGTCGGCGGTTTGGTGGATATGCTTTGCCGTAACGTCGTTTTGAACAATCCCGATTCCATGCTGTATTTCCAAAAAGTATTGCGCCTGCGCGGCGTTATCAAGGCGCTTTCCAAAATGGGCTGCCAAGAAGGGGATACGGTATCCATCGGCGACGTAGAATTCGATTTTGTGCCGTAAAATACGATAAATGAGCCACCCAGGTACGAGATGAAATAAAATTAGGTGAAAAATTATGACAATTATTACCAGTGAAAATATAACGAGCAAGCAAAGAGCAAAATTAAAATCGTTAGCGTCAACGATGTCGCCGATTGCGCAAATCGGTAAAGGCGGCATTACGGAAAATTTAATTAAAACGCTGTCCGACGCACTTGACGCGCGCGAGCTTATTAAGGTAAACATTTTAGAAACGGCGGACGAAGATTATAAAAACTTGGCGGAAAACGTAGCCGAGCTTTTAGAAGCCGTTTGCGTTGCGGTTATCGGCAGAAAGGCAATTTTTTATCGCTATTCTCGCAGAGATAAATTTGCGCATTTGGAAATTTAAGGTTAAAATTCCGTTTAGAAAAGAAAAATTTGTCGTATAAATATATAGCGACAAAAAAGGACGATGAAAATGGAAAACGAAGAATTGAACGCAAATCCCCAAACGGTAAACGAAGAAAAACCGCCCAAGAAAAAGAGCGTTAATAAAAAATTAAACGAAGAATTAGAAGCGGCGAAAGCGGACGCAGAAGAAAGCAAGCGCAAATGGTACGCGGTGACGGCGGAATATGAAAACTACCGCAGAAGAACGGCGAATCAGTCGGCGCAACGCTACCAAGAAGGCAGAAACGACGTAATGGCTTCTTTATTCCCCATCGGCGACAATTTAGAACGCGCGATGAACGCTTGCACGGACGAAAACACCAAGCAGGGTTTGGATATGGTACTCAAAACGTACAAGAAAGTGCTTTTGGACGAAGGAATTGAAGAAATCGACCCGATGGGTCAACCGTTCGACGCGACGTACGCCGAAGCGATTATGGCAATGCCCTGTCAAGACGGCGAAGAAAGCGGAATTGTCAAGCAAGTATATGTCAAGGGCTATAAAAAAGGCGAAAAAGTGCTGCGTTATGCGCAAGTAATTGTCACGCAATAAGAAAAACAAACACAAAAACCCCGTTTGCGAATGCTCGCAAACGGGGTTTATTTATATAAACGATAGGGGCAGGTATGCGACGAAATATCAAATTTCAAAATTATATGCTTCAACAATTATATGTACGCCCGTCTTAAAACCGCGTATATACGCCGTTTCCACTTCATCACACCACAGCTCATTTTCTTCCAACTGCCACGCCGCAAACAATTCCTTTTGTTTATCATTCATTGTTGCCATAAGTAAGCCCATTTTATTGTCGGCATTTTCTAAGTGTTTGTTTCGCTTGGATTCTTCTCTTGTAAATAAATTTTCGCTTTCCGCTATGTTTCCGTTGAATAGCTTGTCAATTACTTTTATCATAACCAACTCCTTTTTATTTTATTATATCACACAAAAAAGTGTAAGTCAACAGTTTTAACACAAAAAAGTGTAAAATAAACATAAAGGAGAATAAATATGAGAGATTATGGGAAAGAATTAAAATATCAACGAGAAAGCAACCACTATTCGCAAAGCGAAGTGGCAAAACGGACGGGGATTAAGCAGCAAAATATAAGCCGATGGGAAAACAATCAAGCCGTGCCCAGTATTGAGCATTGTGAAATGCTTGCCGATTTTTATGGAATATCGTTGGACGAGCTCATCGGCAGAGATTATAAAGAAAAAACCTTATAAAAAAACGCTCTCGATATGAGAGCGTTTTTCGTTGTTTTTATCTGTGCTTACGGTCTTAAACCGCTGCCGCCTTGGAGCGTAATCGTTTCGCCGGTGATGAACGACGCTTCGTCCGAGCAAAGGAACACGCAAAGTCCGCCAACGTCTTTTTCAGGGTCGGCAAATCTGCCCATCGGCACGGCTTTGATGGTTTGTTCGTATCTTTCGGGATATTCTTCCTTAAACTTTTGCAAGCCTCCCGTCATTGCAAGGGGACAAATGACGTTTACGCGCACGCCGTCGGGAGCCCATTCGGTTGCGGCAACGCGGGAAAGACCGCGGATACCTTCTTTCGCTGCGGCATAGGACGATTGTGCAATTCTGCCAAACAAGCCCGCGCCCGAAGCAAAGTTCACCACCGCGCCCTTGCTTTCTTTGAGATAGGGGAATGCCTTTTGCATATAGAAGAAGGTCGCATAAATCCCCGAATAGATTGCCAAATCGAGGTCTTCCTTGGTGTGCTGAATAAGCATTTTACCCGAAGCGGACGCTTGTGCGTTATTTACCACCGCGTCGATACGACCAAATTTTTCCACCGTTTTATCGATAACGTTTTGGATAGCCGCTTCGTCCGCGCCGTCTGCGGCAACCGTCAACACTTCGCAGCCGTATGCGCTTTCCAGCTTTTCTTTCGCGGCTACAAGCGTCGATTCCGTTCTGCCCGTAATCACGATTTTTGCACCTGCTTTTGCAAAAGCGGTAGAAAGCCCAAAACCGATACCCCTGCCGCCGCCGGTGATGATAACCACTTTATCTTTCAAAGAAATCATAATATTTTACCTACCTTTTGGTTTTTATTTTCAAATATAGTATAACACGCCGTAGCGTAGTTTGTCAATACTTCCGCCTATAAAAAACGAATAAATTTACTGCGTTTTTTCCACGCGCTTACACAAAATAAAATCGTAATTGACCATACCGTGTCCGAGTTGAATAGCAATTTTCTCTTCTATCTCAAACCCGTTTTTGCGATAACATTTTAAGGCGCGTTCATTTTGTTGGTTAGCGCTCAATCGCACGTTTTTGCCAAGCGAGCAAAGAAAATCGAACGCAAAAGCAGGATAACCTTTTCCGCGCGCGCTCGGCACAAGATACAGCTTGTCCATATAGGTATCCTTTTCGCGGTCCACGTACACCAAAACGCCCACTTTGTTTTGTTCATCGTCGCAAATATTTTTATACTGATACCCAAGCGCGCGATAGTGCTTTAAGCCGTCGGGCGAAAAATACTTATCCAGCAAAAAATCGATTTGCGCTTTCGGTAAAAAGCCGCCGTACGTTTCATGCCAAAGCGGCGACATAAAAGCATATAAACAGCCAAAATCCTGCTCGTTAAACGGCGTTAATTGCATAGTCGTTTTCTCCAAACTTTTCTTGCAAGCTATTATACCATTTCTATCCAAAAAAGTCAAAGAAATTTTCATAAAAGTATTGCAAAAACAACCAACCCATTGTATAATATACCCAAGACAACTTTCAACCGCGCGCAACTGCGAAAGGAGCAAAGTATGATAACGCAATTTATCCAACAAGCCATTTACGAAGAAATCGGCTACGCCTTCCCAAAAACGACGACTTTTTATTCGTCGGATAAGCTGATTGTTCGCAGCGAAAACGGAGTATTATCCATCGGCGTACGCGGAAAACGCGACTATTTACGCGCCGCGCTGATCGCAAAAACAAACGCGGGCTGTTCCGATTATGAAATAACGGAAAGCGGTTCTTTTCAAGACGTGTGCTTGATGCTGGATTGTTCTCGCAACGCCGTGCCGACGGTAGGAGCGATGAAAAAGCTCGTTCGCAACTTGGCGCTGATGGGGTACAATTCGTGTATGCTGTATATGGAAGACGTGTACGAAGTGGACGGCGAGCCGTATTTTGGGTATTTGCGCGGCAGATTGACCAAAGCGGAAATGTCGGAAATGGACGATTACGCGCAATCGCTTGGGATCGAATTAATCCCCTGCATTCAAACGCTGGCGCACTTATACCGCATCAAGCGTTGGGGTGAATACAAACCGCACTTCGACTGTCAGGATATTTTACTCGTTGGCGACGAGCGGGTGTATGCGCTCATCGAAAATATGTTCCAAACGCTGTCCAAGTGCTTTACCACCCGCCGCATTCATATCGGAATGGACGAAGCGTGGCAGCTGGGGCTGGGTAATTATTTAGATAAATACGGATATCAAGACCGCTTTGAAATTTTCTTAAACCATTTGAGCCGCGTCAACGCACTCGCGAAAAAATACGGCTATCAAGACTGTATCATTTGGAGCGATATGTTCGCCTATACGGCGAAACGCACGGGGAGCGTCGATGAACAGGGCGAGCCGACTATTCCGCAATCGGTCATCGATAAAATCCCCGAAAATATTCATCTTTGTCACTGGAAATACCACGGCCATAAAACAGACGATTACGAGCCGAGTATGAAACTGCACGACGCGTTCAAAAATCCCATTTGGTTTGCAGGCGGCACTTCTTCTTGGGGGAATTTATTGCCGTATAACTCGTATGCAAGCATCGCGGCGGCGGCTTCGCTGAAAGTAGCCAAGGCGCACGGAGTAAAACACGTGATAGATACGCACTGGGGGGACGACGGCGCGGAAACGCCGATGTTTAGCTTGTTGCCCGCGCTTTTTGCATTCGCTTATCACGCAAACGACCTACCCATGTATAGAATGAACGACGAATTTGCCGCTTTAACGGGCTATACCGTGGACGAGTTCAACGCGCTCGAAGATCTCAATACTTGGTCGGGCGAGCGGTATATGGACTTTGCGAAAAACGTAAAAATCGGGTTATACAACGACGTATTTTTAGGAATAGCCGACAAGGCGATTACGCCCGAGCAAAAGCCGAAATTTATGCCCGCCGTTAAAAAATTACAAACGCTGACGGGGAAAGGACAATACGGATACTTATTTGAAACGGCGTATGCGCTTGGCCGCGTCTTGATGGAAAAATACGATATGGGCGTGCGCTTGCGTAAAGCGTATAAAACGGGGGATAAAAAAACAATGCGCGATATTGCTTATCAAATGCGCATCGTTATTCAACGCATCGACGCGTTTTTACAAGCCTACCGCCGTCAATGGCTCACGCAATATAAGCCGAACGGCTTGGAAGTGCAAGAAATACGCTTGGGCGGCTTGAAAGAGCGCACGCGTGCGTGTATGACGCGCTTGGAAGCGTACTTAAACGGCAACGCGTCCAAAATCGACGAGCTGGAAGAAGAGCTCTTGCCGCACGCCACAATTTATCCCGACGGACGGATTAGTTATCTTTCCTACGACGATAGTGTGACGGTAGCGTATAATCGAATGCCGTTTATTACTTCTTAAAAGACAAAAAAACGCCCCTGCAATCGAGCGGATTGCAGGGGCGTTTGCTATATATCGGTTAAATTTTGAGTAAATCGCTCAATTTTTCTACGGCTTCGTCGTATTCGGTAAACTCAACCACGTAATCGCAAATTTCCGCGTTTTGTTTTTCCGCTTCGGTTGCGATGATACGGTTCACCTTATCTTCCACTGACGAATTTTTCCGCAAAATCGCGGATAACAGCCGTTTTTTATCCCGCTTCACGTAAACGGTAATCACGTTTTTGAAGTTGGTTTTTAACGACATTGCGCCGCAAATATCCATCGTGGCAAGCACGTGCTTTCCGCGCGATAAAATTTCTTCCACGTCGCACTTACGCGAGCCGTAGCCGTGCCCGTAGTACATCGTCGATTGAAACATTTCCCCGCTTTCGCACATTTCGCGGAAGGTGTCCAAATCTACGTAGTTATACCACTCGTTGACGATTTCCGCTGTAGGGTCGTTGGTGGTATAGCTAATCAGCTTTTCAAAGCGGTCGGTCTTTTCCAACACCCGCTTGGCGATGGTGGATTTCCCGCTGCCCGACGGCCCGACGAGTACGACAATCGTCGGCTCGTTAAACGCGTCCGCCGCGCGGCGCAAGCTATAACTGTCGGCAATCACTTCGACAAGCTTCAAAAACTCATCGTACGTATTGACGGCGAGTACGCCCGACGCTTCCTGATTCCACGGCCGCCGTTTTAAGATGGGATAGCGCGCTTGCGAGCGCAAAACGTTATGCAAGCCGTCGTCGAATAAAATATCCACGTTAATTTTATCCTTGCGCGAGCCCATATAAATATGGTCGGCGGGAATTTGCGGAAATTCTCGTAAAATTTGTTCGGCGCGGATACCCATAAATTGCGGGGGAATCGCAGTTGAAACGAACACGTCGGCAATTTGCGAAAGCTCTTCCACAAACGCTTTCGCGCCCTTGGAAACGGGCTGCGTGCGGTAAAATTCGGGGTCGGAAAAAAACTCGAACATAGCGTCGGTGCGCTTGCCCGATTTTCCCCATTGCGTCACTTCATAAATGGTGATAGGGGGGTCGAATTTATATTTTTCGTTTGCCAGCCGAATGGCGTAGGACGTGCAATCCATCAATACGTCGTCGATATCGAGCGCGATGGATAAACGGTTTTTTCTCTTCATCTTTTTCTCCTTATCCACCGAAAAATCACAAAGCTATGATACGGTGGGGGTATATTATACAATAGCAAAAGGCAAAAATCAACCCTTTTTTCCAAAAAACTTCTCAAAACCGCAAAAAAGTACGCTAAAAAGATAAAAATCAAGCAAAAAATTGCGTTTTGGTCTTGATTTTTATTACGGGGTATGTTATAATTGACAGCGTGATTTAATATTTTTTTGGTATAAGCTTATAATAAGGATAAGCGTTTCTACCAACCGCCGTAAATGGTTGACTGCCGTTCTTTATTGTAAGAAAAGGGGCAGCCGACTATTTTTTGGCTGTAAAAAGGGGAAAAGTATGCAATACGACGTAATTATCATCGGTGCAGGTCCGGGCGGAATTTTTTCCGCTTACGAATTAATGCAAAAAAAACCGACGCTCAAAGTAGCGGTATTTGAAAGCGGGCACCCGCTGGATAAGAGAAAATGTCCCATCGACGGGGATAAAATTAAAAGCTGTATCAACTGCAAAAGCTGTTCGATTATGAGCGGTTTCGGCGGTGCGGGCGCATTTTCCGACGGCAAGTACAACATCACCAACGACTTTGGCGGTACGCTGTTTGAGTATATCGGCAAGCAACGCGCCATCGAGCTTATGCAATACGTTGATGAGATTAATATGCGCTACGGCGGCGCGGGTACAAAGCTGTATTCGACCGCGGGCTCTAAATTCAAAAAACTGTGTATGCAAAACGGCTTACATCTTTTAGACGCGTCCGTGCGCCACTTGGGTACGGATATCAATTACGTGGTTTTGGAAAACGTGTATAACGAGCTGAAAGATAGGGTAGATTTTTATTTCAATACGCCCGTCGAGCATATTTGTTTGCAAGAAAACGGCTACAAAATCCAAACGAAAAAAGGCGAATACACCTGCGAAAAATGTATCGTGTCTGTAGGCAGAAGCGGCAGCAAATGGATGGAGCAGGTATGCGGCGAATTGCAAATCCCCACCAAATCCAACCGTGTGGATATCGGCGTACGCGTAGAGCTGCCCGCGGAAATTTTCTCGCACTTGACCAGCGAGCTTTACGAGAGCAAAATCGTATATCGCACGGAGAAATACGGGGATAGAGTGCGTACGTTTTGTATGAACCCCAACGGCGCGGTGGTAAGCGAAAACACGAACGGTATCATCACGGTCAACGGGCACAGCTACGAAGACCCTGCCAAGCAAACGAAAAACACCAACTTTGCGTTGCTGGTTGCCAAGCATTTTTCCGAGCCCTTCCGCGATTCTAACGGCTATGGCGAATCGATTGCCCGTTTAAGCAATATGCTGGGCGGGGGAATCATCGTGCAACGGTTTGGCGATTTAATTCGCGGCAGAAGAAGTACGCCGTCGCGTATGGAAGAATCGTTCACAGTGCCCACGTTGAGCGCAACGCCGGGGGATTTGAGCTTGGTTTTACCCAAACGAATTTTGGACGGCATTATCGAAATGATTTACGCGCTGGATAAAATTGCGCCCGGCACGGCAAATGAAGACACGCTTTTGTACGGGGTAGAAGTGAAATTTTACAATATGGAAGTGGAAGTGGATCAAACGCTGCAAAGCCGCTATAAGGGCTTGTACGTCATCGGCGACGGCAGCGGAATTACGCATTCGCTTTCGCACGCGTCGGCAAGCGGTGTATTTGTTGCACGCGATATTATAGGCAAAATGGTTTAACACGACGCCATCGGGGTATGTTCAGCAACGAACGATAAAAGACGGCTTGGAGCAAAATCCAAGCCGTCTTTGTTATTTCGCCCGCTTCGTTATTGTCTTTGTTTCAAAGAAACAATATGCAATTTTTCTTCGCTTTCTCTTGACAAATCGCCGCTTGGGGGGTATAATATAGCTTACAAAGGCAGTTTGCGATAGCAAAAGGGGCATTATGAACATTTTCAAGCGGATTTTTAATAAATTAAAAAAGAAAGACAAAAAAGAAAACGAAAGCTGGTATAATAACGCCCACGAGCAGAAAAAAAGCGTCTGGGTTCCGCCGATAGAAGGCGGGGTGACAGGCGGCAGTCCTAACCAAATGGATTACGCGACGACCAACCAAATTGCCAAACGCAACCATTAAAATAGCGGAATTTTTATAAACCCGCACATACAAAAGGAGAAGAAACGCGATGTTTGATATGACGCCGTATGAAAAGTACATATTTATCGTATGTATGACGGTTTACGTTGTTTTAACGCTGCTGTTTACAACGCTTATCGTTTATATTCTTCGTTTATCGATAAAGCTGATACGGGGCGGTATAGAAGATAATAAAATTTTAGACAATTACGAAAAAGAATACAGCCGTCAACACGCAAACGGACTGCTTGGCGGGCTGGAACGCATATTTACCGTAGTAATGTGCCTGATTATGTTTTGCGCCTTCGGCTTTTCGGTATATACGCAATTCACGGCGGATAACGTGACGGGCGCAATCCCCACCTATCGCGTAGTTTTAAGCGACTCTATGTCCAAAAAGTACAAAAACAATCAGTACTTATTTGATAATAACTTAAACGACCAGTTCCAGCGCTTCGATTTAATTTTAACCCGTCAATTACCCGCGGAAGAAGAGTTAAAGCTCTACGACGTAGTGGTTTACGAGCTGGAAGATAGCTTGGTTATCCACCGTATCGTCGGGATAGAAGAGCCCAACGAAAAGCATCCAAACGAACGGTATTTCCGCTTGCAAGGGGATAACGTATCGGGCGCGGACAGAGAAATTGTAAAATATTCGCAAATGAAAGCGATTTACCAAGGGGAACGAATTCCGTACGTAGGCAGCTTCGTTGCGTTTTTACAATCCCCCGCGGGGTATATGTGCGTACTTTTGGTGCTGCTTAGTATGATACTCATTCCGATAATGGAAAGAAAGCTGGAAAAAGAACAGCGGGGAAGATTGCTGTATATTTGGGCGGAGGAAGAAGAGCAGGAACGGAAAAAATATACGATATGTGTGCACGGCAAATATTTACGCGATTGTCCGCATTGCAACGAAAAATACCGTCGATAAACGATGAAAATAAGGTGTAATTATGGTAGAAAATTACGTGCTGCGCGCAAACGCAAGGGCGCAGCTTGGCAATAGTATTTTTACAAACAAATGGCTGATGATGCTCGCCGTCACCTGTATATATTCGGTCATCTGCGGCGCGGTAAGCTCGTGGGAAACGCTCGCGTTTATCGTGAGCTTTGTTCTTTACGGCCCGTTTGCCTACGGCACGTCTCGCACCACGGTCGAATGTGTGGAAAACAGAAGCTGGAATATCTCTCACGCGTTCAAGGGCTTTGAAGAAGACTTTGGCGGCTCGTTCGTGTTGGGGCTTTTACAGCAGCTCTTTATCGCGCTTTGGACGCTGCTGCTCATTATTCCGGGTATTGTCAAAGCATATTCGTACGCAATGGCGTTTTATATCAAGCAAGACGAAGGCGGCAAGCGCAAGGACGCAATCGATTGTATCAGCGAAAGCCGTCGAATGATGGACGGACGTAAAGGACAGCTTTTTTGCTTGGATTTGAGTTTTTTGGGCTGGTATCTGCTCGGCGCACTGTGTTTGGGAATCGGCATTTTCTTCGTTATTCCCTATCATCAAACGGCGCGTGCGAACTTTTATGAAGCACTCAAAGCCGAATGCGGCAGCTTTACGCAAGACCCCGTCTATACGAACGGCTGGGCGCAGTAAATAAAAGCAAAACAGCCCGTACAAGGAGCAAAATTATGTTAAACGAAACAATGTATTCACTTGGTTCGAAACGCTCGACCATTCGTGAAATTTTCGAATATGCAAAAGTCCGCGCGGAGCAAATCGGCAAAGAAAACGTGTTCGATTTTTCTATCGGCAACCCGTCCGTGCCCGCGCCCGAAATCGTCAATCAAACCCTTTGCGATTTGGTAAAAAACGCTTCGCCCGTCGCGTTGCACGGCTATACGTCCGCACAAGGGGACAAGCAGGTGCGCGATACCATCGCGCAAAACTATACCCGCCGTTTTGGGGTACAGCTTTGCGGGGACGATTTGTATATGACTTGCGGGGCGGCGGCGTCCTTGACTATTTCCGTCAAAGCGCTTACCTGCGATAACGACGAGTTTATCGTATTCGCGCCCTTTTTTCCCGAATATAAAGTATTTATCGAAAACGCAGGCGCAAAAATCGTAATCGTTCCGTCCGACGAACAAACGATGCTGCCCGATTTTGCGGCGTTGAAAAACGCAATCAATCCGCATACAAAAGGCGTAATTATCAACTCGCCCAACAACCCGTCGGGGGTGGTTTACGGCGAAAAAACGCTGCAAACGCTCGCGGATATTTTAAGCGAAAAATCCAAAGAATACGGCGCGCCCATCTATTTAATCTCGGACGAGCCGTACCGCGAACTCATCTACGACGACGCGACGAAAGTGCCGTCCCCGATGCGCTTTTATAACGATACGCTCGTATGCTATTCGTATTCAAAATCCCTTTCCCTGCCTGGGGAAAGAATAGGGTATATCGCAGTCAACCCCAAGGCGAATGAAAGCAAACGCTTATACGCAGCGGTGTGCGGGGCAGGTAGATCGCTCGGGTTCGTGTGCGCGCCCGCGCTCTTTCAACGGGTGGCGGCGGCGTGCGACGGAATGACGGCGGACGTAAGCGTGTATAAGAAAAACCGCGATTTGTTGTATAACGGACTGACCAAATACGGCTTTACCTGCATCTATCCCGACGGCGCGTTTTACCTGTTTATGAAAGCGGCGGAAGCGGACGCGAAGGCGTTTTGCGAAAGGGCGAAAAAATACGAACTGTTGCTGGTCAACGGCGCGGATTTTGGTGCGGACGGCTGGGTACGAATTGCCTATTGCGTGCAAACGGAACAAATCGAGCGCGCGTTGCCGCTGTTTGAAAAACTCGCCAAAGAATACAATTTATCTAAATAACGCGCACGCACAGGCGCGCGTACTATACGCGTACTATTAAACAACGGGCGATATTTCACGCGCAAAAAATATTTTTAGAAAAATAAAAAAAATTGTAAAAATACTTTCAAAAAAGATTGACAACCCCCTGAAAGTGTGGTAAACTTATTACACGCACCTAAGGGGTGTAATTTTTTTGTATGGAGTTTTGATTATGGCAACCAAAACGGCAAGAGCCAAAATTACGTTTGAATGTACCGAATGCAAGCATAGAAACTATGACAGTATTAAAAACAAGAAAAACGATCCCGATCGTCTTGTTATGAGCAAATACTGCCCCTTCTGCAAGAAGCACACCGAACACAAAGAATCTAAATAATCCAAAAACCCGCGCCGCATAAACGAGTGTTTATTTAGGCGCATATTGAGGTAGGAAATGGCAAACGCAACTAAAACGAAAAATAAGAAACCCAACTGGTTTCGTCGCGTAGGCGCAAAATTTAAGGAAACGTTCTCGGAGCTTAAAAGAGTATCGTGGCCTAAATTTACGACCGTTTTGAAAACGACGGGCGTAGTGCTGGTTATTGTTTGCGCGTTCTTGGCAGTAGTCACGGGCATCGACGCGTTGCTCGGCTGGCTGCTTGGTTTGATCTCGTAATTCGGAGGGAGAAGTATGCCGATGAACGAACAACCCAAGTGGTACATTCTTCATACCTATTCCGGCTATGAAGCAATGGTTAAGGACAGCTTGGAAAAACTTATCGAAAACAATAACTTGGGCGATTATATTGTCGATTTGAAAATCCCCACGGAAGAAGTCATCGAAGAAAAGAACGGCAAGAAAAAGATTGTCGAAAGAAAACTTTTGCCTTGCTACGTGTTTATCAAGATGATTTACACCAACCAAATTTGGTACTATGTGACCAGTACGCGCGGCGTGACGGGCTTCTGCGGCCCGCAAGGCAGACCAATCCCTATGAAGGAAGAAGAAATCCGTAAAATGGGCTTGGAAAAACCTGCTCGTACCGAAGAATTTACTGTTGGCGACACGGTGGAAGTGGAAGACGGTCCGTTAAAGGGCTTCTTCGGCTCGATCAAGCAAATCGACCACGAAGCGCAAAAGGCACGCATCGTCACGACGATGTTCGGCAGAAGTACGGAAGTGGACGTAGAATACGCCCAAATCCGCAAAGTGAACGCCGTTTTGCCTGAAACGAGCGCAGACGAAGAATAATTCGTCTATTTTACCGCAAAAGCGGTCTTAACAATGGCAATAAGTGGGAGAACCGACAAATCTATTCAAGGCGCTTTGTCAAAACCACAATAGGAGAAAATATTTATGGCTAAGAAAATCACAGCAGTCGTAAAATTGCAACTTCCTGCAGGTAAAGCTACCCCGGCCCCTCCCGTAGGTTCTACGCTTGGTCCGTTCGGTATCAACCTTCCCGGTTTTACCAAGGAATTTAACGCAAGAACGGCAGACAAACCCGGTCTCATCATTCCCGTAGTCGTGACGATTTATCAAGATCGTTCGTTTACGTTCATTTTGAAGACCCCTCCCGCACCCGTATTGATCAAGAAAGCGCTTGGTCTTGAAACGGCAAGTGCGAAACCCAACAGCGTAAAGGTTGGTAAGCTTACGAAAGCGCAAGTAGAAGAAATCGCGAAAATCAAAATGCCCGATCTCAACTGCACGTCGCTTGAAAGCGCAATCAGCATGGTTGCTGGTACCGCTCGCTCCATGGGCGTGACCGTGGAAGAATAATAGGAGGCGGTTAAGATGAAACACGGAAAGAAATATCAAGATAGCGTAAAAGCATTCGATTTAACCAAACAATACGAAGTTGCAGAAGCAGTTTCCGTATTGCTTGAAACGGCAAAAGCAAAATTCGACGAAACGGTTGAAATGCACGTACGTTTGGGCGTTGACCCCCGTCAAGCAGACCAACAAGTTCGCGGCGTACTCGTTCTTCCCAACGGTACGGGTAAAACCAAAAAAGTTTTGGTTATCGCAAAGGGTGCAAAAGCAGACGCAGCAGCGGCAGCCGGCGCAGACTATGTAGGCGCTGAAGAACTCATCGCAAAAATCCAAAACGACAACTGGTTCGATTTCGACGTAATGATCACCACCCCCGATATGATGGGTATGGTAGGTCGTATCGGTCGTGTACTCGGTCCCAAGGGCTTGATGCCTAACCCTAAGAGCGGTACGGTGACGATGGACGTTGAAAAAGCGATCAAAGAAGTAAAAGCAGGTAAAGTGGAATACCGTTTGGACAAAACGGCAATCATTCACTGCCCGATCGGTAAAAAGAGCTTCGGTCAAGAAAAGCTTGTGGAAAACTTCACGGCGCTTATGGACGCAATCGTTAAAGCGAAACCCGCAGCAGCAAAAGGTCAATACGTAAAGAGCGTAGTTATCGCTTCCACGATGGGCCCCGGCGTAAAAGTAGCAACCAAAGCGTAAACTTTTACCAAAAAAACAAAAATTTTCGTCAAAGGCGGTCAAAAATAATTGACTGTCTTTGACGGAGATGATATAATTATAGTATAAAAACAAGCCGCAGAAAACGAGCATCGTAAGATTTGATGGGAAACCGCTCGTCGAGGTTTAAGGAAAATACGAAAGTAGTAGTGTGCCTTATACCGTTGCGGTGTAAGGGATTTTTTTATCGACAGGCGGAAACGCTTAAAGGAGGTAATTATGTCGGCAAACATTCAAGCTAAACAACAAATCGTAGAAGAAATCAAAGCGAAAATTCAAAACAGCAAGTCTATCGTTCTCGCAGACTATAACAAACTTACCGTTTTGGAAGTGACGGCTTTGAGAAACAAATTCAAAGAAGCAAACTGCGAATACAAAGTTTATAAAAACACCCTTGTAAGAAAGGCGTTCAACGAACTTGGTATCACGGCGCTTGACAACGACCTGAACGGAACGACGGCAACGGTATTCTGTGCAGACGAAACGAGCGGCGCGGCAGTATTCGCAAAAGAAACGAAGGCAAACCCCGCACTCGTAGAAAAGATTGTTCCCAAGTGCGCATTCCTTGACAACAAATACTTTGACAAGGCAGGCGTAAAAGAACTTTCGGCAATTCCTTCCAAGGAAACGCTCATCGCGAAGATGCTCGGTTGCTTCCAATCCTCGCTTTCCAAATTCGTTGGTGTTTTGGACGCGATTGCAAAAGCAAAAGAAAACAACTAATCTATTATTAAAAATCAATCATTATTAAATTAAAACGGAGGAATTAAATTACCATGGATGTACAAAAACTCATTGAAGAAGTAAAAGCTATGTCCGTTCTCGAATTGAACGAACTTGTAAAAGCACTTGAAGCAGAATTTGGCGTAAGCGCAGCAGTTGCAGCAGCTCCCGCAGCAGGCGCAGTTGCAGAAGCAGCTCCCGCAGCAGAAGAAAAGACGGAATTCGACGTTGTTCTTAAAGATTTCGGCGCAAACAAAATCGCTGTTATCAAAGTTGTACGCGAAGCTACCGGTCTTGGTCTTGCAGACGCGAAGAAAGCAGTTGAAAGCTTGGGCGTAATCAAAGAAACGATGCCCAAAGCAGACGCTGAAGCGCTCGTTGCAAAATTGAAAGAAGCAGGCGCTACCGCTGAACTTAAATAAGTTTCAATACTTCGAAATCAACAAAAAACGACTGTGCGAGCAGTCGTTTTTTGTCGTTTTATCCGCCTGTCATACTGACCGAGCGTAGCGAGCGGAAGTATCTCATTTTTTTTCTTCCGAACGGTTGAAATTCGCCGCAAAGTATGCTATAATAAATGCAACGTAAAAAAGGAAAGAAACAATATGTTTACACCTACACACTTTATCTGGCTTTTTATTTCTATTGCAATCATTCTTGGTCTGTTTTTACTCGTCAAATACGCGCGTTTATCCGAAAAAACGGTGATTACCATACTCTTTTGCGTGTGTGTGGCAAGCGAGCTTATCAAAACCTTTGCAAATATGGAAGAAGGGTATCAAGGCGGAATGCATTTAGACCCGGGCGATTTGCCCTTCCATTTATGTTCCATTCAAATTTTCTTGGTTTTCGCGTTAAAATTCCTGGTAAAAAATACGCAAACGCAAGAAAAATTGCTGGGTTTTATGTCGCCGTCGATGTTGCTCGGGGGCGTAATGGCGCTGTTCATTCCAACCGTGGGTACGTCGTTTACGAAATTACAAGTGTATCAATACTTTATCTTCCACGCAACCATCATCTTTTTCGCACTGTATATCGTCGCGCAAAAACGAGTGCGTTGGACGCTCAAATGCTGGGCAAGGAATTTAGGATATTTAGGCATACTGGCGATGATAGCGACGTGGATAAACAGCATACTTTCCATCGGCTTTGAAAAAGCAAATTTTATGTATCTTTCCCGCCCGCCGATGGAAAATTTGCCTATTTTGAATTTGAACAACGGCTGGTACGCATACTTTTTCGCACTTGCAAGTATCGCAATCATACTGTTGAGCGCCTTCCACGCGATAACCTATTTTGTCTTTGAACGCAAACGCAATTCGGCTTCTTTAACAGAAACGGACAATAATGCGTAAAAGAAAGAAAAAATGGGAAAAATATTGCTAAAACTACTTGACGGAAAGGCAAGAAAACGATACAATATATAGTAAGGATAAAATGCAAAAATGGAGCAGAATGCTATGTTTAAGAAAATGAAAAAAATCATCAGCAACGCGCTTGCCGTTCTCGGCGTAGCGGCTTGCGTCACCACGTTCGGCGCGTGTGAAACCAATTCGCCCAAGGTAGAAATGCAAATCAAGTTTAACGGCGAAACTTACACGCTCGAATATAACTTGTCCAGAAAAATTACGCCCAGCACGGTAAAACACTTCCTGTCGCTCGTAGAGAATAAATACTACGACGGAATGTGCGTGCACGATTACGACTATTCGGACGACGCAGGACAAGCGGCGGGCAAGCTTTACACGGGCGCATACGTGTATAAAAATAATACGCTCGCGCTTAAAAACGGCAAAACGTATTTTGAAACGGTCGCATCGTATATTCCCCAAACCGTTTTTACGGATAGAGAACAAAACAACCCCACCTATACCTTATACGGCGAATTTGAAAATAACGAATTTCAGGTAGAAAGCGGCGCGCTCAAAGAAAGATTTGGTTCGCTGGTTATGTACTATCACGATAGAGAACATCAAGACGACGTGTACGTTAGCCGCAACAGCGACGGCGTTGCGTCCCTGCGCAATTACGAAGAAAACAGCGCCACGTCCGAGTTTTACATTACGCTCTCGCCCGTAGTATCTTCCAACAAAGATTATTGCGTGTTTGCAACTTTGGACGAAGACAGTGTAGATATGCTTTCCAATTTCAAGGCAGATTTAGCGGCGTATATCGAAGATAACCACGACGGCGACAAGGAAAAATTCGTTAAAGAAGAAGAAATGCACATCGACGACCCGTTCAGCGATATCGTAGAAGAATTTGACGTTCCCGTTGAGCCCATCGTTATCGAATATATCAAAATCACGAAATATTGATAAAAATAAAAACCTTGGTATTGTTTTGCCAAGGTTTTTTTCAAAAACACCCAAAAAATTTTCATATTTATATAGCTTTCTGAGCGAAAATATGATATAATAGAAAAAACAATACGTCAGGAGAAAATTATGCAACCGAAATATAAAAGAATTTTGCTTAAACTCTCGGGTGAAGCGCTTGCAGGCGACCAAAAATTTGGCTTAAACCACGAAGTAATCGCTCCCGTAGTCGATCAAATCGTGCAGCTGCACAATATGGGTGTAGAAGTGGGCTTGGTCATCGGCGGCGGCAACTTTTGGCGGGGCAGACAGGGAACAAAAATGGATCGAACGACCGCCGACCAAATGGGTATGCTCGCAACGGTAATGAACTCGCTTGCGATGATGGACGCGATCGAACAACGCGGCGTACCCGTACGCGTACAAACGGCGCTCAATATGGTCTCGCTTGCCGAACCGTTCATTTTACGTAAAGCGCTGCGCCATTTTGAGCAAGGCAGAATCGTTATTTTCGCTTGCGGCACGGGTAATCCCTATTGTTCGACGGACACGGCGGCGGCGCTTCGCGCCTGCGAAATTTCCGCGGATATTCTGCTGATGGCAAAGAACGTCGATGGCATTTACGATTCCGACCCCAAAACCAACCCGTTTGCGAAAAAGTACGAAAGCTTGCGCTATGCCGACGTAATCAATCAGGGCTTAAAGGTAATCGATTTCACGGCGGCGACGATGTGTATGGAAAACAACGTGCCCACGCTCGCGTTTGGCTTAAACGAAGAAAATTCGATTGTCCGCGCGGTTTGCGGCGAAGAGCTTGGCACGATTATCAAAGTATAAAAACACCAAAAAGGAGAAATAATTATGATTGAAAACGAAAGAGTAGAAGAAATGATGTTCGAGCTGGAAGAAAAAGCGGAAAACACCATCAAAGCGTTAGAAAACGAATACGGCGCACTTCGCACCGGTAGAGCAAATCCCAAAATTTTAGACCGTATCGAAGTAGAAGCATACGGCGGAATGAGCAAGCTGATTGAGCTTGGCAACGTAGCGACGTTGGACGCGCGCTGCTTGCAAATCAACCTTTGGGACAAGTCGCTTTTGAAAGCGGTGGAAAAGGCAATTTTGCAATCGAACATCGGTTTAACGCCTTCTAACGACGGCAACGTCATTCGTTTGGTGTTCCCCGTAATGACGGAAGAAAGAAGAAAAGAGCTTGTAAAACAAGCAAAGAAAATGGGTGAAGAATCCAAAGTAGCGATGCGTAATCATCGCCGCGAAGCAATGGACTTACTCAAAAAGATGAAAACGGCGAAAGAGCTGTCCGAAGACGAAACTTCTAATTGCGAAGCGGACGTAGAAAAGGCAATTTCCGGCTATATGTCCACGCTTGAAAGCATTATTTCTGCAAAAGAAAAGGAATTGATGTCTATTTAAGGTATGTATCGTAATACAATAATTTCGGAGGGCAACCTGCCAAACCATATAGCAATCATTATGGACGGAAACGGGCGTTGGGCGAAAAAGCGCTTAATGCCCCGTTCTTTTGGTCACGAGGCGGGTTGGAAACGGCTGCAAACGCTCGTTCAATACGCATTTGAGCAGGGCGTTTCCGTTGTCACGCTGTATGCGTTATCCACCGAAAATTTGTATCGACCGAAAACAGAATTAGACGCGCTGTTCGACATTTTACGTAGCGGAATGGAAAAATACGCCGAGCAATTACGCACGAAAAATATACAAATTCGTGTGATAGGGGATATTTCCCTATTGCCAAGCGACGTGCAAGCGATTTTGCAAAGCGTACAAACTCATAGCGAAAGGAATAGCGAAAAATGCCTACAAATCGCGCTTGCCTACGGCGCGCGCGCGGAAATCGTCCGCGCCGTGAATACGGCGATAAAGCTTGGCGAAGCGGTGGACGAAAAGTCGTTTGCCAAACTCTTATACACGCGCGGTGTTCCTGACCCCGACTTAATTATTCGCACGGGCGGAGAGCAACGGCTATCCAACTTTTTATTGTATCAATCGGCATATTCCGAGCTATATTTTTCCAAAAAGCCGTTCCCCGATTTTACAAACAGCGATTTATCCCGTGCGCTGACGGCGTATGCAGGTCGAAACCGTAGATACGGTAAAACGGACGAACAGATTACAAAAGATAAAATCTTTCACGGTTAAACCCCAAAAAGGAGAGAAAAGTTATGAAAACGAGAACGATATCAGGCGCTTGTTATATGGCAATTTTGCTTGCGTTCTTTTTCTTAAAAATCTTCGTGCACGACTTTTGTTTTGACGTGCTCATCTACTTATACGCACTTTTAGGTACCTACGAAATCGTACGCGCTTTCAGCGATAAAATGACCAAAATAGAAAAAATAATCGTCTATATTTTTGCGGTTGTTTGCATACCTGCCTGCGCCGTTTCCGAGTATTTCTTCCGCTACGGCTTGCACTTAACGGGAATTTGCTTTACCGCGACGGGTGCCGCGCTTTTATCGCTTTTGGTGCTTAAACACGAAGAAACGACCATCGAAAATTTAGGCGTCACGCTGTTATCGTGCGTATATCCCGTGCTGATGCTCACCGTTTTGGTGCTGTTAAATCACGTATCCGACCCGTCGGCAATCGCACTTTCCAAATACCCCGAAACGCTTGCAAACGTAGCAATCAACTCCGATTTATTGATTGTATTCGTGTTTGTCGTGTCCCCGCTTTCCGATTGCGTAGCGTATTTTTTCGGTAAATTTTTACGTAAAAAATTCCCCGAAAAAATGGCGCCTGCTATCAGTCCGAATAAAACGATTATCGGCGGCATCGGCGGCTTAACCGGCGGTGTCATCGGCGGAATTGCTATCTATTTTGCATACAACGCCATCGCAGGCAGCTTTGACCAAATGTATATTTGGCTGCCCGTGTATATTGCAATCGGCTTCGTGGCGGCCGCCGCTACCGAGTTTGGCGATTTGGTGGAAAGCTGCATCAAGCGCAAAGTAGGTATTAAGGATATGGGCAATTTAATCCCCGGCCACGGCGGCGTACTCGACCGCATCGACGGCACGATGTTCGCAGGGCTTGCGGTGTATCTCGCATTCGCGCTCATTCGCGCGCTGGTATAAGTATGAAAACCATTTCCCTAATCGGCTCTACCGGGTCTATCGGAAAACAAACGATTGCCGTCGTGCAAGCGCACCCCGAGCAATTTCGCATTCAAGCGCTCGTAGCGCATAGCTCGGCGGAAACGTTTTTGCAGCAAGTACGCTTGCTTAAACCCAAATACGCCGCGCTCGTAGATGAAAACGCGGCAAAGCAAATCAAAGACCAAATCCCAAGCGGAGTGCATTTTGGCTACGGCGAAAAAGCCGCGCTGGAATGCGTGGGGCAGGGGGACATCGCACTCATTGCCGCAAGCGGCTTTGCAGGGCTCAAATACAGCTTAAAAGCCATTGAAAATAAACAAGATATCGCGCTGGCAAATAAGGAAACGCTGGTGTGCGGCGGCGAGCTGGTTATGCGCCAAATCAAGGGGGCAGGTACGCGTTTAATCCCCATTGACAGCGAACATTCCGCATTGTTTCAAGCATTAAATTTCCGTTTAGACGCACCGTTTAAGCGGTTGATTATCACCGCAAGCGGCGGTCCGTTCTACGGCTGGGAGCAAGCGCGTTTAGAGCGCGTAAAGCCCGCCGACGCACTCAAACACCCCACGTGGAATATGGGCGCAAAAATCACCATCGACTCGGCAACCCTGCTCAATAAAGGGTTCGAAGTCATCGAAGCAAAATGGCTGTATAACGCGCGGTTAGAGCAAATTCATACGCTCGTACAACCGGAAAGCATCGTGCATTCGATGGTAGAGTTCAACGACAGCGCGGTTATCGCGCAGATGGGTCTGCCCGATATGCGACTTTGCGTTCAGTACGCATTGACCTTCCCGGGACGATACAACAGTCCCGTTAACAGCCTGGATCTTACAACTATAGGCTCACTCAGCTTCTACAAGCCCGACAAAGAGGCTTTTCCGCTTTTGCGTTACAGAACTCGTGACATTTGTGTTCTCAAAAGAGAAAAATGCTCTTGCGGCAGAACTCTGATTAAGATGGCAAAACCCATGGGCAGAAGTGATGACATGCTCATAATAAGGGGTGTAAATGTGTTCCCATCACAGATAGAGACTGTACTCCTCGAGCAGGGCTATTCACCCAACTATCGCATTGAGGTTGACCGCGCAAATAACAACGACACTCTTGATGTATATGTTGAGCTCACCTCAGAACAATTCTCCGACA
>JAZRIK010000030.1:0-6463 GCA_045645245.1 Candidatus Scatosoma sp. | reverse complement strand
TCTTTATTTTCATTATCTCTTCGAGAATTGAGGTGCGCGACGAGCTTTCTTCAAGCCGTATTTCTTTCTTTCTTTCGCGCGAGGGTCTCTCGTTAAGAAACCTGCCGCTTTCAATACGGGACGGCTGTTTTCTTCTGCTTCCAAAAGCGCACGAGCTACGCCCAAACGGATAGCGCCCGCTTGACCAGTGTAGCCACCGCCGATTACGTTTACCATCACGTCGTATTTGCTTTCCGCTTCCACAGCCACCAACGGTTGTTTAACGATGTATTGCAAAGTTCCTTGAGGGAAGTAGTCTTCAAAAGCACGGTCGTTGATCACGATCGTTCCGTTTCCGCCGGGAATCAAACGAACGCGAGCGATTGCTTTCTTTCTTCTACCCGTTCCCCAGAATTGAATTTTCTTTTTAACGTTTGCTTTAGCCATTTTTTAGTCCCTCTCCTATTAGTCGATTTTGAGCACTTCGGGCTTTTGAGCCGCGTGGTTGTGTTCCGCCCCTTTGTAAACGCGGAGTTTTTTAAGCATTGCTCTACCAAGACTGTTTTTGGGAAGCATACTTTTTACTGCTTCGTAAACGGCAAGGTCACTCTTTTCCGCCATCAATTTCTTGTAGGGGATTTCTTTCAAGCCACCGATATAACCGCTGTGATATCTGTAAAATTTGTCTTCGAGTTTTTTACCCGTAAGAACTACTTTGTCCGTGTTGATAACGATAACGAAGTCGCCCGTGTCAACGTTGGGAGTGAAGGTGGGTTTGTTTTTACCGCGAAGAACGCTGGCTACGCGGGTTGCAAGACGACCGAGCGTTAAGCCTTCGGCATCTACCACGTACCACTTTCTTTCAACCGTTTCGGCGTGAGCCATATAGGTTTTCATAATTATGCTACTCCTTTATTTTCGTGTGTATTTTTCTTTTTCGGTTGCAATCGCTTATCAGAAGCTTTTTTCCGTTCAACTAACGGGGAAAAACGGGTTTTTCGCTCCCTTTCCGCAACTTGCTTATTTATTGTAGTATGAAACGAAATTTAAGTCAAGCTGTTTTGAGCGACATTTTTCATTTTTTTTTATTTTTTTGAATTTTTTTTTCGCTTGCCCGTTTTTCCTTGTTTTTTCTAACTTTTTTACCTTATTTATAAAGAAAAACGCCCTTTGCAGAGCGTTTTATATTTTAATTTTCTATGCTTTCTATCACCGATACCACTTCGCCGGCGTATTTTTCGCAAAGCGCCAACTCTTCCGCTTCTACCATCACCCGAACAAGCGGTTCCGTCCCCGACGGGCGAAGTAAAATTCTGCCCTTGTTCCCTAATTCTTTTTCCACCGCTGCTACGCTCTCGCGTACGCGCGCGTTATTCATAATAATATCTTTATCGCGCACACGCACGTTTTTGAGCGTTTGGGGATATTTTTTCATACCCGCAACCGCTTGGGATAGCGTTTTCTTTTGGTCGATAAGCGCCTGCATAATTTTCAAGCTCGTCAAAACGCCGTCGCCCGTGTTCGCGTACTTGGAAAAGATGATATGCCCCGATTGTTCACCGCCGAGTACAAAACCGTTTTGTTGCATATTCTCGTAAACGTATTTATCCCCGACTTTGGTTTTTTCATACGCAATTCCCTGCTCGTCAAACGCTTTGTATAAGCCAAAATTCGACATTACGGTTGTCACGACGGTATTTTTGATAAGCTTACCGCGGTCTTTCATATATTTGCCGTACAAATACAAAATTTGGTCGCCATCCACAAGCTCGCCCTTTTCGTCCACGCAAAGACATCTATCGGCGTCGCCGTCGAATGCAAACCCGATATCAAGCCCTTTTTCTTGGACGAATGCTTGTAAATTTTCGATATGCGTTGAGCCCACTTTGTCGTTAATATTCACGCCGTTGGGGTCGTCGCCCACCAAGTACGTGGTCGCGCCCAGCGCGTCGAATACGTTTTTCGCGATGGTATAGGCGCTGCCGTTGGCACAGTCCAAGCCGATTTTCCAACCCTTAAAGCTATATACGCCCAGCGAAATCAAATACCCAACGTAGCGGTTTCTGCCCGCCACAAAATCGACCGTCCTGCCGATATTTTCGCCCGTTGCGTACGGCACTTCTTCGCGCGTGCCGTCTAAATATTCTTCTACGAGCGCAATCACGCTTTCGTCCATTTTTTCGCCCGCAGCGTTGAAAAGCTTGATACCGTTGTCGTAAAACGGGTTATGGCTTGCGGAAATCATAATACCGCAGTTGAACCCTTCGCTGCGCGCCACAAACGCCACCGACGGCGTAGTAGTCACGTGTAAAAGGTACGCGTCCGCGCCTGACGCCACGATACCGCCCGCCAAGGCGTACTCAAACATATACCCCGAACGGCGGGTGTCTTTCCCGATGACGATTTTCGCGCGCTCGCCCGTTTCCGCTTTTTGTTTTTCGTTAAAATACCAGCCCAAAAACCGACCCACTTCAAAAGCGTGCTTTGCCGTCAGCGTTTTGTTGGCTTCCCCCCTAAATCCGTCCGTTCCAAAATATTTACCCATTCATTCTCTCCACTACTTCGTTTTTGTTCTTATAAATGCAGTTCTCTTCCACCACTCCGCGCACGCAGGACAGCGGATACACACTCGCGTTTTTCCCAACGATTGTACCAGGGTTAAGTACGCTGTTGCAACCGATTTCCGCACCGTCGCCCAAGAATGCGCCCACCTTTTTTAGATGCGTTTCTATCGCCGCTTCGCCGTATTTTATCACTACGTTTTTCTTGTCCGATTTCACGTTAGAAGTAATCGACCCCGCACCCATGTGCGCGTTGAAACCCAAAATGCTGTCCCCAACGTAGTTATAATGCGGTACCTGTACGCCGTCGAAGAGTATCACGTTTTTCAGCTCGGTAGAGTTGCCCACCACGCACTTCTTCCCGATCAGCGCACTGCCGCGAATGAACGCACAATGTCTAATTTCGGTATTTTCTCCGATGATACAAGGCGCGTTGATTTCCGCCGTACGCGCAATTTTCGCGCTTTTATGCACCCAAATTTTCGGCGAAATTTCTTGATATTCGTCCTTGGAAAGGGTTGCGCCAAGCTGCTCTATAAATGCTTTTAACCCAACCAACGCTTGCCAAGGATACGTGAAGCTTTCCAAATATCCCTTTGCTTGCGTTTTGGTCAGGTCAAATAAGTTGCTGATGGTAATTTGATTGTTCATTTTTTACCCCCGATAGCGTCAACACCGTTATTTTTCATACTTGTAGTGTATGTAAAAAATTTATTTGTGTTTCCAACCGACAAACAATATTTTATCATAACTTAATAGAATATGTCAACCTTTGAAATATATATTTTTATTTTTGACATATAAAATTGAATAAAAAAACGCAACGAAAAGGTTGCGTTTTATCTTTTAATCTTCCAGCCCTAACAAATAATCCGCCGATACGTCGAAAATTTGACACAATTTTATTTCTTGAAAATAAATAAATATTCGTGCGCTAAGAGCAAAAAATTGTGCTTTATGCTGTTAGTTTTCCAAAAACCTGTTGCCTTGCAATTATGCTGTTCTTTAATGATAATTTCTTTGGTCTTAAACCCTGCCAGCTCAAAAAGACGCATTATTTCAAAGCCCAACGGCTGAACCATACCATTTTTACGCGTATCGCCCATAAGAATAGCGCAAAATTTGCCCTTTTTTAGTACGCGATAAGCTTCATCGGCAACCTTTCCCATTTCACATAAAAATTCTTTCATTTTTAAGTGGGACAAATCGCCGTCAATATCTTCGCTATATTGAATAATGTCCGCATAAGGGGGGTGCGTACAAACCAAGTCCACCGATTCGTCCGCTAGGTTCAACTTGCGAGCGTCGCCAAGCATAAATCTAATTTCTGATGGGGAATCGCATTCAAAATTACATTTTTCTGTTGAACGTTCAAGGGCAATAGGGTTAATATCAACGCCTATAAAATTGCGCTTGGTTAATTTTGCTTCAACAGCAGTTGTACCGCCCCCGACGAATTGATCTAAAACGGTATCGCCTTCAACGGAATATCGCATTATAACGTTGCGCGGAATATACGGCGACCAATTACCGCGCCATTTTGCGTCGTGAGTTGCCCATTTTCCACGATTCGGGAAACTCCAAACGGTATTTGTTTCTAATTCAAAATTTTCGGGCTGTAAAAGTATTTTCTTTGCCATACCTAAACCCTTACAACAATTCTTTCAAAATACCGTTTTCCAAGTCGGTAATGCAATAAATCGTATCTAATACGTCAAAAGTTTCTTCTAAATTATGGCGTGCCGATTGCCAACCCTGCCCGTCAGTAAACCAAACGAAAGCAAAACCATCAATCTCTTTTGCTTCCAACGCAATCGTTTTATAACTACGCGCCGTTTCATTTAATTTAGAGCCTTGACTTGAATAAAAGTTCGTCTCTACTCCATAAATGGTATTTTCCGTTTTGATTACGAAATCAAAGCGTTTTTCAGTTCTTCCTTGATTAGAAATTCCCGACAAATCAATATTCCAACGGCTTTCAATATCTGATATGTACATTTCTTTGAAATAGTCAACCCCTTTAATAAGTCCAGCACTTACTAAATACGATTCAACCAAATCTTCCATTGCATCGCCCGTACGAGATTTTCTTCCATTGGTGTCCATACCAACTTCAACTCCCATTACATAATCTATAAGCGAATGTATTATATGATTTTTAAGCAAATCAAATAATCCCGTTTTTTCCATAAACTTGGCATATTCATCAATGGAATAATTCGCGTTTTTGAAATTAAAAATATAAGTTTTTTCAGGATCGATAATTTTAATTTCACTTTCACGTTTCGCAATAAGAATAGGGATTGCCTTTAATGTTTGTGGAAATTTTTCAACAATACGCCTAAATTCGCCCTCAATATTTTCTACGCCAATCAAACCGTTTAAAATATTTAATTCGTCTTTAATTTTGTTTGTATTTCTATAAACTTTATCAAAGTCGGTATAATATTTCCAAGTTGCAATCGTATCTCTAAAAGTTGAAAACCATTCATTAAAATCTCTTTTCATTTGTATTTATCCTCATTAATTGCATATAAGCAATTCGCTTATTTTACCGCGTTTTTCCGCTTTGCTATTGATTGCTCGCGTTGCTTCAACTCTATGAATTTTGAAAGATTTATATAAATCGTCAAAAAACATATCGTCGGGGTTTACGTTTTTGGGATCAGAATTACTTAAAACGACTTTTGCACCTACTTTGTCGATACGTTCCATATATTGCGAAAGTCTTATTTGTTCATTATCATCAAAAGCATCAGTATTATAAGACGTAAATCCTGATGTTTCCGAAATCGGTCTATACGGCGGATCAATATATACAAACGTATTGTTGTCAATAAATGATTCCGAAAGTGTATAATCACCGCAAACGATTTCGACATTTTGCAAAGCATTAGAAATATTGCGAAGATTGTTTTCATCGCAAATAGTAGGATTTTTATACGCTCCCATAGGAACGTTGAATTGTCCTTTTTTATTTACGCGATATAAACCATTAAAACAGGTTTTATTCAAGAACATAAATAATGCCGCTTTATCAACCGCTGTTTCTTGTGATAATTGCAAAGCGTTGAATTTATCTCGCGCGTTATAATAGAAATATTTTCTTCCGTTTTCATTCATCGGTAAAAAGATTGCTTGCATTTCCGTCAATTTTTCCACAAGCAAATCAATATTATCACGGACAACAATATAGGCATTGATAAGTTCAGCATTTATATCACTAATATACAATTCTTCAAAATCGTATTTAGAAAGAATACTAAATAATAAAGCACCGCCCCCAACCATAGGTTCGGCATACTTTGTCAAAACTTTTTCGCCGTCAGCAGGTAAGAATTTTTCAAGTTCATTGATAAGTTGACCTTTACCGCCAACCCACTTCAAAAACGGTTTTAATTCCGCTTTTGTTTCTTTTTCATAGCGAACGGTTCTTTTGTCAATAGGTTTTTCGGCGGTGCTTGGAATAATCCACATATTTCCCACCATCATAGCTCCGTCGATACGGTTTTCAGCGCATAAAATTGCAACGCGTCTTTGAGAAATTTCCCACTTTTCAGCAGCTTCTTTTGCGGACATAAAACTTAACATTATCTTGCCTCTTAAACTTTTTATAATATTATTATATTCTAAATCGCGAATAATAGCAAGCGTCTTTTATTCGTTTTGAAAATAAAAACGGCACTCGTAGAAGAGCGCCGTTTATTATTTTTATTTTTAGCTTATTTTGCGCAGTTTGCTTTAAGCGTTTCAAGGTTTGCCATAATTTCTTTGGGCATCTTGTCGCCGAAGTTTTCTGCGTAGTAGCCTTCGATTTCTTTTGCTTCTGCAGCCCAACGTTCTTTGTCAACTTCCAAAAGCTTATCAAGCGTAGCCGCGTCGCAGTCGCAGTTTTCGATGTTGATGTCTTTTGCGTAAGGAAG
>JAZRIK010000029.1:0-11514 GCA_045645245.1 Candidatus Scatosoma sp. | reverse complement strand
CTCGCCTATCAAAGCAAACCCTTCCTTATACAAAGCGGACGGGTTATAAAAAAATTCCTTGGCAAACGCGCACGCCTTTTCAAACGCAACTGCGTTTGGCTTGGTCGTTGCCGCGTTATCTAAATAAATACTCATCTTTGTTTTTTCTCTTGCGCAACGTAATCGCGATCCAACACGCCGCGACGGGTAAATTGTAAAATATACATCAATAATTCTTCTCTGCATTCGAGAATAAATAACTTTTTGCCTTCGTGTGCCGCCAAAATATACATAAAGAATTTGCCTTCCGCCGCTATATGGTTGGACGTGCAAACAATCATACTCGTACTAGGGTCACGGTGCAAACTGCCAAACGAATCGCAATCCACGTCCCCGATTTGTTGAATATCTTCGCAGCTAATACTTGCAATCAGCTTATGACGACGGTCGCTGATTACTTTGGAAATGCGCAGCTCGCCGCTTACGAATAAATAATCGTAGCTCACGTTCAAACGAGATTTCCATTTGGTTAAGAAAAACCAAAGCACTACAAAAATCGCCGCTTGTAAAAACAGCAAAAAGCAAACTGCCTGCACTTCCGCGTGAACGGCGTCGTCGTTCGATTCGCCGGGAAGCATATACAGTCCGCATACAGCAAAGAAACCTGCTAATAAAATAGCAATCATTGACAAAACGTGCAATATCGAATATTTTTTGGACGAGCGCGCCGCATTTTGATCCACGGCGCTTTCTTCATACATTACTTCCATCTTTTTCCCATACCTTAAATTTCAAGCGTGCCTTCGTAAACGGTTTTCACGTTGCCCATAAGCTCTACGTCGCCGTCTAAATGGTAATTTACCGTCAAGTCGCCGCCGCGCAGCTTCACCGTCACGTTGGTATCTTGCTCGCAATACCCTGCAAGCGTCGCCGCAACGACCGCCGCGCAAGCGCCCGTACCGCAAGCCCAAGTTTCACCGCTGCCGCGTTCCCAAACGCGCATTTTTAACGTCACTTTATTCACGACGCGGATAAATTCGGTGCTTACGCCTTCGGGGAAATATTTACTCGTTTCAAATGCAGGGCCGACCTTTTCTAAATTGACGCCATCTACCTTATCGCTAAACACGACTGCGTGCGGGTTGCCCACGTTTACAAGCGTGACCGCGTATTCCGCGCCGCCTACTTTGAGCGTTTCGCCTACGATTTGTTCTTTATCGATGGTACAAGGAATTTGTTTACCTGCAAGCTGCACTTTACCCAAGTTTACGCTTGCGGAATTCACTTTGCCGTTGAACGAATATACTTTTACGTCTTTTACCCCGCGCGCCGTTTCAATTTTCATTTCATTCTTGCGCACGATGCCCTTTTCGTAAAGATATTTGCCCACGCAACGAATGGCATTACCGCCTTGCGGCGCTTCTTTACCGTCCTTGCTAAATACACGCATTTTTGCGTCCGCTACCGACGAATTCTCGATAAGCGCGATACCGTCGCCGCCGATTCCGTAGTGCGGAAGCACGTAATTGACCGCAATCGATTCGGGGCAGGTAATTTTGCCGTCACGGTTATCGAACACGATGAAATCGTTGCCGCACGCTTGCATTTTCGTAAAACTTAATTTCAGCTTTTCGCTGCGCAACGCGTTGATATCCACAAGCTCGGTGTTGTCTTCGGTAAAGCGGCTTGCAATAATGTCCGCAAGCGCGTTTGCCGTATCGAGTGCGGTAAGCACGGTGATTCCAAGCAAAATCGCGTGGTGGTGCAAGCGGATAAAGTCGTTGATCGATTCCATATCCGTTTTACCTGTATAGACGATATAATCGATTTTGCCTTCGTCCATCAGCTTAATAACGGTATCGGTTGCGGAAAGGCGTTCCACTACTTGGCAATCGAAGCCCAAGTCGGTGATAACCTTCGCCGTACCCTTGGTTGCGTACATCGTACAGCCCAAATCGCCGAACTTTTTCGCAATCGAAAGCACGTCTAATTTGTCCTGGTCATTGACCGTCATATACACGCCGACAGGGCGTTGACCGGAAGGGTGGCACATCTTAAAGCCCGCGGAAACAAGCCCCTTGAACATTGCTTCTTCCATCGTTTTACCGATACCCAGTACTTCGCCCGTCGATTTCATTTGCGGACCAAGCTGCGAGTTGACGTCGTTGAGCTTTTCAAAGCTGAATACAGGCACTTTTACTGCCACGTACGGCGAATCGGGATACAAGCCCGTACCAAAACCGAGATTTTTGAGTTTTGCGCCCGTGATAATTTTGGTCGCAAGCTCTACCATCGGCACACCCGTCACTTTGGAAATGTACGGAACGGTACGCGATGCTCTGGGGTTCACTTCGATCACGTACAACTGACCGCGGTAAACCAAGTATTGAATATTGATAAGACCTTTGGTTTTGAGTTCCAGCGCAAGCTGCGTGGAAACTTCGATAATTCTTTCTAAAATGGTATCGTCTAAATTGTACGGCGGATATACGGCAATCGAGTCGCCCGAGTGAACGCCCGTGCGTTCGATATGCTGCATAATTCCTGGAATAAGCACGTCTTTACCGTCGCAAATTGCATCTACTTCCAGCTCGGTCCCCATCAAGTATTTATCGCACAAAACGGGGTTTTCGATGCCTTGCGCCAAAATGACGTCCATATATCTTGACACGTCTTCGGGCGTAAAGGCAATCGTCATATTTTGCCCGCCGATTACGTACGAAGGGCGCAAAAGTACGGGATATTCTAACTTCTCCGCCGCCGCAAGCGCTTCGTCCTTGGTCATAACCGTCAATGCTCTGGGGCGAGGAATTGCGTATTTATCCAAGAGCGCTTCGAAGCGTTCTCTGTCTTCCGCCGCATCGACGCTGTCCGCCGACGTACCCAAAATACGAATGCCGTGCGTTGCGAAATACGAGCAAAGATGAATTGCCGTTTGACCGCCGAACGTGATGATAACGCCGTACGGCTTTTCTACGTCCAAAACGTGCTGCACGTCTTCGGGCGTAAGCGGTTCAAAATACAATCTATCCGCCGTGTCAAAGTCGGTGGAAACCGTTTCGGGGTTGTTGTTGATAATCGCCACTTCGTAGCCGAGCTCTTTTAACGTCCATACGCAATGCACGGAAGAATAGTCGAACTCAATCCCCTGCCCGATACGAATAGGCCCTGAACCGATAACGACGATGCGTTTTTTCTCGCTCTTTTCAAGAAACGGCTTTGCTTCGTCGTGCTTATGCTCGTCGAAGGTCGAGTAGAAATACGGCGTTTTCGCAGGGAATTCCGCCGCGCAGGTATCTACCATTTTGTACGCCGCTTTCTTGCGGTAAGGAATGGGTTGACCGCTGATCGCCGCGATGTCTTTATCCAAATAGCCCAATCGTTTGCCTTCTTCGTACAATTCTTTGGTGAGCGTTTGCGTTGCAAGCGCTTGCTCGTACGCAATTAAGTTTTTGAACTTGTTCAAGAACCATCTGTCGATTTTCGTGATGGCAAACACTTCGTCCACCGATACGCCTTTTTTCAGCGCGGCATATACTACGAAAATACGCTCGTCCGTCATTTCAGGGAGCTTGGCAAGCAATTCTTCCTTGGTGGAGTTGACAAACTTTTTATAATTCATCGTGCTGGTGGAAATTTCCGCACCGCGCACCGCTTTCATAATCGCCATTTCAAACGACGTACCGATGGACATTACTTCGCCCGTCGCTTTCATACGCGTACCCAATTCGCGTTTTGCATACAAGAATTTATCAAACGGCCACTTGGGCATTTTTACAACCAAATAATCAATGGTCGGCTCAAAGCAGGCGTAGGTGCTGCCCGTCACGTCGTTTACGATTTCGTCCAGCGTATAGCCAAGCGCGATTTTCGACGTCACTTTTGCAATCGGGAAACCCGTTGCCTTGGACGCAAGCGCGGAAGAACGGCTTACGCGGGGATTTACTTCGATAACCGAATACTCAAACGAGTCGGGGTTGAGTGCAAACTGTACGTTGCAACCACCTTCGATGCCCAGCTCGGTAATAATCGACAACGCCGCCGTACGCAGCATATTATATTCTTTCGTAGAAAGGGTGACCGCAGGCGCAACTACGATAGAATCGCCCGTGTGGATACCGACGGGATCGACGTTTTCCATCGAGCATACCGTCAAGCAATTTCCCATTCTGTCGCGGATAACTTCAAATTCTACTTCTTTCCAACCTGCGATATACTTTTCAATGAGTACTTGGGTAATGGGCGAAAGCATCAAGCCGTTATGCGAAATAAGACGCAGTTCTTCTTCGTTATACGCAACGCCCCCGCCTGCGCCGCCCAACGTGTAAGCGGGACGGATAATGACGGGATAACCGAGTTTATTTGCAATGGCAACGCATTCTTCCACCGTATATGCAATGTCGGACGGCACGCACGGTTGATTGATTTTTTCCATCGTCGCTTTGAACAGCTCTCTGTCTTCCGAGCGGTCGATTGCGTCCAGCTTCGTACCGATAAGCTTAACGCCGTGCTTGTCCAAAAAGCCCGATTTTGCGAGCTTGCAGCCCATCGTCAAGCCCGTTTGACCGCCCAGCGACGCGAGCAAGCTGTCGGGTTTTTCTTTGATAATAATACGCTTTAACGTTTCTTCCGTAAGCGGTTCGAGATAAATTTCGTCCGCAAGCGCCTTATCCGTCATAATCGTTGCGGGGTTGGAGTTGCAAAGTACTACGTTCACTCCTTCGCTTTTGAGTACGCGGCACGCTTGCGCGCCTGCATAGTCGAACTCCGCCGCTTGACCGATTACGATCGGGCCGGAACCGATAACCAACACTTTTTTAATATCACTTCTTTTGGGCATTGTCTTACTCCTTATCCATCATCGCAAAAAATTTCTTGTAAACAGGGTTCTCATCGTTGCCTAAATTGCAGCATTCGGGAACGAATTGCACCGTGGTCGCTTGCAAATCGTCGTAATCGATTCCTTCGCACGAACCGTCGTTAACGCTAATAAAGCTTACCTTGCCCGCTTTGAGCGTTTTCGTCTCTACTGCGTAGCCGTGGTTTTGCGTGGAAATATACACCTTTCCATCGCTCGTGCATTTGACGGGTTGATTGCTGCCGCGGTGTCCGTGCTTGCATTTGATTGTGTTCGCGCCCGTCGCAAGCGCAACGAGTTGATGTCCAAGCCCTAAACCAAGCACGGGAATTTTGCCAAGCAATTTTTTAAGCTCGTCAATCGCTTGTCCGTTGGCTTTGGGATCCCCGGGGCCGTCGGAAATGACCACGCCGTTTGCGCCCGTTTCTAAAATTTGCTGCGCCGTAGCGGTATAAGGCAAGGAAATTACTTTACACCCCATTGCTTGCAAGCACGCGACCGTGCTGTTCTTCGCGCCAAAATTCCAAAGTGCAACGGTATATTTTGCGTTCGCAGTTTCGTATTCCGCTTTCGCCGCAGGGCTGACCGCTTGCACCGCGTCTTGAATGCAGTATTCTTTCAGCTTTTGCAACCCAGCTTTCGTGAGTTTTTTATCGCTGATTGCAACGTTCATCGCACCTTCTTCGCGTAAAATTTTCGTCAGCTCGCGCGTATCTACACCGTAAACGCCCACTACGCCTTGTTCTTTCATATAACTATCCAGCGAAGTTTCCATACGGAAGTTGGACGGCGCGTCGCATACTTCGCGCACGATATACGCTTTCAGCCACGCGCGCTCGCTTTCCGCGTCCGCGCGCGCTACGCCGTAGTTGCCTACGAGCGGGAACGTTTGCACGTAAATTTGTCCGTAGTTGCTTGGATCGGTCAGGGTTTCTACGTAGCCAAGCATTCCCGTTGAAAATACCAGCTCGCCTACTACGTTTCCGTCTGTGCCGAACCGATAACCTTCAAACGCTTTACCGTTCGATAACGTCACATACACTTTTTTCTTTTCCATATATTTTGTCCTTACGTTAAAATTTTTTTGCTATATAAAATCTATCCTTCGATTATTCCCCCAAGCTTGAAAAAAAAGACTGATTTTTCGAAAAATCAGTCTGCTTGAAAAAATACGAATACATTTTGAAAAACGGAAAAACGAGCACCGCCGAGAACGATAGCCGCATACTCTTTACGATCCCCTGTCATATCCAGTTTTTTTCCGCCTTTATATAAAATCATTCTGTCACCTAACGAATTTTTACTATTATAGCATACGCGCGTGCGTTTGTCAACTTTTGCAAGCGCCTTTTCGACAGAAAAATATAAAAAACTTATTACAAGTTTTCAAACGCAAACAGCGCGGTTTGTCCGTGCGCGCGGTAATTGCCGTCGTTTAAGCAAATCTCGAAGCAAATCTCTTTACAAGATAAAAGCTCTTTCGCTTTTTCCATAGGAAAACTGCTTGTCCGCCCCAAATCAAAGAGTATCATTTCCCCTTTTTCCGTGACGATACGTATTTTCGCCTTGTCTATCCGTACGCTGTCGTACGCGCTCCCCACCGTGCAAACAACGCGGTCGGCGTCCATTTCGTCACATAAAAAACAATCTTGAATACATTTGGAAGAAATAATCGACTTTACCACCGCGCGCGCAGCGGTAATAGACGGGCAGCCGCTCACACGGCAGGTAAGTATTCTTCGATTCGGGTGATAAATGTTAAGCGCCAAGTGGCAAACGGCGCGCAAAGCGCGTTTTAGCACGTCGCAAAACTTTTTATATTCTAAATCCGCGCAATCGATTTTGGCGTTCCCAGCTTTTCCGCTTGCCAAAATGCAAACGGCGTCGCAGGGAGATGCTTCCGTTCCAAAATCGGTTAAAGCAACGGTATCGGCAACGGCAACACTCAACGCTTTTTGCAGCATCGCGCCTTCAATGCAAACGTCCGTCGTCAGCACGCAGGTAAACCCGCTCGGCGCGCTGATTGTAGAAGAAGTACAGCAAAACGCCGCGCCGATTTTACAGGGGAACGCCCCAAATTCGAAAGCGTACGCTGCTTGATGAAAAAACGTATTTTGGGCTTGCGGCTGGATATGCAAAATCGATAATAAATCTCTCTTTTTTACCTTATCCCCCAACCGCGCTACTGCGCTTGCTATCTGTTCAAACGGGTACGAACCGCTCAATTTTCCGTGGGATAATATGATGGTATCATCATAATCGCAACCGGTTTTTTCCGCTACCTGTAAAGCGATTTGTTTAGACGCCTTTAACGCTTCGGGCGCAGCCAAAGTAGGCGCGGTATGTAATAAAACCGACTGCGCTTTTCCTATTTTTAACCGCGTTTTCGTTTGCGTAATATCCGCACTTGCCAGCGAGCAATCGGTAAAAACGCGCGCAACGGGATAACGGCGGTCGGCAAACAATAACGCCACGTCATTTTGCGCGGATATTCCCGTCCGATGGAGATTTGCCTGCGTTTGATACAGCGAAAAACCGTCGGGCGCAGTCACGCCGCCGTCAATGGGCGTAAGCGTTTTATTTACTGCATTTTTTCGCATATTCACTCCTTAATCTTCTTGAAATACAACGCGCGCTTGCACCACCGTTTCGTCTTGCTCATTAAAGCCCTGCACCAAATAGGTTTTTTCGTCTAAACGCTTTCTATAAAAGCGCAAAACGTCCCCTTCGCGGCATTGTTTTACATAAGAAATCGCAAAGCTTTTTACACTCAAAACAGTTAGCTCGGCAACGGTAAAGCAGTTCATACAATAATCCGCGTAGCGCGTGTTGTTCACGTGCATATTATAATCGTATTCGGAATTCGCGATGGTAAGCGTAAATTTACATTCCCCTTCGCTGGGCGAAAACGCAGGAATTTTCCATTGTACGCTATCGATTACTCTTTGCGTGTTATACGTCGAATAGTCTTGATTTTCAATCACCTTTGAGTTTGCAATTTTGCCGTTTTTAACGTCGATTAGGCACCAGCGCGAAGTTGCGCGAATGAAAGGCGTGTTTTGTTCGTTTTCAAAGACGTATTCTCTGTTAAAAATGGCGTGCGACGGGGGCAACGGCCACGTTTTTAATTGCAGCGTTTGTCCCACTTTAACGGGGTTATCCCATTCTAAATACGTGTTTGCAACCATAAAGGTATAGCCCTTGGGCTTTACGTAACTTGCGCCAAAGCCAAGTTCGTCCGCGCTTATCCCTGCCGCGTCGCCCATCAGCGCCAGCAAAGAAGAAATTTTTATGCGCTCGTTAAAATCAACGTCGCGATATTGCACGGTAAACGTGCGGTTAAACTGATACGGTTTCATCATACGAAAATTATATCATCTTTGGTAAAAAATGTCAATATATGCGCACAAATACATATCAAAAAAATATGCGAAAATTGCCGTTTTTTCCATTTTTTTATCGTATAACTATTGACATACTACTATGTTTGTGATATAATATATTTATATTACATATAAATCGTCACAAAATAATGCTTTATTCTATCAGACATAGTATTATTTTGTTAGACAAAGCACTCACAAAAGGAGCGATTTATGGAAGAAAGAGTAGAACAATTAGACGAATTGACGGGCGGCGAAGAGCAAAACCTTGGTATTAGCTCCGATTTAATCCGCGGGCACATCAACACCATCATTTTACGCAGTTTGTACGACGGCGATAAATACGGCTACGACATTATCAACGAAATTGAAAAGAAAAGCGGCGGCTTGTATTCGTTAAAGCAACCCACCCTTTACAGCGCGTTGAAACGTTTAGAATCGCTTAAATACGTCACTTCGTACTACGGCGACTACTCAAACGGCGGCAGAAGAAAGTATTTCTCGCTTACCGAGTCGGGCAGAAAGGTGACCGAACAAAACTTATCCGAATGGGAATATTCGCGTACAATCATCGACAGCTTAATCTCGGACGGCAACGCGCACTACGATTTTTCGTTTATTACGGACAAGCAAAAAGAGCTTGTGGAATTAAAGCGTGCGCTTGCGGCGCGCGAACAGGCGTTGGAAGATGAGAAAACCGCGCTGAACGGCTTACGCAACGAGCTGCAACGCGAACGTGCCCTGCTTTCCGCGCAAAGCTCGTCCATTAACGAGCAAAAGAGCGATTTTAACGAACTCAAAGATAAAATCGACGCGCAATCGGCGGAATTAAACGAAAAAGAACGTGCTTTAAGCGAAAAACAAGGCGAAATTGAAGCGAAAGAACTTGCGATTGCGGAAAAAGAACGCGAAATCGGCGACGCGAAAGCGACCCTTGCACTCCAAAGCGCGGAAATTAGAGAATTGAAATCACTTTTGGAAGCACAACAAGCGGCGTTTGATGAAAAAGAACGCGAGCTTGGCGAAACCAAGAGCGAGTTGGAAGGCATTAAGAGCGATTTCGCACTTTTACAAGAAGCAAATGCCGATTTAGAAAAACAAGTTGAAACGGCGCAGACTTCGGCAAACACCGCAAACGAAGAAGAGTTGCAAACCGCAAAAGACCAAGCGCTTGCTCTGCAAGCCGAGCTTGCGGATAAGCAATCGATTATTAACGCGTTAAACGCGGCAGTTTCTTCGCAGGAAAGCACCATCACTGCCTTAAAGAACGAGCAAGACAGCCGTGCAACTGAATATTATAACCGTTCGATTGAGTTGCGCGCGCAACAAGCGCAGTTGGACGCACAGCAGGAAAAAATCAATGCGGATAAGCGCGAAACGGAAGAACGCCTTGCGCAAATACAAGCCCTGCAGTCGGAAATCGATGAAAAAGCCGCACAATTAATCGCGCGCGAAGAAACGCTTGCGCGTTTGGAAGAAGAATACAAGCAAAACGAAGAAAATATTCGCTCGTTCGAGCAAAGCAACTCCACTGCTTTGGCAACGCTGGAACAAGAGCGGGAAGAATTAAAAACACAATTACAAATTTTAGAAGTTGAGCGGGATACACTCCGCAGCGATAACGCGGCTTTGGAAGAAAGCAAAGCGAAGCTGGAAAGCGAACGCGCGGAACTGAACGATTTGAAGGAAAGCTTAATTGCGGAACGCGCGGAAATCGACCGTTTGACCTATGAAATGACGCAGCGTGAGTACGCTTTGGAAGAAAATAAAGCGCAATTAAACGATCAACAAACGGCAACCAACGCATCCAGCGAAGAAATGGAACGCTTCCGTGAAGAATTGCAAGCAAAAGAAACGGAACTTTTACGTAATACGCATAAATTGCAAGAAGATTTGACCGTTTTAGCAACGCAACAAAAAGAACTCGCGTCCCGTCAAAGCGCGTATAATCAGCAACAGCTTGACTTTATCGCCCGCAAAAATGCGTTGGCGGCACAGCAATTTGATTTTGCCGATAAACTCGCTGCGTATAACGCGCAAGTAAAGCTTTTCAACGAAAATTTAGAAAAGCTGGAACACGAACGCACCGCTTTGCACCTTGAACAACAACAGCACGACGAACGCGTGCGTGCTTTGGAAAAGGAAAAAGCCGATTTTGCGGAAAATAAAGCGGCATTTGAAAAGGAAAAAGAACAAATCGAGCAATCGCAAAAAGACGCGCGCGAACGCGTTTCCGCCGATACCACTTCGTTGCAACGCCAAATCAGCGATTTGCGCGAGCGCGAGCTGGATTTAACTCGCCGTGAGAACGATTTGAGAAACGCCGAACGCGAATTTTCCAACCGTCAATATTCTACGCCCTATCAAGCGCAAAACGAATTTGCTTACGGCTATAATGCAGGTCAAAACACGCAATACAATTACTACGCGCCCACGAATGCACCTACGCAGCAGCCCGTAAACTACGGCGATTTGCATAGCCGCGCGCAAACGGAAGGGATTAAACTCAATACCGCGGGCAGCTATGGCGTTAGAAACGATTCGCCGCGAGCAAATACGCAACCGCAAACAAGCGGCGGAATTTATAACGTTGGCTTGACCTTATATAAGGCGGCAATTATTTTGTTCTGCATCGTAGCGTTTGAGAGCTTGATTGTATTTTTTATCAAGGATTATATCGGCGTGGACGCGCTGTACCCCGCTATCGGCTTTGCGCTTGGGTTTGCAACGTTTATCACCTGCGCTATCTTGAATGCTTGCGGATACAAGCAGCACGCAAGACGGAAAAAACACCCGTCGTATATGATAACCGCAACGGTCGTGTTTGTGATTGCCGTTATTATCGTGTCGATGGTCGCCGTATATTGCAAAGCGCAAATGAATGATCCTGCGCAGTTGTTCGCGTTTGTGATCATCCCCGTCATTTATCTGGCGAATATCTTAATTTTCACCGCGTTTTACCGTTTGTTTTCGGTAAAGGCGAGCAAGTAAGGTTTGATGAAAAGTAAAAAAAGACACTCGTTTGAGTGTCTTTTTTTGGTGGACGCGAGAGGGCTCGAACCTCCGACCTCTACCATGTCAAGGTAGCGCTCTAACCAACTGAGCTACGCCTCCGTAAAAATTTGATTGTTCGCAACTAAACGTGGACGCGAGAGCGTTTTGGCTACGCCAAAGTGTCGTAAACTCGCGCGAACCTCCGACCTCTACCATGTCAAGGTAGCGCTCTAACCAACTGAGCTACGCCTCCGTAAAATTTGATTGTTCGCAATTAAACGTGGACGCGAGAGCGTTTTG
>JAZRIK010000028.1:0-2819 GCA_045645245.1 Candidatus Scatosoma sp. | reverse complement strand
CGAGAATGCGCCGCCGCCGTGCGCACATCTGCCGCCATAGGTATCTACGATGATTTTTCTGCCCGTCAAGCCGCTATCCCCTTCCGGACCGCCGATTTCAAATCTGCCCGTCGGGTTGATAAAGAATTTGGTATTTTCGTCCATCAACTCTGCGGGAATGATTTCGTTAATCACGTACTTTCTCATATCCGCGCGGATTTGTTCTTGCGAAACTTCCGCGTCGTGCTGCGTAGAAACGACTACGGTATCTACCCGTTTTGCTTCGCCGTTTTCATATTCCACCGTCACCTGCGTTTTTCCGTCCGGACGAAGGTAGGTTAAAAGTCCGCTCTTTCTCACGACGGTAAGGCGTTTTGCCAAGCGATGGGATAAGGATAAGGTGAGCGGCATCAATTCTTTCGTTTCACGGCAAGCATAGCCAAACATCATACCTTGGTCGCCTGCGCCCAGCTGATCCGCCTCGTCGCCGCCCGTCTTTCTTTCAAGCGACGCGTCCACGCCCATAGCAATATCGGGCGATTGCGAATGGATTGCCGTAATAATTTTGCATTTATCGAACGCAAAACTACCGAAATCGTAGCCGATTTCTTTAATAATTGCGCGTGCCGTTTTTTCATAATCGATTTGCGCGGTCGTCGTCACTTCCCCCATAATGAGCAACGTATCAAACGCAGCCGCGCATTCAATCGCGGCGCGGGCGGTAGGGTCAACGGATAAAATCGCGTCCAAAATCCCGTCCGAGATATTGTCGCAAACTTTATCGGGATGTCCTTCCGTCACACTTTCACTCGTAAAAAATTTTCTCACGGTTTTTATTCCTCTTTTGCTTATTTCCACGCTATATTATACCCCTT
Organism: Candidatus Scatosoma sp.; assembly: GCA_045645245.1. GTDB lineage: Bacteria > Bacillota > Clostridia > Christensenellales > Borkfalkiaceae > Scatosoma. The sequence goes on along the minus strand of JAZRIK010000028.1, from coordinate 1,965 downwards.
TTCTATTACTTTGTCAACGAATTTTATGGCGGCGGCATAGACGCTTGCAAAATTTTTTCGGCTATGCTATAATAAACGGTATGGACGAGCGTTTATTTTCTCAACTGAATTCTTGCAATATTTGCCCGATTGAATGCGGAATAAACCGTTTGGAACGCGCAGGCGCGTGCGGTGCACAGGGCTTGAAAATTGCCAAATATTATTTGCACCCGTTTGAAGAGCCGTGCATTTCCTTTGACAAGGGCAGCGGCACTATCTTTTTTTGCGGGTGTAATTTACGCTGTCCGTTTTGCCAAAATTTTGAAGTTTCCCGCGTACAGCGCGGCAAGGATATTACGCCGTTAGAGCTTGCGGATATTTATAAAAAACTCGAAGATATGGGCGCGGATAATATTTCTTTGGTCACGCCCACCCATTTCATCCCATACCTGGTACGCTCGTTTGAGATTTATAAGCCGAAAATTCCCGTTGTTTATAACACGAGCGGTTATGAAAAAATTTCTTCCTTGCAGCAAATAGACCCGTATATCGATATCTATTTGCCCGATATGAAATTTTATTCGCCTACGCTTTCCAAGCGATATTTGGGCAGAGAAAATTATTTTGAAACGGCGAGCCGCGCCATCGAATTTATGGCGCAAAAACCGCTGAATATGACAAAGAGCGGCAAAATGCTGTCGGGGACGATTGTGCGCCATTTGGTTATGCCCCTTTGCGGCAGCGATAGCAAAGCCATACTCAAATGGTTTACTACGCTTCCCAAAACCACCTATTTAAGCTTAATGAGTCAATATACGCCGTTTGGGGAAATTGAGCGTTTTCCCGAGCTTTCGCGCCCGATTACCGCGCGGGAATATAACGCCGTGGTAGATGCGGCGTTTGCGCTTGGGATTGAAAATATGTTTGTACAGCAGCGGAATTCTTCTTCGCAAAAATACATTCCGTCTTGGGATTTTTAGCGGGAAAATTCTTCTTTTAAGCGCACGATTTTGCGCGTGAGATAGGCGGCTTTTTCCGGCGTTGCGTATAACAGCCGTTCCTCTGCGCGGCGAATGCTTTTTAGTATTTTTTCTTTGTTTTTCATACTTTTATTTTTTACATTTACAGGAGTTTTTATGTTGATTTCTGCGGAAAACGTATCGTTCGGTTTTTTGGGCGGTAGCTTGCTTGAAAATATCACTTTTTCCTTAAATGAAGGGGACAGGGTTGGGTTGATCGGCGCAAACGGCGAGGGGAAAACCACGCTTATCCGCTTAATTTTGGGCGAACTGGACATAGAAAGCGGCTCTCTATTTAGAAAAAACGGCGCAAAAATCGGATACCTGGCGCAAACGGGCGGGTATGATTCGGACAACGAAGTTTTTGAAGAGATGCGCGAAATTTTCGCAAGCGATATCCGCGATTTGGAAGCGTTGCGCGAAGTGGAAAAGCAAATTGCGCAAACGGACGAGCATACAAGCGAATACCGCGCGCTTGCCGCGCGCTATGAAGCACTCAATAAACGAATTGCTGCGCGGGATAGCTATCATTTTGAAGTGCGTATCCGCACCGTACTCAACGGAATGGGCTTTTCGGAGTGCTATCATCAGCGCATTTCCACGATGTCGGGCGGGGAAAAGACGCGGCTCAAGCTTTGCCGACTGCTTTTGGAAGAGCCCGATTTGTTGATTTTGGACGAGCCGACCAACCATTTGGATATGAAAACGCTGTTTTGGCTGGAAGAATATCTTTCTGCGTTCAAGGGCGCAATTTTAACGGTGTCGCACGATCGGTACTTTTTAGATAAAATCGTTTCGCAAATTTACGAAATTGAGCATAAAAAGTTGTCCGTATTTAAGGGGAATTATACAAAATACAAGCTTTTGAAGGCGGAAAAGGTTGCGCGGCTCAAAAAGGAATACGAAAAGCAACAACAGGAACGCGCGCATATGCAAGAATACGTGGATAGAAACTTGGTTCGTGCAT
>JAZRIK010000027.1:0-5761 GCA_045645245.1 Candidatus Scatosoma sp. | reverse complement strand
AATCGCAGGGCGATTTCGTGGATTATTCTAAGCTTGACGTCCTCAAAATCGGCGTGTGCGGCGGCGACGGTATCGGGCCTATCATTTCCGCGCAGGCAAGACGGGTGCTCGAATTTATTTTAAGTGATTTGGTGCAAGCGGGCAAGGTGGAGTTCAAGGATATCGAGGGCTTGACGATTGAAAACCGTATCGCAAAAAACAAGGCGATTCCCGACGACGTAATGGCGGAGCTGAAAGCGTGTCACGTTATTTTGAAAGGTCCGACAACTACCCCGCAAAAGGGAAGCGGTATGCCCAACATCGAATCGGCAAACGTGGCGATGCGAAAAGCACTCGATTTGTTTGCGAATATTCGCCCTGTCAAAGTTCCCGAAGAAGGAATTAACTGGACGATTTTCCGCGAAAACACCGAAGGCGGGTATGCTATCGGCGCGTCAGGGTTTAATATTACCGAAGATTTGGCGGTAGATTTTACGGTGACGACCAAGCAAGGGTCAGACCGTATCGCGCGTCTTGCATACGATTATGCGCATAAAAACGGCTTTAAGCGCGTGTCGCTCGTGACCAAAGCGAACGTTATCAAAACGACGGACGGCAATTTCTTGGAAGATTGCCATAAGGTAGGCGATTTATATCCCGATATCGTCACCGACGAATGGTATGCGGATATTATGACGGCAAAGCTTGTGGATACAAAACGCCGCCGCGATTTTCAGGTGCTTTTGCTGCCCAACCTTTACGGGGATATTATTTCCGACGAAGCGGCGGAATTCCAAGGCGGCGTAGGCACGGCGGGCTGCGCAAATATCGGTAAAAAATACGCGATGTTTGAAGCGATTCACGGTTCTGCGCCCCGTATGATGGTAGAAGGTAGGGGGCAATATGCCGACCCTTGTTCTATGCTTCGCGCTTGCGTAATGCTGCTCTCGCATATCGGCTTGCAGGATAGGGCGGATAAGCTGGAACGCGCGCTGGATATTTGCTCGTTTGAAGAAAAGAAATACGTTATTACCGGACGCGACAACGGCGCAACGTGCGAACAATTTGGCGCTTACGTAATGGAAACCTTGCAAAACTTAAAGTAAAATAAGCACTCTCTTTCGTCTAAAAAACGGCGAAAGAGAGTTTTTATTAAGTAGGAGCGGGAAATTTTCTCAAAAGACTTTACAGCGTATATTTTTTATGCTATAATATATGAGAATGCAGTTTTATTCAAAGTAATACTTTGTATAAGAGAATAAAACAAGGGGATGAAATTATGCGATATACCTTACAATCCAGCAAATATGCATTGAAAAATTTTCTTTATATTTTTCCGTTTGCCGTTTTTCCTGCCTTGTTTTTATCTTTGTCCACCGACCAACAGGCGCTCGGATTTATATTAGAGCATTTTTTTGCAGGTACGATGCAGTCGTGGGATTATGTTAATCTTTTTAGAGCGGCGTCGATACTCAATTTTGCGTCGTGGCGTTCTATCGGGTTTGGTCTGCTTGGGATTGTGGCGATGGTAGCGTGCGTTGCTATGATGATGGCGTTGATGGAAAAGCATATGCGGTTTGGCAAACGCACCTTTAACGGAATCTTTTCTAAATTGAACGACAACTTGATACCTACCGGCGGCTATACCTTTTTGGTGCTTATGATGTACGAGCTTTGGAGCTTGATTACCGCAGCGCTATTATTTGGCGTTTCTCGCATTCCGATTGCGTGGCTTGCATACGCGTTTATTTCGTTGGTTATGATTTTGATGCATTTCGGCTTGCTGTACGGTATCAATTTAATCTATTTATGGCTGCCGTGTATGCAAATTACCGGCTTTCCCGCAGGAGAAGCATTGCAGTATTCAAATCAACTGTCTAAACCGGTTAAATGGAGAATTTTAATCAGCCAAACGTTCTTCTTGTTTGTAGTGGAAACGCTGATTTTCCTGTGTGCGTTATTTGCCGTAGAATGGATTATGTTTACCATTATTTCAACCGCATTGTTTGCAATGCTGATTATCGTGTATTGTGTGCGTATGCAAATCGTTTATTTCGATTTGGACGGTATTGAACGCAAGGATTTGAAGAAATATTACCAACGCTAAACTTTAAGGAGAAATAGACGATGCTTTTTCGAAACAGCTTGCGCGTTTTGATGGAAAACTTCAAAAATGCGTACAAAATTCTCTTATACAAACTTGCAATCGGGCTTATTGCCGCCGCGTTATGCTGCGCGATGATTTTACCCGGCTTAAACGATATTTTACAAAGTGAACCCGTGCAAAATTTGCAACAAACGTTGAGCGAGTTCTTATCCGCCCTGTTTTCGGGGCATACCGCCGAATTAGACAGCGCTCGAGAAGGACTTTTCGGTGAAAACGGCGCATTCAAGCAGCTTGGCGATTTATTACTCGCTCGCGCGACGGAAATTATACTCACCTTGATTGGTTGCAGTTTTGTTTGGCTTTTGCAGCGTTTTGCCGATTCGCTTTGCTATTTTGCCGTAGGAAGCGTAATCAACGATAAAATGGAAAAATACGCTACTACGCGTTTGTCGATTAGCTATGTTTCCAACTTAAAAAAAGCAACGGTATTTTCTCTTGCTTACGTGCCCGTTTCCTTTTTATTTGACGCGGCTTGCGCGTGCTTGGCGTTTGTATTGTTATCCTATCTTCCTTTGCTGTTTGCGTTATTTTTAACCGTCTTATCGATTGTTCTATTGCAGAGCTTAAAGCTGACGTTAACGGGGCGTTGGATGCCCGCGATGACAGCGGACGGCGCGCGCTTGAAAGAAGCGATCGTGTGTAAGGATAAAGCGGAAAACAAGCAACTGACAAGAGTGTTTTCTCACTATTTGGTCGTAGCGTACGCGATTTTTATCGTGAACGTTGCGGCGGCGGTATTCACCTTTGGCAGCGCGCTTTTAATCACCATTCCTACATCGTATCTTTATTTGATTTGTACGCAATACGTGCATTATTTTACGCTGAAAGGGAAGAAATACTTTTTGACTTTTGATAAAATTATTAAAAATCCCGACCGTGGTGATAGTGAGAACTTTTTCGAATATATAAACGAAATAGAAGCGGATAAATCGCTTGAAAATGGCAACGAAACACAAGCATAAAACTTTTAATATCCATTCAATAGATTATATTTTATAGGAGGCGTATCTTGAACTACCAAGACAATTATCAAAGTTGGCTTACAAACGACGCTCTTTGCAAAGAGGGCAAGGACGAACTTCTTGCGATTGCAAACAACGAGCAAGAAAAAGAATATCGCTTTGGCGGCGAGTTAGAATTTGGTACGGCGGGTATGCGCGGCGTTATCGGCTACGGCCCGAATATGATGAATATTTATACCGTAATGCGCGCAACGCAAGGGCTTGCTACGTGGGTAAAATCGCTTAGCAAAGCAGAGATGGAACGCGGCGTTGTCATTTCGTATGATACGCGCAGAAAATCGCAAGAATTTGCTCGCGCGGCGGCAGGTGTGCTTGCCGCAAACGGTATCAAGGCGTATCTTTTCGACGACGTACATCCCGTTCCGATGCTCTCGTACGCCGTTCGCTACTTAAAAACGATTGCGGGTATTATGATTACGGCAAGCCACAATCCCAAGCAATATAACGGCTATAAGGTATATGGCGAAGACGGCGCGCAAATGTCGCCGGAAGATACGGCGAAAGTGGTTTCGTATATTCAAAATATCGACGATTATTTTTCCGTTCAATCGTTGACGGAAAGTCCGCTTATCGTAAGCGTGCCTGCAAAGCTGGACGAAGATTATATCAACGAATTAGCCGCTTTGACGCTTTCCAAAGAAGCGGTGGAAGCTTGCGGGAAAAACTTAAAGCTCGTTTATACCCCCGTCCACGGCAGCGGTTATATTCCCGTGACGACCATTTTGAAAAAGCTGGGTATTAATGCGACGATCGTCGAAGAGCAAACCACAAAGGATACCGAGTTTTCTACCGTCAAAGTGCCTAATCCCGAATATAAGGAAACGCTTTCTATGGGGATTGCGCTCGCAAATGCCATCAACGCGGACGTAGTGTTTGGTACTGACCCCGACTCTGACCGTTTGGGCGTGGCTTTGAAAAACGAACAGGGCGAATTTGTCGCGCTGTCGGGCAATCAAGTGGGGATTTTACTGCTCGATTATATTTTAACCCGACTTTCGGAAGATAATAAAATGCCGAAAAATGCGGCGGTTGTCAAATCGTTCGTGACGACGGGTATGGCGAAAGCGCTGTGCGACGATTACGGCGTTGCTTTATACGAAACGCCCGTGGGCTTTAAGTTTATCGGCGAAAAAATCAAGCAATGGGAAAAAGACGGCGCGCATACTTATATCTTCGGCTTTGAAGAATCCTGCGGCTATTTGCGCGGTACGCACGCTCGCGACAAGGACGCGGTGGTTGCGTCGATGCTTTGCGCGGAAATGGTTTGCTATTACGCGTATATCGGCAAATCGGTATTCAACCGCTTAAACGAAATTTACGAAAAATACGGCTATGTGCTGGATAAAAACGTATCGATCGAATATTCCGGCTTGAACGCGATGAAAGAAATGAATGCGGTAGTAGATGCGTTAAAAACGGTGCAAGTGCAAGCGTTTGCCGACGCGAAAGTGAAAGCGGTACGCGATTACAGCGCAGCAAAGCGGTTTGTTGTAGGAAGCGGCGAAACGCTGGAAATGGATACGCCCAAGTGTAATTGCGTTTACTATGAGCTTGACGGCGGTTCGTTCGTATGCGTACGCCCGTCGGGCACGGAACCCAAATTAAAAATCTATTATTCGCTCTCGGCAAAGGACGAGCAGGCGGCAAACGCGCGTTTAAGCAAAGTGCAAGCGGCTGTAAACGAATTATTGCAAAGCGTAAAAAAATAATGCAAAAATGTATATAAAATGTATATAAAAGGAAGCACGATTATGAGAAAACCTGTATTAGACAAAAACTTTTACCCTATGATTAAAGCCCTTGCGGATTTCGACGCAAAGGTTGCTGAAAACGGCAACGGCGTTGCAGTCACTTTAGTAGCGGAACGCAGCGGCGGCTATAACTACGTATATACCTATAAAGCGCTGCCCGACGGAGTGGACGATACGCTCAACTTCCGCGTAGCGGAGCGTTTGGCGAAAACGATTTTGTGGGTAGTAGGCGGCTTCAAAATTTCCGTTGCCGGCAGTAAATCTATCTACGAATACTTAAAGAAAGCATATACGATGCAGGGCTTACGCGCATTCGACGTTGAATTTATGAGCGGCGTATATGAAAGAGATTTTCAAGTGGAATGGTTGGAAAACGACCAAATTCCCGCGCAAAAAAATGCGTCCGTTCGCGTTGGCGGCTATTTGAAGGGCTGCCGTATCGGTTTTGACGCAGGCGGGTCGGATAGAAAGGTAAGCGCGGTCATCGACGGCGAAGTGGTTTACAGCGAAGAAGTGGTTTGGAACCCTAAAATTACCGAAGACCCCAACTATCACTACGGCGAAATTTTGACGGCGATGCAAACGGCGGCTTCCAAGATGCCTACCGTCGATGCAATCGGCGTATCGTCTGCGGGCGTTTACGTGGATAATAAAATTATGGTTGCGTCCCTGTTCTTAAAGGTTGACAAGCAAAAGCACGGCGATTTCGTCAAAAATATGTACATAAACGTCGCAAAAGAAATGAGCGAAAAATACGGCAAACAAATTCCTTTGGAAGTTGCGAACGACGGCGACGTGACGGCGCTTGCAGGGGCGATTGATTTGGAAGATAACGGCGTGCT
>JAZRIK010000026.1:0-4552 GCA_045645245.1 Candidatus Scatosoma sp. | reverse complement strand
CGTTAAAAACGCTTAAATTAAGGCGAAATTAACAAAAACAGGACTTCCTTCGAGAAGTCCTGTTTCTTTTGTTTTAGGGGTGTTTTTATGAGCGTTTTACGCTAAAAGCTCAAAGCTTGTCTTTGTACTTTTCAAAAACCGCCATATTTGTACGCGTTGCCATCAGCGGCGTAATGGAAATATAGTCGTTTACAATCGCTACCGTGTCGCGACTTAAATCGTTGGGGTATTCGTCGGGAACGGGCACTCCGTCTTGGAAATACAAATTTTCTTCGCCGTCCACTTTTACAAACTCGTCGGAAAAATAGAACGAACCCTGACAAGTGATTTTAACGCCTTTTACCTGATACGGGATATTGACGTTATAGATTAAGTTTTCGTCTAAAAGCTTATTTTTTACGATATAATCGTACGCCGCGTCTAAATGCTTAACCGCGTTTTCTTGGTCGTCGTGGAATGCGGAAAACGCGATGGCAGGCGTACCCAAACGTGCCGCTTCGAACGCCGCCGCACAAGTACCCGAATACACGATATCCGCGCCTACGTTTACACCGCGGTTTACGCCCGATAACACCAAATCGAATTGCTCTTTCAAGCCCATAATGCCAAACCGCACGCAGTCGGCGGGCGTGGAATCCATCGAATACGCCGTGACGCCGTCTATAAACGGCACTTTTTTGATTTCGATGCGTTTTACAATTTCTATTGCGTGGCTTTTCGCGCTTTGCTCCACTTTGGGCGCGACAACCGTCACCTCGCCCAGTTTTTTCGCCCACTGCGCGAGCAAACGGATACCGAGCGCGTCAATTCCGTCGTCGTTTGTTATCAAAATTTTCATAACCAGCCGTTATTCCTTTCCTTGTATTGTTTCAAAAGCGCATCAGCGTCTTTCAAAAGCGCGTTCATTTCCGCTTTGGAGTACACCGTAGCGCCTGCCGCGCACGCGTGGCCGCCGCCGTGATATTTTTCGGCAAGCTCGCTCACCGTGACAAAACGCGAACGCAGCCGCACGCGGATAGAGCCGTCGCCGTTGTCGATAAACGCCATCCAAATAAGTGAATTTTTAATAGAATCCATAAACGATACCGACGCGCTTGCCTGCTCGTTAGAAAGCTTGAATTTGCGCTTCATTGCCTTGGAAACGAAGAGTGAAACCACTCCGTTTTCGCTGATTCTCATTTTTTTATGCGCGTATGCTTCGAACTTGAACTCGTCAAATTCTTTCAAATATAAATTTGCGTACAACGTATCCACGTCGATACCGATATCCAAGATAAGCCCCGCCAAGCGCATCGTTTCGCCCGACACTTCTCTAAAACGGAAACGTCCCGAATCGGTCACCATTCCCGTATAAATATACAGCGCCGCTTCTTTATCGATTTTCAACTCGTCTTTGAATGCGTCGTAGAACGCCGCCACCATTTCGCAGGTAGATGAGCGGTGTTCTTCTACCCATTGATAATCGCCGTACGATTCGATGGGAATATGATGGTCGAGCTTGATAAGCTCCTTACAAAGGGAATATTTTTTGTTGGAAATTCTATCGTGCGTTGCGGTGTCGAGTACGATACCCAACGCGTCTTTATATTCTTCGCCGGGAAGAAGGTCGTCTTCCTTGCCCAAAAACGCCAAATAGTTGGAAAAATCGGCGTTTTGCAGATAGATTTTCTTTTCGGGATAGGTCAAGCGCAAAATTGCCGCCAGCCCTTTTGTGGAACCGACTGCGTCGCCGTCGGAACGGAAGTGACGGAAAATTAAAATTTTGTCGTATTGTTTGATTTTATCCAAAATCATTTGCATATTTTCGTTTTTCATACGTTTTCCTCACTATTTTTATTCAACGCGTTCAAATCTTCCAAAAGCTGCATCGCCGTTTCGTAGTTGGGTACGCTTGCCCCGCTCGCCTTTGCGTGACCACCGCCTCCGTACTTAACCGCCACAGGGTTGATGTTATACTTACTCGAACGGATTTCGACAAGTACTTTATCTTCCGTTTCCGTAAAGTTGACCCAAATATCCACTCCGCGCAAATCGGACATTGTGCCGACCATTCCGCGAGAGATGGTAAAGGTATCTACTTCGTAGGTAGGCAATTCTTCCTTGGTGGTATAGATATACGCTACGTTTTGCTCGGTGAATTTAATTTTTAAGATGAATTTTGCGCGCAGCTGCACAAAAAAGAAATCGTCAGCGTATAATTGTGAATAGATTTCGGTAATATCGAATTTTTGTTTGAGCAATTCGGACGCCAAGCGGAAGGTGTTGGACGTCGTCGAATCGAAGCGGAACCTGCCCGAATCGGTCACCATTCCCGTATAAAGTGCTTTTGCCGATTGCGGGGAAAGGGTTAAACCGCTTTGCACGGCAAAATCAGTCACCAAGCCGCAGCAGCTTTCATACGAAGTGTCCACTACTTCTAAATCGGCGATTTTTTCGCAATAGATATGGTGGTCAAAGCGCACCGTTTGCGCCGCCGTTTTATACCGCTCGTCGCTGATTAATGCGCTTGCGCCGCAGTCGAGCACAATCGCCAACGCGCCGTGATACGCTTCGTCGGGGATTTCGTCCATCGTCGAGCCGTCCATAAACGCATAGCGTTTGGCGTCGTCGCCCACTTTATAAACGCGTTTGTCGGGATAGTTGTCCTTAATGATATGGTACAACCCGATTTGACTGCCGAGTGCGTCGCCGTCAGGGCTGGTATGACGATGAATAATAATTGTTTCGTGCTTTTCAACTGCTTGTAAAATTTGCTTAAACATAGTTTTTTCCTGTTTAAGCACTATCTTGGTGGTACCCGCAACGGGAATCGAACCCATAACTAACCCTTAGGAGGGGTTTATTATATCCATTTAACTATACAGGCATATATACCACTTTGGAAAAGTGCTTACGTGTTTTTTGTTTGGTTATGCGACTTTTTCTTATATTCAGCCGTTTGGTATAACGAAAAGTTATACCTATCATAACTTTACCTTAATATTATACACCTTTTGAGCAAAAAAAGCAATTATTTTATTCACTTTTTTGCAATTTACCCCATTAAATCCTTGCAAAAACGGACAAAAGGTGGTAAGATATTAGTGTATTAAAAAAATCGATTGCAAAATGGATTTTAATCAAGGAAATTTATTTTTAGGAGTAATATATGAGCTACGTACAAAGAGTATTAGACGATTTGAAAGCGCGCAACCCCGGTGAAAAGGAATTTCATCAAGCGGCAACGGAAATTTTGCTTACCTTAGAGCCGGTTATCAACGCGCATCCCGAATATGAAAAGGCGGCGCTTTTAGAGCGTTTTACCGAGCCCGAACGCACGATTTTGTTCCGCGTGCCTTGGGTAGATGATAACGGAAACGTACACGTAAACAAAGGGTATCGCGTACAGTTTAACAGCGCAATCGGCCCTTACAAGGGCGGGCTTCGATTCCACCCGTCGGTAAACCTGTCCGTTATCAAATTCCTTGGTTTAGAGCAAATTTTGAAAAACAGCTTAACGGGGCTCCCTATCGGCGGCGGTAAAGGCGGTTCGGATTTTGATCCCAAGGGCAAATCGGATAGAGAAATTATGGCGTTTTGCCAAAGCTTTATGAACGAATTGTACCGTCATATCGGCGCGGATACCGACGTTCCTGCGGGCGATATCGGCGTGGGCGCGAGAGAAGTTGGGTATATGTTCGGTCAATACAAACGCTTGCGCGACGAGCACGTGGGCGTATTTACAGGCCGTGGACTTTCTTACGGCGGCTCGCTGATTAGAAAGGAAGCGACCGGCTATGGCTTGGTATATATGACTGCGGAAGCAATGAAACAACGCGGCGATTCGTTTAAGGATAAAGTGACCATCGTATCGGGTAGCGGAAACGTTGCTATCTATGCTTGCGAAAAAGCGCAGCAATACGGTGCGAAGGTTGTGGCTATGTACGACTCAAACGGTTATATCTATGACCCGAACGGCATCAAGCTTGACGTAGTGAAACAAATTAAAGAAGTCGAACGCGCGCGCATCAAGGAATATGCAAACCGCGTAGCTGGATCGAAATACGTGGAAGGCTGCAAGGGTATTTGGACGATTCCTTGCGACGTCGCACTCCCCTGCGCTACGCAAAACGAAATTGACGCAGAAAGCGCGGCGGCACTTGTGAAAAACGGCGTGCAATACGTAGGCGAAGGCGCAAATATGCCGTCGAATTTGGAAGCGATTGAAACTTTCCAAAAGGCGGGCGTAGTGTTCTTACCTGCAAAAGCGGCAAACGCGGGCGGCGTAGCTACTTCCGCTTTGGAAATGGCGCAATCTTCGGGTAGATTGTACTGGTCGGCGGAAGAAGTAGATGCGAAATTGAAAAATATTATGGTCAACATCTATCATAATATGGCGAACGCGGCGAAGAAATATGGTTTTGAAGGGAACTTTGTAATGGGCGCAAATATCGCGGGCTTTGAAAAAGTCGCCGAAGCGATGATGGCGCATGGTATCGTCTAAGTAAATATAAAACATTACGGGCGGGTATGCATTTACGCATACCCGCCCTATTTTTACGTTTTTATCTAA
>JAZRIK010000025.1:0-1906 GCA_045645245.1 Candidatus Scatosoma sp. | reverse complement strand
GCCCTGTCGGTCAACCGCCCGATGGCATCGCTCACCTCGCCTTCCGCTAAAAGCAGAGCTTTTACCTGCTCGTAGAAAGGATCCACGCACTCTTCGCCGCTTATTTTGCGTTGAATTTCCTGCGCCAAATACTGCTGAGTTTCCTGTTTCCCCCAACCTTTTTCTTCGGCAATTTTGAGTTTCTCGTCACGCTCCATGCGGTAGCTTTCCCAAAAGTTTTCCTTGATACGGCACTTGGCTTGGCGAGCGATGGTTCTAAAGCTTTTTGCGACAGGTTTCGACATTTTCTCCTCTCCTTCGATACGATTACCTATTTTTTGCAAACAAAAAAGCTCACGCAATCGTGAGCTTCTTTCGTTTAGTTTCTGCTTCTTTTTCTCGCAGCTTCGGACTTCTTCTTTTTTCTTACGGAAGGCTTTTCATAGAATTCCTTCTTTCTAAGATCGCCGATGATACCGTCGCGGGAGCACTTTCTTTTGAAGCGGCGCAATGCGCTTTCAACGTTTTCGTTTTCACCAACTTTCACCGTGGACATAGCTATACAACCCTCCTTCGCCAACTGCAGTTATTTGAACATTGTTATTATACCTGTTTATGGTGCTACTGTCAAGTTTTTTCAATGCCTTTTTTTGCATTTTTCAAGAAAATATTTTCTTCGACTTTTTTCGACAGAATACCACAGAGTGAGCGGTAGACATCGGCGTGAGTGAATTGCCTTTCAGTGTGAGTGAATTGCCTATCAGCGTGAATTTAAACCTATGGTTTCGTGAATTGCGGTTTCCCAACCGCGTGAATTGCAAGGCTTCCCCTTGCGTTATGGAAAGAATACAACCACCGTTGGGGATGGGATTCCCACCTCCCGCCACTCAAACCAAGGTACAAAAAACAAAGCAAGACGCACGCAAGTCAAGGCGCGCAGTGGATTTTTCGCAGGGAGCGTACACGGCGTACGTGACCAAGAAAAAAAAACGCTGCGCAACGATGAATTGCACAGCGATTTTACACAACACCTCAACCAAAGCGGAAAAAACAATGCAAGCTACAAGCAAGACGAGGAGCGGTGAGGGAGCATACCGTTAGTATGTGACCGAGGCGCGACAAAGTATTGCGCCGTAGATTCTTTGTTTTTTATTGGACGCGTTCAAAGTCGGAGGCAGGATGCTTACACCAAGGACAGATAAAATCGTCGGGAAGCGGACCTTCATGTTCGTAGCCACATACCTTGCAAACCCACTTTTCGACGGGCGCACTTGCAGAGTCCACTTTCGCAGAAGCCGAAGAACCAGCGGAAGCCGTTGCAACCGTTGCTGCAGCAGGCTTTACCTGCGGTTTGACTTCGGTCAAATACTGTTCATAGGAAAGGCTTCCCTCGTCCGACAAACGCTTCGCTTCCACCACTTCGCCAACGAAGAGGGTGTGCGTGCCGTAATCGTGCTTGCCCACGACCTTGCAGGACAGGTACGCGTTCGAGTTCTCATAGATATAGTATAAGCCGTTGCTACTGCGGGGGTAAACCCTGCCCGCGAACTTATCGGTGTCCTTGCCCGAAGCAAAACCGAAGTTCTTGAACAAAGCAAACGGAGTGCTTCTCTGCAACACGGAAACGTTAAACTCGCCCGTACGGGAAATCATCCCCTCGGTGTAGTTGCTCTTATTGACGAATACCGTCACGCGAATGGGATCGCTCGTCAACATCTGCACGGTATTGACGATACAACCGTTATCCTTTTCCCCTTCCTTCGCCGTCAAGACGAACAACCCATACGTGAGCGTATGTAACGCTTTTTTATCCATTAAACTCATACCTGGTAGCCCCTTATTCGTTTTTTATAATTTTATAAGTAGTGCAGGGGCGAGGTTCTCCCCGCCCTGATTTTGGCTAAAAAATCCCTTTTAACCGATTACG
>JAZRIK010000024.1:0-9924 GCA_045645245.1 Candidatus Scatosoma sp. | reverse complement strand
CTCAACGGCAAGTCCAGCGTGTATGAAACGGACGTTTTTGAAAACGCAATCAAAGTCATTTCGCAGCTTACTGGTAAGGAATATAACGAAAGCGAAGAAGTGACCAAAGCGTTCCGCGTGCTTTTAGACCACACGCGTACGGCAACGTTTATGCTTGGCGATGAAAAGGGCATCGTGCCTTCCAACACCGATCAGGGCTATATTTTGCGCAGAATTATCCGCCGCGCGGTGCGTTTTGGCAGAAAAATCGATCTGCCCGAAGGCAGCTTGGCGCAAATTTCCGCAGCATTCATCGAAGAATACAAGAGCGTATATCCCGAACTGAATATCAACCGCGAAAAAATTGCGGAAGAACTCAATAAAGAAGAAGCGAAATTTAACAAAACCTTGCAACAGGGCTTGAAGGAATTTGAAAAATGCGTGAACGGCATCGAAAGAAAGAACGCGTTTATGAGTCAAAAAGACCCTGCATACGTGCCTGAAAAACGCATTAACGGCAAGCAAGCATTCCACTTATACGACACGTACGGTTTCCCTGTGGAAATCACGGCGGAAATGGCAAAAGAACGCGGACTTGACGTGGATATGGACGGCTATAAAGCGGCGTTTGAAGAGCACCAAAGCAAGAGTAAAGCGGGCAGCGAGCAAAAATTTGCTTGCGGCTTGGCAGACCATAAAGAAGCAACGACGCGCTTGCATACGGCAACGCACTTATTGCACGCCGCGCTGAAAAAAGTACTTTCGCCCGACGTAAATCAAAAGGGCTCGAACATTACGGAAGAAAGATTGCGTTTCGACTTTAACTATCCACAACCGATGACTGCGGAGCAAATCAAAGCGGTGGAAGATATGGTCAACGAAGTGATTGCGCAAAACGTTGCGGTGGAAATGAAAGAAGTGACGTTGGACGAAGCGAAAGAGCAGGGCTTTACCGGCTTGTTTGAAAGCAAGTATGGCGAACGCGTAAAAACTTACACCATCGGCGAATTTTCCAAAGAAATTTGCGGCGGTCCGCACGTGGCGACGACGGGCGAGCTGGGTAAATTCAAAATTGTCAAAGAACAATCGTGCGCAAGCGGCATTCGCCGTATCAAGGCAACCTTGAGCCAAAATTAAACGTAAAGGCACGAGTTATGGCAACCATTCAAACGGCGGAAATTATGAAAAAACTCAACGCACGGTTTTTAGACGAGCGTGGGTTTTCCTTTGAGTATTTCCAAGAAAAAGGGGGCGATTCTGCCTGCGTGTATATCTGTCGGTTTCGCAAGGGTAAAAACTACTTCGATTTGCGCGAACCGTCGGGCAGGTACGAGTTGAACTTGATGGTTTACGCAAACGGACAGTACTTTTTCCCGTCGCTCAAAACGCTGTTCCCCAAAGAATACCGTGCGTTTCGGTGGAAGCATCTCTTTTCCAAAGCGACCGTCAACGACCACCGCGCGTGGGTGGCGCAAATGCTGGAAAAAGAGTGGAATAGCCCTAAACCCGACTTTTTCGGAATAAAAAAATAACAACAAAACCGCTTGCAAGCTGCAAGCGGTTTTATCGTTATACTTGATTTTTATTCGGCAATCGTCGGAAATAATTTTTTCGTGCCCTTGGTTTTGGAAAGTGCTATGTAAATCAGCATTGCGCCCACGCTACAGCTCAAGCCCTGTATTCCGTTCCCAAGCAACGCAAGCGCGGCCCCTGCAACGCCGTATAAAGCGCATTCAAAAAGAAAATACCCCAGCACCATAAACAATTCGGCAACAAACGCGGCGAGCGAGCGACGGAATATCTCGACCGTCGTTTTTTTATCTTTATTTTTGATAAGCGTTGCGACGCACCAAGCCAACGCAGCCACGCCCGCCTTTATAAAAAAGGTAGGGATTGCATACACGGCAAAGCCGCTAATCGTATCCGCAAGCGCGCAACCGATACCCGCGGCAATCGTACCGTAGATAGGGCCAAGCAGCCAACCTGAAAGAAGTACGAATACGTCGCCGACGTTCAAATAGCCCTGTGGCAACGGAATGGCGATAACCAAAGTACTCATCGTGCAAAGCGCGGTAAAAAGCGCGGTTAAGGTCAGGCGTTTGGATAAAGATACGTTCGTTAATAGTATATTCGACTGCATAACGTTTTCTCGCAAAAAACAATTTTTCATAAGTATATATCTTAAGTATATATCTGCAACAAAAAAATGTCAAGCAAATCAAGATAAAAAATTATGCTTTTTGCGGTTTCACGCATTCGCCCGTAGCGGCGCTTTGAAAGATAACGAAAAAACCTTTATTTTCATCGAACGGAGTGGTGGGGACAAACGCGCAAACGCTGGCAATCTCTTTTGGCGGGCTGTCTTTATCCTGCGTGGCGAGCGCATAGCAAATATACCGTGCCTTTCCGTTAAAATATACGATACCGACAAGATATTCGGGGCTATGTTTGTCGCCCTTAACGCGCACCCATTCGCTGCACGAAAACGCGCCGTTTAAGGTATCGTCGCGCGGGTACGTGCGCAAAAGCTCGTCGATTTCCGCCTTTACTGCGCGATAGTATCCGTCGGTGTCCGTTTCAAACGAGTGGCGTACGTCGTCAGCATCGTCATTTTCCGATAGGTGAGTCCGCGCTTTCTTGTCTTTGCTTTGAGTTGTGCTTTGAGCGTATGCATCGCGATCAGCTTTTTGAAGCAGCTTTTGTCCATCTTCCTTGTTCTCCGTATAATAGTTTTCTTGCGCCATCAGCTCGTCGTCGTAAGCGTGTTCTTTTTCGGGAAGCACGTTTTCCACCGCAGGCGGCTGTATCGGTAAATTTTCCTTTATCTCGTACCTGGGTGGGGTGTTTTGCAAATTTTTCGTGTCGGCAATCGGCAATTCGGCGGGCTTTTGCGTATAATTTGTCTCTAAAAACATACTTTCGGCAATTTCCGAGCCGATATTTCTGCCTTTTTTCGGCTCGCTTTGCGGAAATACAGGGGGCAGGGTTGCGTTCAATATCGTTTTCCAGTCGTATTGACCGTTTCCGTTGATACCGTAGGCAATCGGAATAATTTCTTCCTTTACGTAGCATATAATTCCGCAAAACCCGTGCGAAATATCCAAGTCGGACAAAAGATTAAAAAAGCTTTTTCCGCGCAAGGCAAGCATTTCCGTTTTACCCTTTCCGTCGGAAAGCAAGCAATAATATTCCCCTTGCGATAGCGGCGCAAAGTTTATTACCGACACTTCCACCGCCAAATTTTGACCGTATTGCTCCATTTTGATAAGCCCGGACAGCGTTTTCCCGTCTGCGGAAAACCCTTGCTGAATTTGCCTTAAAATACACATTTTTTTAACGTAATTCATATCGTCACCTGACAAAACGTATTATATAACGCTATTATATACGCTCGCGCATAGGGAAAAAGCACGATTTTGCGGTTTTTTCGGGAAAAAGCGTAAAAAATTTGCATAAAAAATTGACCAAAAGGCAAAATTTGGCTATAATAGAATTATACCAACGCGGTAAGGAGTGGAAATATGCAAGACAGCTTGGAAATTGCTTTAATAAAATACAATAAAAAAACGTGGTGCAAAAGCGCGTTGCTCGGATTTTTCATCGGGCTTGCCGTCATCGTGCCGGGGATTAGCGGTTCGACGGTCGCTATCATATTCAAGCTGTACGACCAGTTTTTATACGCGCTGGGCAATTTACTCAAAAAGTTTAAGAAATGCTTTGCCTTTCTTCTTCCCATCGGCATCGGCGCGGTCGTAGGCGTGGTGCTTGGCTTTATCGCCGTAAAGGAGCTGCTCGCCATTTTGCCCTTCGCCATCGTTTGTTTGTTTGCAGGACTAATGACGGGCGCATTCCCTGCCGTGTATGACGAAGTAAAATACGCGCAAAAAACCAAAAAACGCGTGACGCTTTTCGCTCTCGGACTGTTTATTCCCATTCTCATCGGCGGAATAAGCGCGCTGCTTTCGGGAAGTGCGGATACTGTCGGCGCGGACGCGTTTGCAAGCGTTTTGTGGTGGCAGCCGATTTTGGCGGTAGTCATCGGCGCGGCGTGCGGAATCACGCAAATCGTGCCCGGGCTTTCGGCGAGTGCAATTTTGATGTCGGTGGGCTGGTTTCAATCGCTGACAAACAGCGTGAGCGTAAGCTACTGGCAAGAAAATCCTGCTATCTTTTTGGTGTATGCGGGGCTGGGAGTTGGATTTGTCGGCGGAATTTTGGGGCTGTCCAAACTCTTGACGAATATTTTCGCAAAGGCGCGCGAAACGGCGTACTGTATGATTGTGGGGCTTTCGCTTGGCTCGATTTTGGCGATGTTTTGCAACGGCGATATGGTTCAAGTATATATTTCGTGGGCGCGTGGCGGCGTGCAAATTTTGGATATTTTGCTCGGCGTGGCGTTGTTTGCGCTGGGCGTAGTAGGCGCGTGGCTGCTCGTCAAATACGAACGCAAAAAGAATGCGGAAATCAATCAAAAAGAATAAGATGAAGCACTTTTTCACGCGTTGGATAGAAAAATTGCGCGAAAAATCAGCGTCGCGCGGATATACCTGCGACGCTTGCGGAGTGGAAATATTCGATTATCCAACCCATCGGCTTTGTCATTCGTGTCAATCGCTGCATATCGAAAATACAGGTAATACCTGTCCAAAATGCGGTAGAAGCTTGGTTTCAAGCGGCGTTTGTCTAACTTGCAAAAGCCACCCGCCCGCGTTTGCGCAAGCGTTTTCGCCGTTTGTGTATCAAGGCGCGATCGCAGGGCTGATCAACCGCTTGAAAAACGGAAACAGACGGCTGGCGCATTATTTTGCAGAAGAAATGACCGCGTATTTTCTCACGACCCAAGTAGCGCAAAATTTACGCGATACGCCGCTACTCGTTTTGCCTATTCCGCTAACGCAAGAACGGCAAAATGCGCGTGGATATAACCAAGCGCAGGAGCTTGCCAAAATCGTCGCAAAAAAGCTAAACGAGCAGGGCAGGTATGCGACGAATGATGAAAACGTACTTACCAAAACGCGAGAAACGGGTATGCAAAAGGGCCTTTCAAGCAGGGAACGCATAGAAAACGCAATGGGCGCGTATCACGTACATAAACGCAAGGCGTGCCAAGGGCAAACCATTTTGCTTATCGACGATATTTTAACCACGGGCGCAACCGGCGGCGAATGCGCGCGCATTTTACAAAATGCAGGCGCAAAGGCCGTGTATCTTTTAACGATTGCTTCTATGCCGGAACAAAAATAAAGCTTAAATAAACCGCCGCGCTTCGAGATAGAATTTCCACCGCGCGGCGGAAATTTTTTCTATTCGCGCATAATCGGACGCGGTATGCAGGATATAATTATCCCCCAAATACACCGCAACGTGGCCCACTCTTTCCACGCCTGATAAATGCTGCCTGCTCTCGTTGGTAAAGAACAGACAATCCCCGCGCTGAATATCTTCCTTGGCGACGAACGTGCCTTGCTTGACCTGCGTGCGGGTCGTCACCTGTAAAATTTTATTTGCGCCTTGGTAGAACATATATTGCACGAGCGACGAGCAATCGAATTTTTGCGCGGTAAATCCGCTTAAAAAGTTGCCTTTGCCGTCGTGCAGTCGTATTGCGCCATAGACGTACGGTACGCCGATTTGTTTATACCCTTCCGTTAAAACGGTTTCCACGCGCGGGTCGTCGCTTTGTTCCATAGAAATCACCGCTGCGTACGATGCGTGAATGTACGCCGTTTTTCCGCGGTAGTACGTCTTGTACCAGCTTCCCGTTTGCCCGATAACGGCGTAGGTCGTATTCTTTTCCGCTTGACCGAGAATTGCATATTCCATACTCGCGCCCGAGCGAATATTTACGCTGTTGCCCGTGCAGCGTATGTACTGCGCATATACGGGCTGCGGCGTGGTGTCGGGGACTTCACTCGGCGCGTCGGTAGGCGTATCCGCGGGCGTATCGCTGGGCTGGTTGGTATCGGGCGGAGTAATTTCTTCACTCGTCGGTGGTAAAGATGCCTGCGGCTCGTCCGCTTGACAGGCGGCAAAGCCCATTGTTCCGATACAAAAACCGATAGAAAGTAATAAACATAAAAATTTTTTCGTTGCTTTCATAATAATCTCCTTTGTGGTTGCAAATTCAGCCGTAGAAAGGGTCTTTTCACGGCTACACGCTATTATAAAGGCAAAAAAAGCGGAATGCAAGGGGGAGAAAAATTCCAAAAACGGCAAAATGTAGAAAAATTAGCTTACCGCCGGCAAAAACAACGAAAAAATGCCTAATCGCACCCAAAAAAGGGAAATTTTACTGCCAAAACAAGCGCATAAGTTGCAAAACAGCAAAAATTATGCTATAATAACGCTACAAAATACGCATAAGCGAGAAAAATTATGTCGCAGTTAGATCTATTGAAATTATTACAAACGCTTGGGGAAGAAGTGGACATCGCCGATTTTTCGCCCGATGAATTGCAGGAAATGCTGGACAGAATGCAAAACGACGGCGAATTGCCCCTTTCCAAGGAAGCGTTTAAGGAAAAATACTTCGCCTTTTACGACGACGTTAAGGACAAATCACTCAAAAAGCAAGACTGGTAAATAGGTAAAAAACGACAAAAAACCGCAGATTCCCTGCGGTTTTTTTGATGATATATTCAAACTCGATTGAAAATTTTTTGCAAAATCCCAAAAAAGGTGTAAAAGCGGCGCAAAATAGCTTGCCAAGCCTTGTCCTTTATGGTAAAATGGTATAGCTAAAAATTCACACTCGGTACTTGTGCGTAATCCGTGTTCGTAAATTCTTTTCAATGCGAACGTCGCCTACGAGCCAACACAAGCCGAGGAGGTAAAACGGAGGAATGAATTATGGCAGTTATCAGTATGAAGCAGCTCTTAGAAGCAGGGGTACACTTCGGTCATCAAACGAGAAAGTGGAATCCCAAAATGAAGAAGTACATCTTCGCGGCAAGAAACGACATTCACATCATCGACTTGCAAGTGACGGCGAACTTGATCGAAGAAGCTTACGCATTCGTTTGCGAATCGGTTAAAGCCGGCAAATCGGTATTGTTCGTTGGTACGAAGAAGCAAGCGCAAGACGCAATCAAAGAAGAAGCGGAAAGATGCGGTCAATATTACGTAAATTCCCGTTGGCTTGGCGGTTGCTTGACCAACTTCAAAACGATGCGCAGCCGCGTTGAAAGATTGGAAAAGCTCGAAGCAATGGAAGCAAACGGCGATTTCGACTTGTTGCCCAAGAAAGAAGTTATGCTCTTAAAGAAAGAAATGGGCAAATTGCAAGCAAACCTTGGCGGTATCAAAGCAATGAAATCCGTTCCCGGCGTTATGTTCGTGGTTGACCCCCACAACGAAGACATCGCAATCGCAGAAGCAAAGAAACTCGGTATCAAAATCGTAGCAATCACCGATACCAACTGTGATCCCGACCAAATCGACTACGTAATCCCCGGCAACGACGACGCAATCCGCGCAATCAAGCTCATCGCGTCCGTTATCGCAAACGCAGTTATTGAAGCAAACCAAGGCGAAGAAGCAGTAGTAGAACAAGCGGTAGAAACCGCTCCTACGTCTATCGAAGAAGTAGTTGCTGAAGAAGCAAACGCGTAAGAGCTTCAAAATTCAGTTAAAAAACATCGACTTTAATATATAAGGAGAAAGAAAAAATGGCATTTACCGGTAAAGACGTAATGGCGCTCCGCGAAAGAACGGGCGCAGGTATTATGGATTGTAAAAAAGCTTTGACGGACGCTGACGGCGATATGAGCAAAGCAGCGGATTTGCTCCGTGAAAGAGGTATCGCAAAAGCAGAAAAGAAAGCTTCCCGTATCGCAGCGGAAGGTATCGTAGCTTGCTATATTCAAGGCAAAGTTGGCGTTATGGTTGAACTCAACTGCGAAACCGACTTCGTTGCAAAGAACCCTCAATTTGTAGAAACCGCAAACGAAATTGCAAAAGTAATCGCAAACGAAAACCCTGCAAGCGTAGAAGCACTCTTGGCTTGCAACTGCGGCGTAGGCACGGTTGAAGAACTCTTAAAGAGCAAAATCGCGGTTATCGGCGAAAAAATCGCGGTTAGAAGATTTGAACGTATGGAAACGGAAGGATTCTTAAAGAGCTATATTCACCTTGGCGGCAAGCTGGGCGTTATCCTTGACGTATGCGGCGACGAAGCTACGGCTGCGGAAGCTGCACACGATTTGACGCTTCAAATCGCATTCACGAAGCCCGCATTCCTTTGCAAGGATCAAGTTCCCGCAAGCGTTGTTGAACACGAAAAAGAAGTGCTCATCGCACAAATCAAAAACGACGAAAAGCTTGCAAACAAACCCGAACAAGTTATCGCAAAGATGGTGGAAGGCAGAATTAAGAAATTCTACGATGAAAACTGCTTGATGGAACAAGCGTTCATCAAAGACGATTCGAAGAAAGTTTCCGACCTTTTGAAATCGGCGAACGCTTCCGTTAACAAATTCGCGTTCTACGTTATGGGCGAAGGTCTTGAAAAGAAGAGCGAAGATTTGAGCGAAGAAGTAGCAAAACAAGTTGCTGCTATGCAAAAATAAT
The DNA here is from genome assembly GCA_045645245.1 of Candidatus Scatosoma sp. GTDB lineage: Bacteria > Bacillota > Clostridia > Christensenellales > Borkfalkiaceae > Scatosoma. Next base: position 1,377 of record JAZRIK010000024.1, on the reverse strand, counting down.
CGTTAAAAGCGTTTAATATGGGTCGCCGCGCGTTTTTTCAACGCACGGCGATTTATTTCGATTTACAGCATCGGCATTTTTATTGATTTTTTACTTCAAATTTGATATACTATCCATAAGGTAGGGCAAAATTATGGCAACGGGTGAATTTACCGATAAAGTGAAAATATTGATCAAAGCAGGCGACGGCGGGGACGGAATGAACTCCTTCAAGGCGTTCAAAGGCAAACCTGCGTGCGGTCCTGACGGCGGCGACGGCGGCAAGGGCGGCGACGTGTATTTCGTGGGCGACAAGGATATGAACGACTTGTTTCCCTTCCGTTTTACTTCGCGCTTTTTAGCGGAAAACGGCGAAGTGGGCGGCACCAACCGCTGCTTTGGCAAGAGTGGTAAAAATACGTATATCAAGGTGCCTTTGGGTACGCTCGTTCGCGACGAAGAAACGGGCAAGCTGATTTGCGACGTGTTTGAAGACGGACAAGAAGTGCTCGTAGCGCGCGGCGGCAACGGCGGTAAGGGCAACGTGCGCTTTACGACGGCACGTCGGCACGCACCCAACTTTGCGCAAAAAGGCGAAAAGGTAAAATCGCATTACGTAATTTTAGAGATGAAAGTAATCGCGGACGTCGGCTTCGTCGGTTTCCCGAACGTGGGTAAGAGTACGCTGCTTTCTAAAATTTCCGCAGCAAGACCAAAAATTGCGAATTATCACTTCACCACCCTTTCCCCCAACCTTGGGGTAGTGCGCTACTACGAAAAATCGTTTGTGGCGGCGGATATTCCGGGGCTTATCGAAGGCGCGGCGCAAGGCGCGGGCTTGGGACACGACTTTTTGCGCCATATCGAGCGTACGCGTATGCTTTGCCACGTAGTGGATATTTCCGGCTGCGAAGGGCGCGACCCCATCGACGACTTTAAGAAAATCAACGACGAGCTGAAAGAATACAGCGAAGTGTTGGCAGGCCGTCCGCAAATTGTCGTTTGCAACAAGTGCGACATTTTCGGTGCGGAAGACAACTTAAAAGCATTCAAGAAAAAATACGGACGAAAATACAAAATTTTCCCCATTACCGCAGTGACGGGCGAAGGTACGAAAGAGCTTATCGAAGGAATTTTCGAAGTGCTGGCAACCCTGCCCCCCGTAGAACCTACGCCGATAGAAGAAGAATTCGAGTACAAGGCAAACGACGATTTGAGCTTTGAAATCTTCCGTGACGACGACGGCGTGTTCGTGGTCGTGGGCGGTTTGATTGATATGCTGTGCAGAAACGTCGTGCTCAACAATCCCGATTCGATGCAATATTTCCAAAAAGTATTGCGCCTGCGCGGCGTTATCAAAGAACTTGTGAAAATGGGCTGTCAAGAGGGAGATACTGT
>JAZRIK010000023.1:0-21768 GCA_045645245.1 Candidatus Scatosoma sp. | reverse complement strand
ATATTATAAAATTCAATCACAACGCAACGCTTTGCGTTGCAATTCACGAAACGCTTGCTGTCATTCTGAGCGTAGCCGAAGAATCTTGCAAGGCGTTTCCATTCACTTCTCAAAAGGAGCAATCAATTATGACCAAAATCGTAGTAGATGTAATGGGCGGCGATTTCGCCCCCGCACAACAGGTAGAAGGGTGTGTGCGCGCACTCAATAAGGATAAGGATTTATATTTAATTCTTTGCGGCGATCAAACGCAGGTGGAAAGCGAGCTTTCCAAGTACGCGTATGACAAATCTCGCGTGGAAATCGTACATACGACGGAAACGATTACGATGGAAGAAATCCCCACCAAGGCAGTAAAAACCAAAAAAGATTCTTCGCTCGTGGTAGCGTTCCGTTTACTCAAAGAAGGCAAGGCGGACGGCTTGGTTTCGTCCGGCTCAACGGGGGCGGTATTGACGGCAGGCGTACTCATTTTAGGCAGAATTAAAGGCGTTTCCCGTCCTGCGCTTTGTCCTGCAATCCCCAACCATCGCGGCGAAACGACGCTCATTTGCGATTGCGGCGCAAACCTGGAATGCAAGCCCATCAACTTGGTGCATTTCGCGCTGATGGCAACGGCGTACGCGCAAACGGTATTCGGCGTGGAAAATCCCCGCGTCGGGCTGTTGAATAACGGTACGGAAGACCACAAGGGCTTGCTATTACAGCAAGAAACCAACGCGCTTTTGAAAAAGGTGGAGTGCATCAACTATTCGGGCAACGTAGAAGGGCGCGATTTGATGTACGGCGACATCGACGTTATGGTTTGCGACGGCTTCACGGGCAACATCGCCACCAAATCGGTAGAAGGTTGTGCGAAAGCCGTTTCGACCATTTTGAAAAAAGAATTTAAGCGCAATATCTTTACGATGATCAGCGCGCTTTTGAGCGGCGGCGTTATCAAAAACATCAAAAAGAATTTAGACTACGAAGGCAAGGGCGGCGCAACGTTCTTGGGGCTTACCAAACCCGTAGTAAAAGGGCACGGCAACTCGAAAGCGTACGGATTCTCGGTATGTATCGAGCAGGCGACGGCGGCTGCGCGCGGGAATTTGTCCGATAAAATCAAACAGCTTTTAGACGGCGTGGATATGGATGCGATTGCTTTGGCGGCGCAAGAAAGCGGAGCGCACGAATGAAAATTCCCTGCGAAGAAATCGAAAAAAAATTAGGATATACTTTCAAGAAAAAATCGCTGCTTGAAGAAGCGTTTACGCACGTATCATACGCCCATCACCTTGGCGGCATTCATAACGATAGAATGGAATATTTAGGCGACGCGGTACTGCAAATGGTGGTGACCGAGTGGCAATATAAAATGGACCGTCAAGCGACGGCGGGGAAAATGACCAACCAACGGCAAAAGCTCGTTTGCAAAAACGCACTCGATTCTGCCATCGACGGCTTGGGCGTGTTTGGGTATTTGCTGCACGAAGGAACGGAATACAACTTAAACGGCAAGCCAAAATCCAGCTTATTCGAAGCGATTACGGCGGCGATTTATTTAGACGGCGGGTATTATGCGGCGAAAAAATTCATCTTAAAGCACGGCAATTTGCGCTTGGACGGAAAAACGAGCAATCCCATCGGCGATTTGAAAGAATATTTAGAAAAACGCGGTCACAAACAGCCGAGTGTAGAAGTGGAAAAAATCGGCAAAGACCATAGCCCCACCTTCTATTGCGTAGTTCGCGCGATGGGGGAAGAAGCAAAGGGCGAGGGCAGGACCATCAAGGAAGCGCAGGCAACTGCTTCGGCGCGTTTGCTTTGGGAACTGCAAAATAAATTTGGCGAATAACCGCCAAAAACCAAAAGAAAGAAAAAATAAAACAAAGAGAGGAATATACTTTGGATTTACGGGAAATACAACTGGTTGGCTTCAAATCATTCGCCGATAAAACGGTAATTCGCTTTGACGAAGGAGTCACCTGTATCGTTGGCCCGAACGGTTGCGGTAAGAGTAATATTGCCGACGCCGTTCGTTGGGTGTTGGGTGAAAAATCGGCAAAATCGTTGCGCGGTTCCAGTATGCAAGACGTTATTTTCGGCGGTACGGTAGAAAGAAAACCGCAATCGTTTTGCGAAGTGACGTTGGTCTTTGACAACTCGCGCGGACTGTTCAAAATCGACACGCCCGAAGTATCGATGACCCGCCGTTTATACCGAAACGGGGATAGCAAGTATTTGATTAACAACGAAATCAGTCGTTTGAAGGATCTCGTTGCGCTTTTCCACGGTATCGGCTTGGGTAAGGAAGGGTATTCGATTATCGGTCAAGGCAAGGTGGAACAAATTATGAACGCGCGCCCCGAAGATAGACGCTTGATTTTCGAAGAAGCGATCGGGCTGATGGTGTATAAGTCGAGAAAGGAAGAAATCGAAAGAAAGTTAGAAGATTCCAACTCGAATTTGTTCATTTACAGCCAACGTATCGACGAATCGCAACGCCACCTTGGCAGAATGAAAGGGGAAGCGGAAAAGGCGAAAGAATATAACGAATATTCTCATTCGCTTAAAATCAACGAAGCAAATACGTATATTTACCGCTACGAAAACGCGGAAAACGAAAAGGGGAAATTCAAAAAGGATATTTCCGCTATTTCCGATAAAATTATTGAGCTCAATACCAGTATCGAACGTATCAACCGTAAAATCGACAGCAACCGCGAAAAAATTGCGTCGGCGGACAACCGCTTGGCGGAGCTCAACGATCAGCGTGTAGATTTATCGGTCGGCAACGAAAGAAAAGACGGCGAGTTGCGCTTGGTAAAGGAGCGTATTTCCACTTACCGTTCGCAAATCGAAGCCGCGGAAGAATACTTGACGGCAAGCAAAGCGCGTATCGGCGAAATCGACGACGAAATCGCTTTATCGAACAAGAAAAACACGCAAGACATCGCCCGTGTTTCCGAGCTGGAAACGCAAACGGATATGCTGCGTAATGCCATTTCCGCACTCGATAAAAAGATTGCCGTTTTTGAAAAATTCTCGGACGAAAATAGACAAAGTCAGCTTTCCAACGCCGACGATTTATCCGAGCTGAAAAAGAATTTGGGTACGCTTGCCGCACGTTTGGAAGCGACGAAAGACCGTATTCAAGAATTAAAAGCGGCGGTAGAAAAAACGCAGGAAAGAAAAGAACGCTTGCAAGACGAGCTTGCCGCTGTGCGCAAGGATATGAAGAACTTGCAATCGTTTACGTCAACGGGTATGCGCGAGCTGGAAGAAAAGCAAGAACAAGCGCGCGAAATGCAACTCACGATTAACGATTTCAACCAAGAACTCTTTAACGCGAACGGTCAAATTGCTTCGCTCAAAGAAAACTTGGAAATGTACATCAGCTTAAAAAACCGTTTTGAAGGGTATAAAGAATCGGTACGCCGTTTGCTGTCCGTTTCCAAAACCAACCCCGACGTACAACGCCGCTTGCACGGCGCGTTGGCGGACGTCGTTTCCACCGACCAAAGATACGAAACGGCGATTGAAACGGCGTTTGGCGGCGCAATGCAAAACGTAGTCACGCCCACCGCGGACGACGCGAGATATTTGATCGAATACTTAAAGAGAACGAACGGCGGCGTGGTCACCTTCTTGCCTGTGGCGAGTATGCGTCCCCGTCCCGATTCCCGCGAAATTCGCCGTGCGCTCGACGAACGCGGTGCGATGGGGCTTGCGACCGAGCTGGTACATTATGACGAATATTATTATAACGTCGTTTCCAACCTGCTTGGCAACACGCTTATTTGCGACAACATCGCCAACGCAACGGCGATTGCGAAGAAATACGGGAACCTGTTCAAAATCGTCACGCTGGACGGCGACACCGTTGCAACCAGCGGTTCGATGACGGGCGGCAGCCGTAGAAAAGATTCTGCGTCCTTGCTTTCCAACGAAAGAAAAATTCAAGAATGCAAAGACAACATCGCGCGCAAACAAAAATACATAGAAAAGCTGAAAGTAGCGATTGCGGAAAGTGAAAAGGCGCGCGAAGAAGCGGAAGCGGCGGTAGAAGCACTGCGCGAAAAATATCAAGGCGCAAACAGCACGATTGCCGGCTTGACCCAACGCGAAACGGCGCTTTCGCAACAGTTGAGCGAAACGGAACTTGACCTTGAAACGTATAACGAAGCGTTAGGGGAACAAAATAATAAATTAGAAGCGCTTACGTTTGAAGAAAAGAATTCTTCACTCACCGAAGAAGAAATTGCCGCGCGCCGCCGTGATGCGGAAACGCAAATGGCAAGCCAAAAAGAACAATGCGAGCGTTTCAAAGAAGACCGCGCTGAAAAGAGTGAAAAGCTCCGTCTTGCGGAAATCGAATATACCGCGCTGCGTACGGCAATCGACTCGCACGAAGAAAATATCGAACGCTTGACGCAAGAAAAAGAAGAAATCGTCAAACGCATTTTGGATACCGAATACGAAAAGACGAACGCGCAAACCAAACTCAACGGTTTAGAATCGGAAGCAAGAGAAAAAGAACTCACCGACGAAGAACGCGCGGCAGTAGAAGCGATTGTGGCGGAAATCAACGAGCTTTCCAAGCAAAAAGAAGTGATTAACGCCGAACAAATGCAGCTGGAATCGGAAAAAGAGAGCTTGCAGGAAACGCTCACCAAGCAATCGGACAAGCGGTATAAATGCGAAATTGAAATTAGTAAAATCGATACCAACCTTGAAAATTTGCGCGCGCGTTTGGAAGAAGCGTACGAGCTGGATTACGAAAGCTGCTTGCCGTTAAGACAAGAAAACTTCAACGTGACCGAAGCGGCGGGCTTGATTACCGTTTTGAAACGCAAAATCACCCAGCTTGGTCCCGTGAACCCCAACGCCGTGGAAGAATACGAGTACGAAAAAGGGCATTGCGAAGAAATGGTCACGCAGCGTGACGACTTGCAAAACGCCATCGACGACCTGCAATCGGCGCTTGACGAAATTCGCGGTGAAATGCTGCGTATGTTCAACGCTGGGTTCGATTTGATTAACGAAAACTTCAAAACCACGTTCAAAGAACTCTTTGGCGGCGGCAGAGCGGAACTGCAAATCGACTACGTGGAAGGGGAAGACCCGCTTGCGGCAGGTATCGAAATCGTGGCTTGTCCCCCGGGCAAGAAGCTCACCAAAATCTCGTTGTTGTCGGGCGGCGAACGCGCTTTAACGGCGATTGCGATTTTGTTCGCAATTTTGAAATCGCACCCGATGCCCTTCTGTATTTTGGACGAAATCGAAGCCGCGCTCGACGATGCAAACGTGGATAGATTTGCTTCCTACTTAAAGAGATTTGCGCTCGATACGCAGTTCATCGTTATTACGCACAGAAAACCGACGATGAACCAAGCGGATTCGCTTTTTGGCGTGACGATGCAAGAAAAAGGCGTTTCCAAAATCGTCTCCGTACGCCTTGCGGAAGTGGAAACGAAGCTGGGCGCAGGCACAGTCGAATAATTAAAAAACGACACATATGCGTCGCGTTTGATGCGCTCAATTTGCGCGCCCTTTGCTCGCATCTGTGCCGTTTTACATATCAAACAAATAGGAAATCAATTATTTATGGGTATTTTCGGTAAGCTCTTTGGAGCGTTGAAAAAAACAAAAGACAACTTTTCCGAAAAATTGCGCGTGCTGTTTTCTAAAAATAAGCTCGGCGACGATTTTTATGAAGAGTTAGAAGAAATTTTAATTTCCGCAGACGTATCCGTGACTACGGCGGGCGAAGTAGTGGAACGCGTCAAGGAGCAAGCGATTGCGGAAAAACTCAAAGACGAAAACTACGTAATTTCACTTTTGAAAAATATTTTAACGGAGATGCTGCAAGAATCGGAAGTAGAGCCCCCGCAATATCCCTGCGTGATTATGCTCGTAGGCGTAAACGGAGTGGGTAAAACGACGACGGTAGGCAAGCTTGCGCACTATTTCTTAAAGCAAGGCAAAACGGTGACGGTCGCGGCGGCGGATACCTTCCGTGCGGCGGCGAGCGAACAATTATCCATTTGGGCAGAGCGCGCGAAAGTGCGTATTGTTAAGCACGAAGAAGGCAGCGACCCGTCCGCGGTCATTTTCGACGCCGTTTCGTCGGCGAAAGCGAAAAAGACGGACGTCGTTATCATCGATACGGCAGGAAGATTGCACGTCAAAGAAAATTTGATGAACGAGCTGCGTAAAATGGATAGAGTGGTCACGCGCGAATATCCCGAAGCGGACTTTTTGAAGCTTTTGGTGTTGGACGCAACGACGGGACAAAACGCCGTCAGCCAAGCGCGCGTATTTGACGAAGCGGTGGAGCTGGACGGTATCGTACTCACCAAATTAGACGGTACGGCAAAGGGCGGGTTTGTATTCTCGCTTTCTTCCGAGCTTTCCTTGCCCGTTATTTTTGCGGGCGTAGGCGAAAAAATGGACGATCTCGAATTTTTCAACAGCGAAGAATTTGTCGATGCAATTTTATAAAACGAGCGTACCGTGTACGCAATGAAATAAAAATAAAGGGGGAAATATGGCAAATATTATCGAGTGTCAAAATTTGACCAAGTACTATAAAGATTTATGCGCGCTTGACCACGTAAATTTACGTATTCCAAGCGGCGGCATTATCGGTTTGTTAGGGCCAAACGGGAGCGGTAAAACCACGTTCATCAAGCTACTTACGGGCTTGCTTGCGCCTACCGAGGGCAGCGCGCAAATTGCGGGGTATCCCATCGGCGTAGAAACGAAATCCATCGTGTCTTACCTTTCCGACGCGCACTCGCTCAACGAGCATTTCACCGTCACGCAAGAGCTTGATTATTTTGAAGAATTTTTCACCGACTTTGATAGAAAAAAAGCCGAGCAAATGGTGCAAGAGCTTGGCGTAAATCCCAAACAAAAGGTGAAAGTGCTTTCCAAAGGCACAAAAGAAAAGCTTTCGCTCATTTTAACCCTTTCGAGAAACGCGCGGCTCTTTATTTTAGACGAGCCGATTGCGGGTGTTGACCCTGCCGCGCGCGACTACATACTGCAAACCATTCTCTCGCATAAGAGCGCGGATGCGACGATGATGATTTCCACCCATCTCATTTCCGAAATCGAAGAATATTTCGATTTTATTCTCTTCTTAAAAGAAGGCCGTATCGTCTTGGACGGCAACGCGGACGAAATCCGCTTACGCGAAGGCAAGACGATTGACGCGTTGTTTAGAGAGGTGTTTAGATGGATATAAAAAACGATGAAATTTTCGAAGAATTTAACGAAAAAGAGCCTACCAGGTACGAGACGAATGAAATTGCATTGACGGACGCAAGCGCAAGCTTGCCTTTGCCCAGCGAAGATTTTGACAAGCACGGCAAGCTGAAAAAAGTGCGTGGAAGAATGCTTAAAAAGCTGATAAAAGCAGAGATAAAGCACTACTTTTTGCCGTTTGTATTCTTTTCCGTTTTCGTATTCGCTTTAGGTATCTTCTTTGCAATTCTTTTACATAATCATCTGCAAACGCAAATGCAAGCGTATGAAAACGAAGTGAACGGCCTGTTAATTTTATCAGGGCTGATGTATCTTTACGCGGCAGGCGGCTTTGGTATTTATGCGTACGTAGCGCCCGTACATAGATATAACAAAAACTTTTTCAAGGAAGAAGGGTATTTAACGTTTAGCGTTCCCGCAAGTATGGAAGAACACGTGCTTGCCAAGCGTTTGACGGCAATTTTCGGTTCGTTGATCGCAGGCTTTGTTATTTGGATGAGTATTTTACTCACCTGCTTGATTGCCGACGGCGGAAATTTCTTAAACGCGTTGAACGCGGAGCTTCCGTATATATTCAACAGCATTTTCGAAGACGAGCCCGTGCACGCGGTATTTTTTACCGTTGAATTTACTTTTATATCGCTGATAAGCGTACCTATGATGCCGTGCGTGTTTGGCGCGGTAAGCTGCGCGCTTTCCAAATATACGGGCAAGAAAAAATCGGGGATTACCGTACTGCTCGTGTTTATCGCCGTTTCCGCGATAGAATCGTTATTCATATCCCTTATGACGACGGATATGCTTACGCTTTTCAGTACCCCTGTGGGCGTACACGTGGGCTTGTGGATAATCATTATACTGCAATCGGCGATTACCGTTGGCGCGTTCTTGTTTGAAATTCATTACTTGAAAAATAAATTAGATTTGAGATAAATTTGAGGAAGTATGAAAGTTGATATTTTAACGCTGTTTCCCGAAATGTTTTCCGCGATGCAGGAAAGTATTTTAGGCAGGGCGCAAAAATCGGGTAAAATACAAATTAATATCGTGAACCTGCGCGATTATACCGAAGATAAGCACTTAAAGTGCGACGATTATCCGTTTGGCGGCGGCGCGGGTATGGTAATGATGCCCCAGCCCATCGGCAGCGCGATTGAAGCGCTTGACCCCGAGCATAAGGCGCGTAGAATTTATATGTCGCCTAAAGGGGAAGTGTTTAAGCAACAAAAGGTGTTTGAGCTTTTAGAATACGAGCATTTGATTTTGCTTTGCGGACATTACGAAGGCGTGGATCAACGGGCAATCGACTTATTTATCGACGAAGAAATTTCCATCGGCGATTACGTTTTAACGGGTGGAGAATTGCCCGCGATGGTGGTTGCTGATTGCGTTTCTCGGTACGTGGACGGCGTTATCAGCGCGTCGTCGCTGGTCGATGAAAGCTTTTCCGAAAACCTGCTCGAATACCCGCAATACACTCGCCCGCAAGAATACCGCGGTATCCCCGTACCCGAAATTTTGCGCAGCGGCGATCACGGTAAAATTGATAAATGGCGCAGGGAACAGGCGATAGCAATAACCCAAAAACGCCGCCCCGATTTATTAAAATAACCCACCCAGGTACGAAACGAAAGGAAAAACACGATGAAAAATATACAATGGTTTCCCGGGCATATGACCAAAGCGATGCGGGATATGGAAGCAAAGCGCGATTTGTGCGACGGTATCATTTGCGTACTCGACGCGCGCGCGCCGATTGCGTCCGTGAACAAAAATTTCAAAAAGATTTTTGGTGAAAAACCCGTTTTATATCTATTGAATAAAGCCGACCTTGCCGATCCCAACAAAACGGACGGCTTTTTGAAGCTGTTCGAAGAAAAGGGTAAATATTGCGTGAAATGCGATTCCACCAACCCATCTACTAAACGTTTGGTGCTGCAAAAACTCACGGCAATTACGCAAGAAAAACGCGAGCGCGCGGAAGCAAAGGGCTTAAATAGAACCTTCCGCTTTATGGTTGCGGGAATTCCCAACACAGGAAAAAGTACGCTTGTCAACCTAATCAGCGGTCAAAAACGCGCGAAAACGGGGGACAAAGCAGGAGTCACGCGCGACGTGCGCTGGCTCAAATGCGGCGCGTTCGATTTGTTGGATACGCCCGGTACGATGCCCCCGTCCTTTGACGACCAGTACCACGCAAGACACTTGGCATATATCGGCAGCATCAACGACGATATTTTGGATATGGACGACGTGGCGTTGGAGCTTTTGGGCGAGCTCGCGCAAAAATACCCTGCGTATTTAACCGAACGCTATTCTATTACCGATTTTTCCGAAAAATTAGGAATGTACGAAGCGCTTTGCAAACGCCGCGGCTTTATTTTGCGCGGCGGGGAATTCGATTACGAACGCGGCGCAAAGGCACTCATCGACGATTTTAGAAAGGGCCGAGTGGGCAAAATCACGCTGGAAAATCCGAGCGAATATAAAGAATTTTCCTTTTAAGGAAAGAATAGAACGGGGGGAAGATGAAAAAAGTTTGGAACGCAGAAGAAAAATTACAATACGAGCGCGCTTTGCAGGCAAAGGGCTATACCTTGATTGCGGGCGTGGACGAAGTAGGGCGCGGACCCTTGGCGGGGCCGGTTGTTTGCGCGGCGGTCATTATGCCATTAGACGATGATAAAATTATCGTTGGCGTGGACGACAGTAAAAAGCTGTCCGCAAAGAAGCGCGAAGAGCTCGCGGAAAAAATTAAGGCGACGGCGCTTGCCTATTCGATTGTAGAAATCGACGAAAAAACGATTGACGAAATCAATATTTTAGAAGCGACAAAGCTGGGTATGAAAAAGGCGATTGAAACGCTTGATCTCGTACCTGGTATGGTTCTTACCGATGGAAATATGCATATCGACGTGCAATTTCCGCAATATAGCGTGGTGCACGGCGACGCTCTTTCCTATTCGATCGGCGCGGCGAGTATTATTGCAAAAGTGCATCGTGATAAGATGATGGACGAGTATGATACGCAATACCCCGCCTATCAATTTATCAAAAACAAGGGCTACGGCACAGCGGCGCATATCGCAGCCATTAAGGAGCAAGGATTATGTCCCATTCACCGCAGGACGTTCACAAAAAAGTTTTAGGTAAAAAAGGCGAAAAATTAGCGGAAGAGTACTTAAAAGAGCGGGGCGCGAAAATTTTACAGCGCAACTTTCGCACGCCGTTTGGGGAAGCGGATTTAATCGTGCAGGACGGCGATGAAATCGCGTTTGTGGAAGTAAAAACGCGTGATGGGAACAAGTTTGGCACTCCGCGCGAGGCAGTCGGCAAGCAAAAGCAGCAAAGGTATTACAAAATCGCTAAATTTTACTGGTTAAAAACGGGGGAAGAGCCCAACGCACGGTTTGACGTGGTGGAAGTATATCCCGACGGTAAAATTGAACATATCAAGTACGCGTTTTAACACGAAAAGGAGTGCTATGAAACGTATAATTGTATTTTTAATGAGTATATTTTTAGCTTTCACTGCATTTTGCGGTTGCGAGAAAGATGACGACTGGGCGGAAAAGGTTGCGGCTTACCGTGCACAAAAAATGGCTACGTACACGGAAGAAAACGCGCGGTATGCCGATTTTGAAGTGGACGTTGCATTTTTGGGCGACAGCTTAACGGACGGCTACGACGTGCAGGCGTATTATCCGCAATACGTTGTTTCCAACCGTGGTGTTAGCGGCGAAACGACGGTGGGCTTACAAGAAAGAATGCAAGTTTCTCTCTACGATTTGCAGCCCAAAGTGGCGGTAATGCTCATCGGCGCGAATAATATGGATACGATGATGGACAATTACGAAGCGCTGCTGCAAGGGTTTGTGGAAAACGTGCCAAACACGAAAATCGTTTTGCTTTCGCTTACGTCTATGAGCGGCGAATGGGGTAAGAAAAATCAACTTGCCGCGTATAACAACGTGCAAATTAAAATGCTTGCGGAAAAATACTCGTTTGCTTACGTCGATTTATATTCCGCGTTGATGAATTTGGAAACGGGCGAAATTTACGACGACTACACCACCGACGGCGGGCATTTGACTGCGCTTGGCTATCAAGTGCTGACCCAAACGATTACGCCCGTACTCGCCGAGCAGCTTGCGCTTTGGGCGATAGACAATAATTAAATTACCGCAATTCAACGATAGACAACCGCTACAAGGCGGTTGTTTTTCGTTATTCGATTTTTACTTGCCCGTTCGTGCATACGACAAAAACCGCCGCTCGAAAAAGCGCGAAACGTGCCGTATGCACAAAGCCGCATAGACCGCAACGCACATAGCGAAAATGCGCTTTCTTTTGATAATTTTCGCCTTTTTTCGAGCCGAGAAAAATAAAAAAGCGGTAGGGGAGCATATATGCAAAAAACCGCATATGCGGCAGGCAGGTATGCGATGAAATAAAAAACACCTGCGGATAACCGCAAGTGTTTTTGTGCAAAAAAGCCAAATTTCGCTAAAATATTTTATTTGTCGAAAAAGCTCGAAAAAACTCGATTATAATTTAAGATCGGGGATACCGTCGAAGCCCTTTTTCAAATCTTCTTCCGTGGGGATATAGTCGCTCATTTTTCCGTCGTGGAATTTTTCGTAGCTCATCATATCAAAATATCCCGTACCCGTTAAGCCGAATACAATCGTCTTTTTCTCGCCCGATTGCTTGCATTTGAGCGCTTCGTCGATGGCAACGCGAATGGCGTGCGCCGATTCAGGCGCGGGTAAAATCCCTTCCACGCGCGCGAAATATTCCGCCGCTTCAAATACGTCCGTTTGCTTAACCGACCGCGCTTCCATTAAGCCCTGATCGTACAGCTCGGACAAGGTAGAAGTCATACCGTGATAGCGAAGCCCCCCAGCGTGGCTTGCCGCAGGAATAAATCCCGAGCCAAGCGTGTACATTTTCGACAGCGGGCAAACCATACCCGTATCGCAATAATCGTACGCATATTTACCGCGCGTGAGCGTGGGGCAGGATGCGGGCTCTACCGCGATAAATTGATAATTTGCCTTGCCTTCCAGCATTTCGCCCATAAACGGAGAAATCAAACCGCCAAGGTTGGAGCCGCCGCCCGCGCAACCGATGATAATATCCGCTTTCACGCCGTATTTATCCAGCGCCGTTTTCGTTTCCAAACCGATTACCGATTGATGCAAAAGCACTTGATTGAGCACGCTTCCAAGTACGTAGCGGTACCCGTCCAGTCCTGTCGCCGTTTCCACCGCTTCGGAAATTGCGCAGCCGAGCGAGCCGTTCGTACCGGGGAACTGTTCTAAAATTTTTCTACCGACCTTGGTAGTGGTCGAAGGGGACGGAGTGACGTTTGCGCCGTAAGTGCGCATTACTTCGCGGCGGAAGGGCTTTTGTTCGTACGAACATTTTACCATAAATACCTTGCAGTCCAAGCCAAAATACGAGCACGCCATCGAAAGCGCCGTACCCCATTGTCCTGCGCCCGTTTCCGTCGTCACGCCCTTTAAGCCCTGCTGTTTTGCATAATACGCTTGCGCGATTGCCGAATTGAGCTTATGGCTGCCGCTCGTATTATTCCCTTCAAATTTATAATAAATATGCGCGGGAGTGCCGAGTGCTTTTTCCAAGCAATACGCGCGCACAAGCGGTGCAGGACGGTACATTTTATAAAAATCGCGAATTTCTTTAGGAATTTCGATATACTTTGTGGTATCGTCCAGCTCTTGTTTTACAAGCTCTTCGCAAAATACAACGGAAAGCTCTTCCTGCGTCATCGGCTTGAGTGTTTCCGCATTCAAAAGGGGCGCGGGTTTTTTGGTCATAAACGCGCGCAAGTTATGCCAGTATTTTGGCAATTCTTCTTCGTCTAAATAAATTTTGTAGGGGATTTCCTTTTGCATAATGCTTTTTCTCCTAATAATTAAAAAATCCCAAAGAGCCGTAAAATTGCTCTTTGGGACGATAGTTTTTCTACCGCGGTGCCACCCAAATAAACTAAAATAAGTCCGCTTCATTTTCGCGCACAAACTATGCGCTTTGCCGTTTTACGGGTGCAACTCCCGTCGATTGCTACTGACGCATTGCTGCGCGTTCGTTCGCCCTCGTGAGCCCATTCCTATCCGCCAAACGCGTTGCAATCCCAGCCCCTGCAACTCTCTGTGCCGTTTTGATGCGAAAGTACTCTTCTCATTCATCGGTTTGTATCAAGTTGTAAACATAGTACCACCTTTTTACGCGTTTGTCAAGCGTTTGAGGCGAGTTCTAAACGATTTTGTCCGCTTTTTTTCAATCGGCGGTATTTATAGATTTTTTTCTTGGAAAATGCCCGATCGAGCGCATAACAGCCCTGATAGATAGACACAAAAATCGTTGCAATGAACGAAAAAAAGCTGTTAAAAACGCTTAAATACTTTCGCAATCGAACATACCGCCCGTTTGTAAATCGCGCCAAGTAAACACGCCGTCCTCATATACGATATACGAGTGCGGAGTATCGTCTTTGGGCAGGGCTACCGATCCGCAGTTAACGTAAAACGCGCCGTTTTCAAGCTTACAAAAGCAGGGCGCGTGGAAATGTCCGTTTAACAGCACGTCCCCTGCGTTTAATTGCGGTAAACGTTCCCTATTATACAAATGCCCGTGCGTAGCGAATAATACGCCGCCTTTCCCGTTATCCAGCAAAGCAAAATCTGCCATTATGGGAAAATCGAGCACCATTTGATCCACTTCGCTGTCGCAATTTCCGCGCACGCAAACCAGCTTATCCTTGATAGCATTCAACGCGGCAAACACTTTTTTAGGCGCGTATTCGTCGGGAAAATCGTTGCGCGGTCCGTGATATAACAAATCGCCGAGCAAAACGAGCTTGTCCGCATTTTCGTCGTGGAAAGCGGAAATGAGTTGCTCGCACCAAGCGTGCGAGCCGTGAATATCCGATGCAATGATGTATTTCATAAAAATCCTTATAAATGCGCGTTTAGAAAATGAACTTGATAACGTCCATTTGCTCGGGCAAATTGCCCCCGCTTGCTAAAATATCCGAGTAGCGTTCCATCAAATCGGGCAGCTGTTCTTCTTTATAGCTCAAATAGGGGAAAGCGGAATAATTGACCGCTTTGTTCGCCAACAGGTTGATGGCGGTAGAAACGAATTCTCTGCTTTCTGTCACGCCCTTGATGGTGACGTTATTCTTCATCGCGTATTCTAAATTGACGGGTAAACTCTTGCAAGTAGGTGCGCAGAACGCTACGAACGCGTCGCGCTTAACCAAGGGGAATAAAACGGACGGTTCGCTGCGGTTGGCGTACGCAAGATAGACCGCTCCGTCGGCTAATTTTCCGCCCGTCACGTTCAAAACGTTGGCTTTGAGCGTTTCGTCGTTGGGGAAAGTGTAGTAAATTCCGCTCTTTTTCGCGCGAGCGAGCCGTTCGGCGTTGTTGTCCGCTAAAATAGGCACTGCGCGGTGATAAATTAAAATTTGGCACAAAATATTTGCATACAGTCCGCCGCCGAGTACCAAAATATGCTGACCGATGGTCACGTTCATTTCATCAACCACGTGTTCAGCAAGTGCGATTGCGTCGATCAAGAACGCCGCTTCGTCGGAAACGGACGCAGGCAAGGGATACACGTCATCTACGCCTGCAAGCGTAAAATCGCGGTAAAAACCGTCCGTCGTTTCGCCTGCAATTTTCAGTCCGTCGGGAGCAAGCTCGTCTTCGGTCGTGCCGGCGAGATAAACGCGCTCGCCTTTTTTAATAAACGAGTTTTCGCCTGCTTCCGTCACTTGCCCGATGGCAAATTTACCGGGAATAAACGGTGCTTTTACTTTGATTGCGCCCGAAAATACCGAAACGTCCGATTCGGTTAAAAGGGCTTTGGTAATTTTCACCTTCACCTTATCGTCTTCGAGTTTGAGATCAGGTGCTTTTACGTGTTGTAAGTTATGCGGGTACGCCAGTTGCCATACTTTCATAAACGCTTACTTTCCTTGTCGTTCGTCTAAAATTGCGCGCGAAAAAACTTTCGCAACGCCTACGAACAAGATAAGTATAGCGTATTTTCAGGAAATTTGCAAGTATTTTTTACAAATTGCGTTAAAAACAGTTGACGATTGCAAAAAAAAACTATATAATAGGTTAGCATTCAAAATGAAAAACGAACAGCGAGGTGAAAATATATGAAAGCGGACATCCATCCTAAGTATCACGAAGTGACCGTGACCTGCGCTTGCGGCGCAACGTTCAAAACGGGTACGACGAAAGATTGCGAAGTGTTGAAAGTGGATATTTGCAGCAACTGCCATCCTTTCTTCACGGGTAAACAAAAACTGGTTGACACCGGCGGACGTATCGACAAATTCAAGAAGAGATACGGTCTTAACTAACAACGGCAAGCAAAGCATTAGGATACGCCAACGTACCCTGATGCTTTTTGCTTATGTAATCGAATTTTTGTTAAACGAATAAATATTATGAGTAAGAAAAAAGATAATCTTAAACGCGTTTCCATCGGCGGTCAAGCGGTGATGGAAGGGGTTATGATGCGCGGCAGAACGTCGATGGCGACGGCGGTGCGCGACCCCGAAAGCGTTATTCAAATCGAAAGCGAACGCATTACGCCCCCCGAAAAGCAGAGTAAATTTGCACGTCTGCCCTTTGTTCGCGGCGTGGTGAATTTCGTGCGCTCGCTCATCGACGGCAATAAAGCGCTTTTGCGCAGCGCCGACGTGGCGATGCCCGACGAAGAACAGCCGTCCAAAGCGGAAAAATGGTTGCAGGAAAAATGCAAAATTGATATAAACGGCGTAATTGCCTTTATTTCCGTTATTCTCGGCGTGGTGCTTGCGGTGGGCATTTTTATTGCCCTTCCGCAATTTATCACGGGTTTTTTACCATTCGATAAAACGAGTACGGGTATCGAAAGCTTATGGTTTAACCTAATCGAAGGGGGTGTGCGCTTACTTATTTTTATAGCGTACATACTGCTCGTATCCTTGATGCCGTCGCTCAAACGCGTGTTTATGTATCACGGCGCGGAGCATAAAACCATCACCTGCTACGAAGAAGGCAAAGCGCTCACGGTTGAAAACGTGCGCGGTTGCTCGCGCGTACACGACCGTTGCGGCACTACGTTCTTATTTTTAGTAATGATTGTCAGCATACTCGTATTTTCGATTGCGAACGTACTCGTTGCCGGCTGGCTTTATACGGGCAACGACAAATTAGACAATCTTTTGCGTATGGCGTTCAAGCTCTTGCTCTTGCCTGTGGTGGCAGGGGTATCGTACGAAATTTTACGCCTGCTTGCAAAAACCAAGAGTAAATTTTTCTTTATTTTCAAATTGCCCGGACTTTTGCTGCAACGCTTAACGACGAGTGAGCCGGACGACGGAATGATCGAATGCGCCATCGCTGCGTTTACTACCGTTTTACAAATGGATGAAGACCCTACCATTCCTACGCGCGCGTTTGCGGTAGGGGGCAAGATGAGTACGCTCTTAAACAGCGTGAAAAAACGCTTTGCGGAAGCGCAAATCGACGAAGAAGACGCAGAGTGGATATTCGCATTGTCGCTGGGTATTCCCAAGAGTGCGGTCGCTACGCAGGAAAAAATGATTAAAACGGCGCAAGCCAAGCAAATTTTCAAAATTGTCAACGAACGAATGACCGGCCGCCCGCTTTGGTATATTATCGGCGATACGAATTTTTGCGGATATACCATCAAAGTAGATGAGCGCGTACTCATTCCCAGACCGGAAACGGAAGAGCTTGCGATGATGGTTGTCAATTCGTTAGAAGACGGGGATAGCGTGCTCGACCTTTGCACGGGCAGCGGCGCGATTGCCATTGCGGTTGCCAAGGAAGCGGAAAAACGCGGCTTGCATATCAAGGTGACGGCGGTGGATATCAGCGAAGACGCGCTTGCGCTGGCAAAACAAAACGCCGCGCTCAACGAAGCGGACGTGTTGTTTATTCAGTCGGATTTGTTCACGCGCTTGCGCGGTAGATTTAACGTAATCGTAAGCAATCCGCCTTACATTCCCAGCGCGACCATCGAAACGCTGCAAAAGGAAGTGAAAAATTTTGAACCGCGCCTTGCGTTGGACGGCGGCGTTGACGGACTGGATATTTACCGCAAAATTGCGGTGGACGCACTCAAATATCTCGATAGAGACGGCGTACTGATGATGGAAGTAGGCGAAGGGCAAGCACAAGCGGTTGCAAAGCTGTTTAAGGGGAATTCGTATTCGATTATCGTCAAAGATTTTAACGAAGTGGATAGATACGTAAAAATCGTGACCTAAAAAAAGGGAGAATAAGCTATGTTGACAAAGTTAGACGCGCTTTTCAAGCGGTATCAATTTTTATCCGAACAGCTCGCCGACGCGGACGTGCTTTCGGATACTTCAACGTGGCAAAAATATTCCAAAGAACACGCGGAGCTTACGGAAACGGTAGAAAAATACCAAGAATATTTACAAACGCAAGACGAAATGACTGCCGCATTTGAAACGGCGGAAAGCGAAACGGACGCGGAAATGCGCAAGCTCTTTACCGACGAAGGGTACGCGTGTAAGGAAAAACTTGCCGTATTGCTTGGCGAGCTCAAAATTTTGCTTTTGCCAAAAGACAAAAACGATGAAAGAAGCTGTATTTTGGAAGTGCGCGCAGGCACGGGCGGCGAAGAAGCCGCGCTGTTTGCAGCCGAGCTTTGCCGTATGTATATCAACTATTGCGCGGCGCATAGATTGCGCGTAGAAGAGATAGAAACGGCGGCAACCGAGCTGGGCGGCGTAAAGGAAGCGATTTATAATATTAAAGGCACGGGCGCGTATAAAATGCTCAAATACGAAAGCGGCGTTCATCGCGTCCAACGCGTACCTGCTACCGAGACACAGGGTAGAATTCACACTTCCGCGGCGACGGTTGCAGTACTTCCCGAAGCGGAAGAAATCGACGTGGAAATCAACGATAAGGATATAAGAATTGACATTTTCCATTCGGGCGGCGCAGGCGGACAAAACGTAAACAAGGTTGCTTCGGCGGTGCGCATTACGCATTTCCCCACGGGTATCGTAGTCACCTGCCAAGACGAGCGCTCGCAGCTCAAAAACAAAGAACGCGCGTTTAAGGTTTTACGCTCGCGTATATACGATTTTTATAATAGTCAAAGCGCGCGCGCAAGAGAAGAAAATAGACGGAGTATGGTCGGTTCGGGGGATAGAAGTGAACGAATCCGCACCTACAACTTTCCCCAAAGCCGCGTGACCGATCATAGAATTGGGTTAAGTCAGTATAATTTAGACGCGTTTATGACGGGCGACATCGACAGTATGGTAGAAGCGCTGGCGATTGCGGACAGAGAAGCGTTGCTCGCATCCCAAGAAGAATAAAAAGGAATAAAAAGAGTAAAACACACGGTTTTTGCCGTGTGTTTTTTTGTTGATGACTGTGTCATTCTGAACGGAGCGTTAGCGTAGTGAAGAATCTAATGAAGCCATAATCTTTTATCTCTTTACTTGCTACGCCCTTTTAGATATTTCGACTACGCCCTTTTAGATATTTCGACTACGCTCAATATGACAAAAGGGCTGCTTTATTCATCGGGATTGCCGCGCTGCGCTTGCGCTACGCTCGCAATGAAGAGCCAAGCGCAATGACAGGCATCATTGTCATTCTGAACGAGCGAAGCGAAGTGAAGAATCTCTTTAGATCCTTCGGCTACGCCCAGGATGACAGGATGGGGGCGCTCAGGATGACAGGGGTAAAACCATTCACTAAATAAAGCTAAAAAAATTTTTTAAAAAGTTTGTTTAATTCGTTTATAGGTGGGGTACATATAATTGTAAACAAAACAAACGGTAGGGCAAAAGCTCATTCAAACACCGTAAAACAAAGGAGTGTAAACATTATGGCAGGAAAAGTTATCGGTATCGACCTTGGTACGACGAACTCTTGTGTAGCAGTTATGGAAGGCGGCGAACCCGTCGTTATTGCAAACGCGGAAGGTTCGAGAACCACCCCGTCCGTAGTATCTTTCCAAAAGGACGGCTCGCGCGTAGTCGGTCAAGCGGCGAAACGCCAAGCGGTGGCAAACCCCGACAAAACGGTTATTTCTATTAAACGTCATATGGGGTCCGATTATAAAGTAAAAATTGACGACAAAAACTATTCCCCCCAAGAAATTTCGGCAATGACGCTTGCAAAGCTCAAAGCGGACGCGGAAGCGTATTTGGGACAAAAAGTGACCGAAGCGGTTATCACTTGCCCCGCATATTTCTCGGATAGTCAACGTCAAGCGACCAAAGACGCAGGTAAAATTGCGGGCTTGAACGTACTTCGTATCATTAACGAGCCCACGGCGGCGGCGCTTGCGTACGGCTTGGATAAAGATAAGGGCGGCAAGGTTATGATCTACGACCTTGGCGGCGGTACGTTCGACGTATCCATTCTTGACATCGCCGACGGCGTGTTTGAAGTACTCGCTACCAACGGTGACACGAAACTTGGCGGCGACGACTGGGATAACAAAATTATTCAATATCTGGTTGACGAATTCAAAAAATCGCACGCAATCGATTTGTCCAAGGACAAAATGGCGATGGAACGCTTAAAAGAAGCGGCTGAAAAGGCAAAAATCGAACTTTCGGGTATGAGCTCGACCAACGTGAACTTGCCGTTTATTTCGATGAGTGCGGAAGGTCCCCAACACCTTGACATCACGCTTACCAAGCAAAAATTTGAAGCGATGACGGCGGATTTACTCGAAAGAACGGTTGCGCCTATGCGTGCGGCGATGAAGGACGCAGGGCTTTCGTACAACGACATTGACAAGGTAATTTTGGTTGGCGGTTCGACGCGTATGCCTTCGGTTGTCGCAAAGGTAAAAGAAGTGACTGGCAAAGAACCGTTCAAGGGCATTAATCCCGACGAATGCGTTGCCATCGGCGCGGCTGTACAAGGCGGCGTTTTGACGGGCGAAGTGAAAGACGTACTTCTTCTCGACGTCACCCCGCTTTCCTTGGGTATCGAAACGCTTGGCGGCGTGTTTACGAGAATGATTGAAAGAAACACCACCATTCCCGCGCACAAGAGCCAAATTTTCTCCACGGCGGCGGACAATCAAACGAGCGTTGATATTCACGTACTTCAAGGCGAACGTGAATTCTGTAAAGACAACAAGACGCCGGGCAACTTTATGCTCACGGGTATTGCACCCGCGCCCCGCGGCATTCCGCAAATCGAAGTGACGTTCGACATCGACGCGAACGGTATCGTACACGTGACGGCGAAAGATAAGGGTACGGGCAAATCGACGGATATCACCATTACGTCTTCGACCAACCTTTCCGAAGAAGAAATCGATAAAGCGGTGAAAGAAGCGGAACAATTCGCCGAAGAAGACAAAAAGAGAAAAGAAAAAGTTGAGAATAAAAACAAACTCGACGGTATGATTTTCTCGGTAGAACAAACGGTGAAAGAAGCTGGCGACAAGATTGACGAAAACGACAAAGCAACCGTACAAGCGGCAATCGACGCAGCGAAGAAAGAATTAGAAAGCGACGATGACGACCGTATCAAGGCGGCTTACGATAAGCTGATGCAAGACGTGCAACCCGTGTTTGCAAAATTGTATCAAGCAAACGCAGGCGCGGCTGGTCCCGACGCAGGCGCAAGCACCGACAGCGGCGATACGGAATTCCATCAATAATTTCCGTTCAACCCATACCTGGGTAGGGCAAATAGGCAAAATAATCGGGTTTGGCAATCGTCAAGCCCGAATAGCTTTATAAATGAATTGCAAGCAAAGCTTGCGTGAAATGAAAACTTCGTCTTCGTGAATTGCCGATAAATCGGCGTGAATTGAAACGCTTTGCGTTTCATTATTGTAAAAATTAGCCACAACGCACGCCTTTGGCGTGCAATTCACGGAAAGCTCTGCTTTCCATTTCACGGCGTAAGCCATTTCACGACGGCAACGCCGTCAATTCACTCAAAATCACATAGGTACACGTATGGCAGATAAGAAAAATTACTACGACGTACTCGGCGTAGATAAAAAGGCAACGCCGGAAGAAATCAAATCGGCGTATCGCAAACTGGCGATGAAATACCACCCCGACAGAAACCAAGGGGACGCGGCGTCGGCGGAAAAATTTAAGGAAGTAAACGAAGCGAACGAAACGCTTTCCGACCCCCAAAAACGCGCGGCGTACGATTATGAGCTGGAACATCCGGGAATGGGCGGTTTCGGCGGCTTTGGCGGCGGCGCAGGCGGTTTTGAAGATATTTCCGATATTTTCAGCAACATTTTCGGCGGCTTCGGCGGCTTTGGCGGCGGTGCGAGAACGCAGCGCTCGGAAGTGGGCGAAGATATTCAAAAAGAAATGACGCTTTCGTTTATGGTCGCGGCGAAAGGCTGTAAAAAGACGATTTCGTATATGCGCAACGAGCCGTGTAGCTCTTGTCGCGGTACGGGCGCGAAAAACGG
>JAZRIK010000022.1:0-3023 GCA_045645245.1 Candidatus Scatosoma sp. | reverse complement strand
TATTCGATATCGACGCGACGGGCGCTTACGGCGACGTAACCGTGTGGCTTGATAATGAAAACCTCTACTGGCAGGCAAACACGGAAAAAGGCGAAGCGCTTACGGCTCTTGTTGGCGAATTGTTCGCAGAGGGCGGCGAAGGCGAGGTTGCGGCGCAGCAATCGGCTACGAAAGCGATTATCGATCAGCTTCCGTTCTCTAACCTTGATTTAAGCAAATTTAAACCCGAAAACTTGAACGAATTATTCGACGCGGCGGAGTGGGAAGAAATGAGCGAGGCTTGCCTTGGCTGCGGTACTTGCACCTTCGTATGTCCTACCTGTCAATGCTTCGATATCCGCGATATCAAAACGCACCAAGGTATCGTGCGTTATCGTTGCTGGGATTCCTGTATGTATTCCGATTTTACGCTTATGGCGCACGGAAACAGCCGTACGACGCAAATGCAGAGATTCCGTCAAAGATTTATGCATAAGCTCGTGTATTATCCTTCGCAAAACGACGGCATGTATTCCTGCGTAGGTTGCGGCCGTTGCGTAAATAAGTGCCCTCAAAACCTGAATATCGTTAAGGTTATTAAAAAGCTGGGAGGTAAAACAAATGATTGAAGAAACTCTCATTCCTAAAATCGGCGTGGTAACGGATATCCGTAAGGATACGCCCGACGTAAAAACTTTCCGCGTTGTTGGTACGGACGGTAAAAAGTTGTTTAAGCATATGCCTGGTCAATGCGCTATGGTATCTATCCCCGGCGTCGGTGAGTGTATGTTCTCGATTACCTCTTCGCCTACGAACGAAGAATTTATGGAATTTTCCATTAAAAAATGCGGTTGCGTAACCGAGGTTATCCACGCGCTCGAAGTAGGTCAGCAAATCACCGTTCGCGGCCCTTACGGCAAGAACTTCCCCGTAGAAGAAGATTTCAAAGGCAAGGATTTGCTCTTTATCGCAGGCGGTATCGGTCTTGCGCCCTTGCGCAGCGTTATCAATTACGTTCGTCATTATCGTAAAAATTACGGTAAAGTAGTAATCGTTTACGGTGCGAGAAGCAAGGACGATTTGGTGGATATCGAAGAAATTCAAACGGAATGGATGAACGAGCCGAATATCGAAGTGTATTTGACGATCGATAGGCCCCAAGAAGGTTGGGACGGACACGTTGGTTTCGTACCTGCCTACGTTAAAGAGCTTGGCTTAAACCCGAATATGACGGCTGTGCTTTGTGGCCCGCCGATTATGATTAAGTTCACGCTTGCAGGGCTTTTAGAGCTGGGCTTTGATAAATCGCGCGTTTATACGACGTTAGAGCTTCGTATGAAATGCGGTATCGGCAAATGCGGCAGATGCAACGTAGGCGATAAATTCGTTTGCAAAGACGGTCCTGTATTTAGAATGACGGAACTGGACGAATTGCCCGACGAATACTAAGGAGAGAGAAAAATGGAAAAAATGGTAAACGTATTTCTTTTCGGTAAGCGTTATCAAGTACCGGAAAGTTTAACGATTATGAAAGCGATGGAATACGCTGGCTATCAGCTTGTGCGCGGCTGCGGTTGCAGAAACGGTTTTTGCGGCGCGTGCGCGACCATCTATCGCATTAAAGGTCAACAAGAATTAAAGACGTGTCTTGCTTGTCAACAACAGGTAGAAGAAGGTATGTACGTGGCTACTTTGCCTTTCTTCCCGCTCGTAAAACAGGTATATGACATCAATCAAGTGAAGCCGACTGAACAAATTATGATGCAGCTGTATCCGGAAATTTATTCGTGTATCGGCTGCAACGCTTGTACCAAAAGCTGTACGCAAGAACTCAACGTTATGCAATACATTGCATATGCACAACGCGGCGAGTATGAAAAGTGCGCGGAAGAGAGTTTCGACTGCGTTATGTGCGGCGTATGTTCGTCTCGTTGTCCTGCGGGCATTTCGCATCCCCAAGTGGCGGTGCTTGCGCGTCGTTTGACGGGTAAATATCTTGCCGCAAAGAGCGAGCATTTGGTAAATCGCGTTGCGGAAATCGACGCAGGCGATTGCAAAGCGGCGTTGGAAGCGATTATGAACACTCCGCTTGAAGAACAAAAGCAGCTCTATAACAATAGAGATATCGAAAAATAAGGAGGCGCGCTATGTATCATTATACCGATGAACAACTTGAATCGATGAAAAAAGTGGAAGCAAGCCGCGCTTCTCGTATAGAAAACTTGCACGCAAGAATGACTGCGGAAGAAAAAGACGCCGTTTTAGCAGAATTTCACCCCGACTATATCACTTCTGCGTATGAAGAATTGAAAGTGGGCAAAAATAAAGGCGGAAAGGTTTTACACGAGCTTGCTGCCTTATTGCAAGGGCATTCGCGCGTAAAGGATATGCAAATCGACCTTACCAAAATCGATTATGACGTGGACGTACTCGTAATCGGCGGCGGTGGCGCGGGCTCGTCGGCGGCAATCGAAGCGCACGAAAGGGGCGCAAACGTTATGATCGTCACCAAACTTCGTTTGGGCGATGCAAATACGGCGATGGCGGAAGGCGGTATTCAGGCAGCGGATAAACCCAACGACAGCCCTGCGACCCATTATTTGGACGCACTTGGCGGTGGGCATTTCAAAAATAAACCCGAGCTTTTGTATAAGCTCGTAAACGAAGCGCCCGAAGCGATTTTATGGTTGAATAATTTGGGCGTTATGTTCGATAAAGAGCCCGATGGTACGATGGTGACCACGCACGGCGGCGGTACTTCGAGAAAGCGTATGCACGCTTGCCGCGACTATTCCGGTTCGGAAATTACGAGAACGCTTCGCGACGAAGTTTTCAACCGTCAAATCACGGTCGTTGACTTCACGGCGGCAATCGAACTTATCAAAGATACCGACGGCAAGGTTGCAGGTGCGGTACTTATGAATATGGAAACGAAAGAAATCATGGTAGCTCGTGCGAAAACGGTTGTTATCGCAACCGGTGGCGCAGGTAGATTGCATTACCAAGGTTTCCCCACGTCCAACCACTACGGCGCTACGGCAGAC
>JAZRIK010000021.1:0-5843 GCA_045645245.1 Candidatus Scatosoma sp. | reverse complement strand
ATAATTACTTCAATATAACCTTGCGGTCGCCTTCAACAACCTTCCCCACAACGCACACTTCTTCACCAGTTGCCGTTAAGCTTGCGATGGTGGCGTCAACGTTTTCAGGGGATACGCAAACGATCATACCAATACCCATATTAAAGGTGTTGTAGATTTGTTCGTCGGTGATTTCAGCTTTTTCTTGCATTACTTTGAAGACTGCGGGTACTTCGTAGGAATTCTTGACGATTTCCGCCGAAACGCCTTCGGGTAAAATTCTAGGAATGTTTTCAATGAACCCGCCGCCCGTAATGTGCGCGATACCCTTCACTTGCACTTTTTCAATGAGCGCAAGGATACTCTTTACGTAAATTTTGGTGGGCTTTAACAGTACTTCCGCAGCGCTTGCGCCCAGCTCTTCGTCGTATGCTTCCAACGCCGCTTTATCGCTGTCGCCAAAGAGTTTACGCACGAGCGAATACCCGTTCGAATGCACCCCCGACGATTTCAAACCGATTAAAATATCGCCGTCTTGAATGGTTTTGCCGTTGATAACCTTCTTTTTATCCACGATACCCACCGCAAAACCGGCAAGGTCGTATTCGCCGTCGGGATAAAAACCGGGCATTTCCGCAGTTTCGCCGCCGATCAAAGCGCAGCCCGCTTGTTTACAACCTTCCGCCATGCCATTCACCACGCCCGCTTCCGCTGCGGGATACAATCTGCCGCAAGCGTAATAATCAAGGAAGAACAAGGGCTTCGCGCCTTGACAAACGATGTCGTTTACGCACATAGCCACCGCGTCGATACCGATTGTATCGTGTTTTTCCAGCAGGAATGCGTATTTGAGCTTCGTCCCCACGCCGTCCGTACCTGCCACGAGCACCGGCTCTTCCATTTTTTCGCCTGCAATCGAGTAAAATCCGCCAAACGAGCCCAAATCGCCGATAACGTTGTTATCGTAGGTAGATTTTACGTGTTTTTTCATCAGTTCTACGGCTTTGTAGCCCCTTGTCACGTCCACGCCGCTGTCTTTATAAGAAATCGCCATATTATCTTCTCCGTGTTGTATTATTTTTTATTTTCGGAAATTTTTTGATCGTATTTATTTACGCAAGTTTGCATCGGAAGCTCGGTGGGATAATTCCCGTCGAAACAAGCCGCGCAATAGCCCTTGCAAGTGCCGCTGCAACCGAGCGTATAAACGTCTTTGAGCGGTAAAAACCCAACTGAATCGGCGCCGAATATTTCCGCCATTTCCACAGGCGTATATTTACAAGCAATCAATTCGTCCTTCGAACCGATGTCCGTGCCGTAATAGCAAGGATTCAGGAACGCAGGTGCCGACGAGCGAATATGAATTTCCTTTGCGCCCGCGTCTTTTAAGAGTTTTACCACGCGCACCATCGTCGTACCGCGCACAATCGAATCATCTACAAGCACTACGCGCTTGCCCTTGATCGTCTCCGCCACGGGATTGAGCTTGATTTTTACTTTGTCTTCGCGCACGTTTTGACCGGGGTCGATGAACGTTCTGCCGATATATTTATTCTTAATCAGCCCCAGCCCGTACGCTATCCCCGATTCTTCCGCATAGCCGATTGCCGCGTCGATGCCCGAATCAGGCGCGCCGATGACCACGTCCGCTTCAACGGGATGCGCTTTCGCCAAGCACGCCCCCGCGCGTTTTCTCGCCAAATGCACCGAACAGCCGTTGATGACTGAATCCGGCCGCGCCGTGTATAAATATTCAAAAACGCAAAGGCGTTCGGGCTTTTGATTGCAATTATCTGCAATACTCTTTACGCCGTCCTTGGAAAAGACGACCACTTCGCCCGGCTCCACTTCTCGCACAAACGTTGCTCCGACCGTTGCCAAAGCGCACGTTTCGCTTGCCACTACGTACTCGCCGTCGCTGCGCACGCCGTAGCAAAGGGGGTGTACGCCGTTTTGGTCGCGTGCGGCAATGAGCTTTTGCGGCGACATTACGAGCAACGAATACCCGCCTTTGATTTCTTGCATCGCCTTGCTGATAGCCGCTTCCGTGGACGGCTCGCTCAATCGCGCGCGCGTAATCATATAGGCAATTACTTCGATATCGCTGGACGTATGGAAAATTGCGCCTTGCAGCTCGAGCGATCTACGAAGTTCCGCATAATTAACGAGTGCGCCGTCGTGAGAAATTGCCAAACGTCCCTTAATATGATTGATCAGCATCGGCTCGGCATTGACGCGGTCCTTTGTCGTACTCGTGCCGTAGCGCACGTTGCCAAGCGCCATTTGCCCTTGCCCTAAATCGCGCAATAATCGGGGCGTGAATACGTCGTTGACAATCCCAGAATCTTTATACGAATGAAACACGCCGTCGTCGTTGACTACGATACCGCAGCTGGCTTGTCCCCTATGCTGCAAAGCGTATAAGCCGTAATAAGTACTCGCAGCGACGTCCGCCGTTTTCGTGCCGAAAATTCCGAACACAGCCATAAAACTTATTCTCCCATTACGCGGCGCATCATTTCTTGATAAGCGTCTTCTACGCCGCCCATATCGCGGCGGAAACGGTCTTTATCCAGCTTTTCGCCCGTCGTTGAATCCCAAAAACGGCAGGTGTCGGGAGAAATTTCGTCCGCGAGCACAATTTCGCCGCTCGACGTTTTGCCCAGCTCGATTTTGAAATCGACAAGCGTGACGTTGAGTTTTTTGAAATACGCTTTTAATACTTCGTTTACCTTGAATGCGATTTTCTTGACCAAATCGATTTCCGACCAAGTTGCCAAGCCAAGCGCAACCGCGTGATAATCGTTAAGCAAAGGGTCGCCCAAATCGTCGTTTTTGTACGAAAACTCGATGGTCGGTTCCGCAAAAACGATGCCTTCCTGCACGCCGTAGCGTTTTGCAAACGAGCCGGCGGAAATATTGCGGATAATTACTTCCAAAGGCAAAATTTTCACTTTCTTAACGAGCGTTTCTCTATCGTTTAACTCTTCAACGAAATGCGACGGCACGCCTTCCTTTTGCAAAATTTGCATTAAGAAATTGCTCATACGGTTATTGATAACGCCCTTGCCTGCAATCGTGCCGCGCTTCGCGCCGTTGCCCGCCGTAGCGTCGTCTTTATACGATACGATAACCAAATCGGGGTCTTGCGTAGCATATACTTTTTTTGCCTTGCCTTCGTAAAGTTGTTGTTGCTTTTCCATATTCGTATATCTCCATTAAAAATTATTTTCTCAAAGTGTTGTTGCCGCGCCGATTAAAGCAATGCCTGCAATGCGGCATCGTCGGCGTTAATTTTATCTTTCATCGCCGCTTTATAAGCTAAAAGCTGCTCGGCAATTTCGGGATATTTAATTCCTAAAATTTGCAGTGCCAAAAGTCCTGCGTTTTCGCCTGCGTTTACCCCCACCGTCGCTACGGGAATCCCCGACGGCATTTGCACGATGGAAAGTAAGCTGTCCAAGCCCCCCATCATATCCGTTTTGATAGGTAAACCGATAACGGGCAGAGTAGTGAGCGCCGCAATTACGCCGCCCAAATGCGCTGCCTTACCCGCCGCACAAATGAGTACTTCTATCCCCCGCTGTTTTGCGGTGGCTGCAAATTCGTGCGCTTCATCGGGCGTTCTATGCGCGGAAATCACGCGGACTTCCGTTTCCACGCCAAATTTTTTCAACGTGGCAATGGCAGGTTTTACTACTTCGAAATCCGACTTGCTGCCCATTAAAATACCAACTTTGCTCATAATCGTCACTCCTAATTGTTTTTTGTAAAAAAGAAAGCAGTGCAACCGTTTTGGTGGGTTGCACCGCTCGTATTAACTTATTTTTGCGTGAAAAAAGCGCGTTTTACCACCGCTAATCGGCGCAATTAGCCCGCGAGAAAGACAGGGCGCGAAAAACAACGTTTCCACGCTTTGTTTTTTTCTTTTACGCAGGTGCTTATTCAAACGCATACTCTTACCCTTATTCTTTCGTAATTGTTTTCACCTTTTTCCCTATATCACGATACTATTATATCAAACCCAAACGAAAAATGCAAGTGAACGAACGCAAAAAAATGATACTATTTTAACTTTTTTTTACCTTTCCTTTTTGTAAGTATGTATTTTATCCGTTGCCTATCGCCGCAAAGCGTTTTTTGCCCACTTTTTTCCGTTTTTTCCTTTATGACATTGTAATATAGCGAAAAACGCAAAGTTTGTGCAATTTATACAATAAAAATATATAAACTTTGTATATTTTATATAAAAAATCAGTGAAAAAATCATAAATTTATGTGATTATTTTGAAAATGTCATAACTTTTTATGACGAATTGTCACAATATAAAATGACACTTTGGAAAGCGCCGTCATTCGACTTTTTTCGATTTATTATAAAATATTGTTGACAAAGTTTTTACCATAATGTATTATGGTTTCAACGAAACGCTTGCGGGTGGTTCTTTTTCTTATAGAAAAACCGTTTGCGCTTCCCGTCCGAAAGCTTTTTGGACGAAATCGATGAATAAAAAACTTTTCAGCTTCAGGAGGAATGCAAAATGAAAAGAAAAATGATTACGATGGCGGTATCCTTGCTCCTTTGCTTGGGCGTAGTTGGCTCGGGTTTTGCAGCTTGGGTAATCAGCAGAACGACCACGGATACAGCGGAAGGTAATTTTACCGTTGAAACGGTACAAGACGCTGTTTTGAATTTTACAGCGACGACTACCGAAGGCGCAATTCATTTCGGTAAGCCCAGCGCAACCGCGATTAGCTCTTATCAATGGGCAAACACGGCGGCAAGCGTTAAATGGTTTAACGACGACGACGCGACGGTAGAAGATTTGACGGCTACTATCACGCTTACTTTAACAGACGTCGATAAATGGTTAGACGGCTACACCTACACGCTCGCCCTTTCGATGGCTGGTTATAGCGCAACCGATGATACAACGGCAAAAGCAAATTATACGACGTTAACGACCGACAACGCGTATATCACCGCGCCTACCTATGCGGTGGACGATGGCAACGCCGATAAGAACGTATTCACCTATGATGCTGATACACAAGTGATTACCGTAAGCAAACCTACCGATACCACTACGACCACCTATACGCTTACCATTACGGTCACGTTCGGTTGGGGTACGAAATTTGGAAGCAAGAACCCTTACTTCTATTATAACGACCATAACTACACGGATAAAGTAGGCGAAACGAATACGACCTACGGCGAAGCGGCAAGCGCAGACGCAACGCGGCTTGCAACGCTTCTTAACGGCGTGGGTTATCAGCTTACCGTAGTGGGTACGGCTGTAAAAACGCCTGCGCAGCAATCGTAAGCAAAGTTGTTTACATAACACCTTTTAGGAGATAAAATTATGTTAAAATTAACGAGAAAAATGTTCAATAGAAAAATCGTGACCGTTGGCTTGGCGGCATTCCTTGGCTTGGGTCTGGTTTCCACCGGTTTCGCAGCTTGGGTTATGTCTATGGGCGCGGAAAAGAAAGAAGAAGGCGACGTGACCGTTTCCACCGTCACCGACGTTTCCATCGAACTTGACGTGACGTTGAGAGACGATACGCAAAAAGACAACGATACCACTTTTGTTTTCGACGCAAAGAAAGACGATAGAAGCGGCCGTGTAAAATGGGGTCAAGATAAAGACCAAACCACGCAAACGCCGGGTGAAAATTTGTCCATTACGTTTGACGTGACCGTTTCCCCCGTTTCTTCGTTGGATACGCTTACTATAAAAATTGAATTGCCCGCAGGCGTACAAAAGGCTGTGGACGAAGGATATTTGGTTGCACCCACCTGCGCAAGCGATAGCGGCGAAGTCGGAGGCCAAGCGGTCTTAGGAAGACAACTGTTTGGT
>JAZRIK010000020.1:0-19309 GCA_045645245.1 Candidatus Scatosoma sp. | reverse complement strand
ATAATTAGTCGAGAGTAAAAAATCCGCCGTCAAATTTTCTGCGGATATAAGAAAGGACATCATTTTAAATGAAAACCATCGTAATTGGAGTTATTGGTGCCGACGTACACGCGGTTGGCAACAAAATTATCGAGTACGTTTTGAAAAACGAGTTGGCGCAGGAAGTAATTTTTTCCGACGTAAGCAAGGGCAGCTTGCAAAAGGCGCAAAAATTGCTTGGCGCGTACGTGAAAAGCGGAAGAGCGAAAGCGGTTTTGGGCGACGGCTTTTTCGGGGTGCCTGCCGATACCGAGCAGGTGCTGATAGCGGGTATGGGCGGCAGCGAAATCGTGTCGATTTTATCCGATAAAAAGCACGGATTTATGCCCAAATATTTCGTATTCCAACCGATGCACGATAGCGAAAAGCTGCGCAAGTACATTATCGCAAACGGCGGGTATATCGAGCGCGATTTTACCTTTCAGGATAACAAATTTTACGACGTTATCGTGGGCGGAAAAGCGGACGAAACCCACCAAGTAAGCGCGTACAGCGAGCAGGAATACGAGTTTGGAAAAGAGAACTTGGCGTTAAAGCCGCAGGCGTTTGTCGATAGAATGCACAAGCTGCTTGGCGAGATAGAAAAGGTGCTTTCTCTTTCTACTTTGCAAGAAGAAAGCCGACGAGAGCTGGAAGCAAGAAGAGAAAAGATAAAAGGAGCGTTGAAGGTATGAAACTTTGCGACGTGTATGAAAAGTTAGACGCGGTTGCGCCCAAAGCGCTTTCCGACGCGCTGTGTGCAAAATTTAGTTATTATGATAACAGCGGAATTTTGGTGGATACGGGCGACGAAATCAAAGGGGTGCTGTTTACTCTTGATTTGACGCAAGCCGCGCTTGACCACGCTAAAAAAGCGGGCGCGAACTTAATCGTCACCCATCACCCCGTCATTTACGGGAAAATTTCCGATTTGCGCGTCAACGATTTTGAGCCGCTGGATAGCAAGCTCATCGACGCGGTGAAAAACGGAATTTCCATCGTGTCTATGCACTTGAATTTGGATATCGCAGGCGGCGGTATCGACGAAAGCTTAATGCAGGCGGTGCGCATAGCTGCGGCAATCGAGGGCGATAACGCACAATCGGTCGCGCTGATAGGAAAGGGCGAAACGCAATATATGCAAGCGGTGGAAAACGGCGCTTACGGTAGGGCGTACGGCGTAAATGCTACGACGCTTTCCGCGCTGGCGAAAAATTTAGAAAAAGTACTTTGCACAAACCGCGTGCAGACGTACGGCGATATGAATTTGCCGATAAAAAAAGCGGCGAGCTTTTGCGGCGCAGGCGGGGACGAGAATGCGGTACGCTTTGCGGTGGAGCAGGGTGCGGACGTTATCATTTCGTCCGATTTTAAGCATCACGTACTTGCTTTGGCTGTGGAAAAAGGATTAGCGGTTATTACGTTGACGCATTATGCGTCGGAACAATACGGTTTTGAAAAATATTATCAAAAAATCCGTGAAAGCATTGAACTGCCGTGCGTATATCACACGGACGAAATTTTGCTTTGACGGGAGGAGTTATATATGTCTTATTTACAAGCTATTTTACATTATCAGGAAATTGACAGAAAGCTTTACAAGCTGGAAAGCGAATTATCGGCAAGCGAAGAAAGAAAGCAATACGTAAAGCTGCAAAAGTTTTTGAAGGTCGCGCCTGAAAAACTGGACGCGTTGGATGCAAAAGCTACCGCACTCAAAGCGGAAGTGGATTCGATTGCG
The DNA here is from genome assembly GCA_045645245.1 of Candidatus Scatosoma sp. Taxonomy (GTDB): domain Bacteria; phylum Bacillota; class Clostridia; order Christensenellales; family Borkfalkiaceae; genus Scatosoma. The sequence goes on along the minus strand of JAZRIK010000020.1, from coordinate 17,550 downwards.
GCAAAATACGAAAAAGTAGAAGCGCTTTTGGGCGATTTTGAAAATTTGGAAGAGCTTATCGGCGGGGGTGCGGATATCGCATTCTACAAGAAAAAAGCGCAGTCGGTTGTGGAACAGCTGAAAAAGCTCAAAGCGGATATCGCCGCACTTTCGACGACGATTAAAGAAACGGACGCGGAATATAAAAAGCTGAAAAAACAAGTGCTTGCGGCGCAAAAACAATACGAAGAAGCTGCGGCTGCGTACAAGGCAGTAAAAGCAAGCCGTGAAAGCGAACGCAAAGCCATCGAAAGCGAGCTTGCAAAGGCGGCGGAAGCAGTCAACGCGGCGGATGGGGCGATTTTGAACCGATATTTGACCAAACGGAAAGAAAAATTATTCCCCGTTGTAGGCGCGCACAATCAGGGTAGATGCCCGTTTTGCAGTATGGAGCCCCCGATTGCGGCAAAGAGTAAGCTACCGCAAGGGATCGAGTGCGACAACTGCCACAGAATTATTTTTAGCGAGTAAAAAATAGCACGATTTCCGCTATCGCTGCATACGATAAAGAATGCGGAAAGTAATAGCGGAAATCAATTTGAAGCATATACGCGATAATGCGTTGGCGTGGAAAGCATATACGGGTAAGCTGTTGTGCGCGGTGGTGAAAGCGGACGCTTACGGACACGGCGCGGAAGAAGTGGTAAACGCCTTGGACGGCGTTGCCGATATGTTCGCAGTGGCTTTGCTGGACGAAGCGCTTGCTTTGCGCGTAGCGGCGTGCGGGACGGATATTTTCATCTTAACCCCGCCCATTTGCTTAAAAGACGCGGTAGGCGCGGTGGAAAACGCGTTTGTGTTTACCGTATCGTCGCTGTCCGAAGCGAAAATGGCGTATCAAGCCGCGAAAGCGTGTAAAAAGACTGCGCGCGTGCATTTGAAAGTGAATACGGGTATGAACCGCTACGGAATGGGTATCAGCGAGCTGGGAAAGGTATGTGCGTTTTTGCATTCCAAACCGCAGGTGGCTGTGGAAGGGTTGTATTCGCATTTACACGATACGACAAGGAAAAGTGCGGAAGTGCAAAGACAGCGGTTTTTGCAAATGCAAGCGGTTTGCCAAAGGTACTTTCCAAGCGTAATTTGTCATTTGAGCGCAACGTACGGCACACTTTTGGGCGAAGAGTTTTTCTTGGATATGACGCGCGTGGGGCTTGGATTATACGGCTATTTACCCGACGGCGCGCAGGATATCGATACGCAAGCGGCGCGCGCTTTACAACTCAAAAAGGCGATGAAGGTATATGCTACGGTCGTGGAGAGCAGGAAGTATTCTTACGGAAGCGTAGGGTACGGAAAAACGCTTGGCGAAAGGCAACGGAAAGCTATCAATCGTTTGCACGTATTGCGCGTTGGGTATGCCGACGGCTTTTTGCGCAAAAAGCGCGACGGCTTAAACGGCGATGAGAAACAAGCGAACCGTTTGTGTATGGACGCGTGTTTACGGCTGGGACGAAAGAAAAAAGGAACGAGCGTTTGTATTTTGTCGGACGCTGTACAAACGGCGAAAGCGTGTAAAACGATTGCCTACGAAGTGCTGTGCGCGGCAACCAAGCGCGCGGAAAGGGTATATATCTACGGCGGCGTTTGTGAAAAACGCAAATGACCGCCATACGAAGTAAGGACAACCCTAAAAGAATAAACGAAAGATTTTGGAGAAAGAAAATGGCACAAATAAAGAAAGCGTTAAAAACATTTGGTCGGCAGGTATGGGAGCTGTTCAAAAATTCGATTGTACCGGGGCTTATCTATTGCTTTGCAAGCTCGGTTATCTTGCTTGTCGTGCTCAACGACGTCGATCAAAAATGGAATGATAACAAACTCATTTGGACGATTATTTTGGCGCTTGCCTGCACAGCGTACGACGCATATATTTTATACGTAAAGGGCGGCGAGGGCTACGAACAGCTCGTATCGGGCAATATGAAGCGTATGTCTTCCCCGGAAAATAGTGAGTACATCATTACCGCGCATAAGTACGCAAAAGAATACCGCCCTTGGAAAGGGTTTGCAATCGGGCTTTTTGCCGTGGTGTTCACGGTTGCGATGGGAATTGTTTTTGGCGCAAACCAAGCGGCAATCGACTCGATGGAAGAAAAGGGCTTTTCCGGTATGTCGGTATTGATTTTATTAGCGTTCGTCACGTCCGGCTGGTCGATTATTCCCGTGTTTTATATGAATGCGTCGGGTATGGCGGTGAGCTATTATTATTGCTGTTTATTTGCGGTTGTGCCGTTTATCGTGATGGGCGTAATGTACATCGTCGGTGCGTATGCAAAGCGGAATAAACGCTTGCGCGAGCAGGAAGAAAGAGCAGCGCAGGAAGCGAAAAAAGCGGAAATTAAAAAGAAAATCAATTACGGCGCGTTGCCCGGTACCAAACCGAGAAAACGCAAATAAGGAGCAACGCGTATGCGGATTATCGGCGGAGAGTTTAGAAGCAGAATTTTATCCGAGTTTGCAGGCGAAAACGTGCGGCCAACTTCCGATCGCGCAAGAGAAGCGCTGTTTAATATTTTGGCGATGCAGGTGCGCGGCGCGAGAGTTTTAGACGTGTTTGCAGGCAGCGGCGCGCTGGGCTTGGAAAGCTTGTCGCGCGGTGCAAAAGAAGCGGTGTTTAACGATATTTCCAAAGACAGCGTTGCCATTATTAAGAAAAATTTAGCTACGCTAAAAATTCCTGTGAACGGCGAAAATGCCAAGGTGCGCCAAGGCGACTTTGCACTGCTTTTGCAAACGATAGAAGGGCAATTCGATTGTATTTTTCTCGACCCGCCCTATCGTTTAGAATGCGGAAAAACCGCGTTGGAACTCATAGCCAAACGTAATTTATTGACGGAGAACGGCGTGGCGGTATTCGAGCGGGATTTGCCGTTTAACGAAGAAATTTTAGGATTGACAAAGGTAGATGAAAGAAAGTACGGAAAGGCGTATTTAACCTTTTTCAAAAGGAGCGAATGATGGAAGCACAAAAGAGAAAATGCGTGTTCGCAGGCACGTTTGACCCGCCTACTTTGGGTCATAAGCACGTGATAGAAAGTTGTTTAGACGTTTTCGACGAAGTGGTGGTGGCGATTGCAGTCAATCCCCATAAAACGCCGTGTTTTACGGTGGAGCAAAGAAAAGAAATGCTCGCTTTGACCGTAAAAAGCGATAGAGTGCGTGTTGTAGAATTCACAGGCACGATGGCGGAGCTTTTGAAAAGGGAAAATACGAAAATTTACGTGCGCGGCGTACGAAACGCAAGCGATTTCGATTATGAAAACGCTTCTTTATACGCAACGCATAAATTAGACGATACAGTGACGGCGTTTTATTTGCCCTGTCCGCAAAATTTATTGCACGTCAGCTCGTCTATGGTACGTTCGAGCTTGCATTTTTCCACGCCGATTGACGAGTACGTGACAAAAGAAGTACAAGCATATATCCAGAAAATCAAGCATTAAAACGAAAGAGAAAGGAGAGTTCGTTATGTTAGAAAAACAATATTTTATTCCTGAACCGGAAGAATTTATAGCGGAAACGCCGATGACGGCGGCGCTCAAAGAAATGAAAGCCAAACGCGATGAAGAAATTCGCGCAGTGATTGCGGGCAAAAGCGAGAAAATGCTGATTGTGGTCGGGCCTTGCTCCGCACACGAGCCGGCGCCTACGCTCGAATATATTTCCCGCCTGGGCAAGCTCAACGAAAAGGTAAAAGAAAAGCTGGTGATTGTACCTAGAATTTATACCAACAAGCCCAGAACCAAAGGGGTGGGCTATAAAGGAATGTTTTTACAACCCGACCCCGAAGGAATGGCGGATATTGTACGCGGTATCCGCAGTATTCGTTCGCTGCATTTGGCGGCGATGAACGAATCGGGCTTAACTTCCGCGGACGAAATGCTGTATCCTGAAAATACGGCGTACGTAGAAGATTTGCTTTCTTACCACGCAGTCGGCGCGCGCAGCGTAGAAGACCAGCTGCACCGTCAAGTGGCGAGCGGTATCGACGCGCCCGTGGGTATGAAAAACCCGATGAGCGGTAATATTCCCGCGCTGATGAATTCCATTTACGCAGCGCAAAGTCCGCAAATTTTCAAATACAGAAACTATCAGGTGAGCTCGGACGGCAACCCGTACGCCCACGCGATTTTGCGCGGCGGCGTGAACGAGTCGGGTATCGACGTGCCCAACTTCCATTATGAAACGGTAATGCAGGTGGCGGAAATGTATAACGGCAGCAATTTGCAAAACCCTGCCATTGTGATCGATTGCAACCACTCTAATTCGGCAAAGCAATTCCGTCAGCAAATTCGTATAGCGGAAGAAGTAATGCAAAACCGTCGTTTTGACAAAGATTTTAAGAAACTTGTCAAAGGGTTTATGATTGAGAGCTTTTTGGTGGAAGGCAACCAAAAACACGACGAAGTGTTTGGCAAATCCATCACCGACCCTTGCTTGGGCTGGGAAGATACCGAGCGGTTGTTGCTCGATTTGGCGGAACAGGTTTAACGAAGGATAAAAAATATGAAAATTGCATTTTTAGGCCCTGAAGGCAGCTATTCGCATTTGGCGGCGCGTTCGTTTTTGAAAACCGACTCGACGGGCGCAAAAACAGTAAACAACTGGGATGAATGTATTCCTTTTAGAAATTTTGCAGAAGTGCTGGACGCGGTGGCTTGCGGACGAGTGGAAGCGGCGGCTGTGCCCGTGGAAAACAGCTTGCAGGGCGGCGTGCTGCAAATACTCGATTTGTTGCAGTCTTGCAGCGATTTATATGCCGTTAAGGAAGCGATTATTCAGGTGGATCATCGCCTTATCTATAAGGCAGGTACGAGATTATCGCAAATCGGCAGGGTGTATTCGCATCGACAAGCGCTCGATCAATGCGCGGCGTTTTTGCGTAAAGAAATGCCGTTCGCGGCGCTGCGCGATACCGAATCGACGGGCTTTGGCGTGACGAGAGCGATGGAAGACGAATCGGGTAAAAGCGCGGCGATTGCAGGCGCGCATACGGAAAATTTGCGTAGCGGCTTTGTGATGAGCGAAGAAAGCATTGCGGACGAAAAAAATAATTTTACGCACTTTTTACTGATCAAGAAAGGCGAGAAACATATTCCTGCGCACAGCGAACGGGTATTTTTTGCCGCTGTTTGTCCGCATAGACCGGGGAGCTTGCTCGAACTTTTACACGTAATTGCAAAGTACGGTATCAATATGACAAAAATCGAAAGCCGTCCCGTGAAAGACAGACCGGGCGATTATCGCTTTTTCATCGAAGCGGATTGCGATATCGGGGAAAAGAAAGTGCAGGATATGCTTACGGAAATTAAACAAAATACGCTGGAATGCAAGCTTTTAGGCGCATATAGCAGAAGTTGAGTTTTTTAAGACTCGTACATAGGTAAGGAGTTTTGTATGGGTAAGAAGCTTGGTTTTGCGTTGGGCTCGGGCGGAAGCCGCGGCGTGGCGCACGTTGGATTTTTACAAGCGATGGAAGAAGAAGGGATTAAGCCCGATTATATCACGGGCTGCTCGATGGGTTCGGTGATCGGCGCGGCGTATGCCAGCGGAATGTCGCCGAACGCAATGTATGCCGCCGTGAAAAAGCTGCGTATGCTCGATTTGTTGGCTACGTCGAAAAATCCGGGCGGGTTATTCGACACGCGAAAAATAAGAAAACTTTTGGAAAAGCATTTAGGTAATCCCGATTTTGCCGATTTGCAAACGAAATTTTCCTGCGTGGCGGTGGATTTGAATACGCAAGACGTTATCGAATTTAACCAAGGCAAGGTGATAGACGGCGTAGTTTCGTCGTCGTGCATTCCGGGGATTTTTAAGCCCATTCAATTAAACGGAATGCGCTTAATCGACGGCGGGGTTTTGGAGCGCGTGCCGTACGTGCAGCTCAAAAATATGGGCGCGGAAATTGTGGTTTGCGTGGACGTTTTGGGACATCGCGAAACGACGGAAGAAGTGGGGACGACCATTCAAATTTTGATGGAAACCATCGATTTAATGGATAACGCGCGCACGGAAAGACGGCGCAAGGAAAACAAGAATATGATTGATTTTTGGTTAGAGCCAAAGTTGGGGAATATGAGCCAGTACTCGTTAAAGCAAGTGTCCTTTGCTTACGAAAAGGGGTACGAAATCGGTAAGGTTTACGCACCGAAGATTAAGAGAAAATTAGAAAGCTAAAAAGCAAAACGATAGGGGCAGGTATGGATTTATTTGATTTTAACAACCACGAAGAAACCGCAAAACCGTTGGCGGAGCGTATGCGCGCCAACGCGCTTGACGAGTTTATCGGACAAAAGCATATCGTAGCGGAAGGTTCCTTGCTTCGCCGCGCGATTGCAACCGATCGGTTGGGCAGCTGTATTTTTTGGGGGCCGCCCGGCTGCGGTAAAACGACGCTCGCAAATATTATCGCACTCCGCACCAACGGCGAGTTTATAAAGCTCAACGCGGTAAACGCGGGCGTAGCCGACGTAAAAAAGGCGGTGGAAACGGCGCGTGATAATTTGAAAATGTTTAACAAGCGCACCTACTTGATGCTGGACGAGTGTCATCGCTTTAACAAAACGCAAAGCGATTCGCTGCTGCCTGCAATCGAACAGGGTACGATTATTTTCATCGGCTCAACGACGGAAAATCCGTATGCGGCGATGACACCTGCAATCGTATCGCGCTGCCGCGTGTTCGAGTTTAAGCGGCTCACACAAGAAGATATCGAAGGCGCGCTGAAAAACGCCGTTAAAAATCGTCATAAAGGGCTGGGTAAGAAAAATTTGCTTGTCGATGACGAAGCGATTTCGCATATCGCGGCGGTGGCAGGCGGAGATTTGCGCGCGGCGTATAACGCTTTGGAGCTTGCCGCGCTCACGAGCGATCCAAACGGCGAAGGGCAGGTACATATTACCCTTGCCGACGCCGAGCAATCCATTCAAAGAAAGGCGCTTTCGTATAATCAGGATTCCTTTTACGACTTTTTGTCCGCGTTTTGTAAATCGCTCCGCGGGAGCGACGCGAATGCGGCGCTGTACTATGCGATGCGCTTAATCGAAGGGGGCTGCGACCCGATGATTGTGGCAAGGCGCTTGGTCGTGCATTCGGCAGAAGACGTGGGTATGGCGGATCCAAGGGCGTTGCAAATGGCTACTTCCGCGATGTACGCTTTGGAAAAAATCGGCTATCCCGAAGCGATGATTCCGCTTTCCGAAGCGATTATTTACGTATGCGAAGCGGAAAAGAGCAACGCTGTGGTCAATGCCTACTACGCGGCGAAAGCGGACGCGAGAGAAGTGCGTGATGATAATATTCCCGCATATTTGAAAGATAACTCGTTTGGAAGCAAGGACGATAAAAAAAGTTCGACGGCGTACAAGTATCCGCACGATTACGGCGGGTACGTCGAGCAGCAATATTTGCCCGATTCGCTGAAAGACAAGGTGTATTACGAGCCCACGCAAAACGGGTACGAAAAGGAAGTTTTGGCAACGCGGAAAAGAAAGGGACAAAAGTAAAATAACCCACCCAGGTACGCGTTGAAACGCATACAAAAGGAGAAAATGCTATGAAATGTTTGTATTGCGAATGCACGGAAAGCAAGGTAATCGACTCGCGCTCGGCGGACGATGACAGAACGATACGCCGCCGTAGAGAATGCACCGCTTGCGGGCGTAGATTTACTACGTACGAAACGATAGAAGTGACGCCGATTTTGGTGGTGAAAAACAACGGAACGCGGCAATCGTACAATGCGGAAAAGGTGCGCAACGGTATTATAAAATCGTGTGAAAAACGCCCTGTTTCGATTACCGTTATCGACGATATGGTGGCGGATATTTCCAAACAGGTATATAACAGTATGGAAAGCGAAATCAGCACCAAAGCCATCGGCGAAATGGTGATGGAACGCTTGAAAAAGGTAGATGAAGTGGCGTACGTTCGCTATGCGTCGGTGTATCGCTCGTTTAAGGATTTATCGTCGTTTATGAGCGAGCTCAAACAAATGATGAAAGCGGAAAAACGCGAGCATAAAGAGCAAAAATAACGTGCGCGCGAATGCGCGTGCAAACGCGCGGATAATTATTTTAAGGAAAAGGAATATGCTGCAAACGAAAAAAGTGCTTGTCGGCGGCGTAGAAATCGGCGGCGGGACGAAAGTAAAAATTCAATCGATGACCACGACGAAAACGGCGGATATTGTTTCGACCGTGGCGCAAATTTCCGCGCTGCAAGACGCAGGGTGCGAAATTGTGAGAGTGGCGGTTGCGGACGAGCAGGACGCACTTGCGTTGCGCGAAGTGGTTGCGCAAACGCGCTTGCCGTTGGTTGCGGATATTCATTTTTCGGCAAAGCTTGCCGTACTCGCGATGGAAAACGGCGCGCATAAAATTCGTATCAACCCCGGTAATATCGGCGGCGAAAAGGAAATTAAGCTGGTTGCCGATTGCGTAAAGGCGCATAAAATTCCCGTGCGGGTTGGCTCGAACAGCGGTAGTATCGAAAAGGAATTTTTACAAAAATACGGCAGGAGCGCGAATGCGCTTGTGGAAAGCGCGCTTGCAAGCGTGCAAACGCTGGAAGAATACGGCGTAAACGATATTGTGGTATCGGTAAAGGCGTCCAGCGTACCCTTGACGGTGCAGGCATATACCTTGCTCGCGCAAAAAACGCAATACCCTTTGCATTTGGGGGTGACGGAAGCGGGAACCTTACAAACGGGCGTTATCAAAAGCGCGGTGGGTATCGGTTCGCTGCTTTTGAGCGGAATCGGGGATACGATAAGAGTATCGCTTACGGGCGACCCCGTAGAAGAAGTGTATGCCGCGCAAAATATACTCCGCGCCTGCGAGCTGGATAAAAACTACGCGGAAGTGGTGTCTTGTCCCACTTGCGGGAGATGTAGCTGGCAGAGTATGGCACTCGCGGAAAAGGTGCAAAAGGCGGTAGCAAAGTGCAAAAAGCGGTTAAAAATTGCGGTGATGGGCTGCGTAGTGAACGGGCCCGGAGAAGCGAAGGACGCCGATTTGGGAATTGCCGGCGGAAAGGATAGCTGTATCATTTTCAAAAAGGGCGAGCCCTTCAAAAAAGTAGCGCTTTGCGACGCGGAAGAAGAATTTTTTAAGGAAATAAGAGAGCTTATCGATGAATAGAGTGGAAGAATATTTACAACAAATACGAACGCTTAGCGGCTTACAAAACGCGCTATTGAGCGGTATAACCGTAAGCAGGCGGGAAAAGAGCGCGGAATTTTTGCTGATTACCGATAAAGCATACTCGGATAGCGACGTACAAGGCGCGATAGAAATTTCCCGTTCGTTTTTACCCGAAAACATCACGGCGAAGGTGAAAATCGTTAAGCGCGTACCCGATAAAGAGATTATTAAACGGAAAATTTTCGAGTTCGTGCAAAATAAATTCCCTGCGGCGGCTGCGTTTTTGCAGGAAGAGTGTATTCACGTGGATATACTCAAAAGCGGGGCGAATTTTTGCTTTGATATTGCGTCGGGCGAGCAATCGCTCTTTCAATCGGCGCATATTTTAGACGAAGTGAGCGCGTATTTGCAAAGCGGGTACTGCGGAACGTTCTACGGCAACGTGCGCGTGGTGGAAAAGCAGGAAGCGGACGCGTCGCTTTTAGATGAAATTCCCGAAACGGAAGAAACCGAGCTTGTCAACGAAATTCGCCGTTTTGAAATTTGTAATTTTGAAAAAATCGACGGTGTGGACGAAATGCCGGAAAGTGCGGTGTATGCAGCCGATTATTTGAGCGAAGACGGCGTATTTTCCGTTTGCGGAGCTATTACTTATATCGAAGAAAAAGAGTACGTGCGCCGCAACGAGAAAACGGGCGAAGACGTGCAAAAAACGCGGTTTATTTTGTCCGTGTCCGACGGTACGGGTGTGGTACGGACGACGTATTTCCCGAAAAAAGCCACGCTAGAAAAGGTGCGCGCCTTAAAAGCGGGCGATACGGTTGTCCTTACAGGACAAAACGAAGTGTATAACGGCTATAAATCGTTTAAGGTGGTCAAACTCAATTACGGTACGCCGCCTGAAAACTTTGTTCCCAAGGAAAGAAAGGGTAAGCCCGTTCCCAAGCAATATCATTCGGTCTTTCCCGAGCCGTACGTGGATTATACGCAAGCGGGATTGTTTGATAGCTTGGATAAGCCCGCCGATTTGAAGGATAATTTGTTCGTCGTGTTCGATTTGGAAACGACGGGCTTGAATAACAACCCTGCGATGGGCAAAATGGACAAAATCATCGAAATCGGTGCGGTAAAATTATTAAACGGCGAGATGGTGGAAAAATTTTCTACCTTTGTCGCGTGTGAAGAGCGGTTATCCAAGGAAATTATTGCGCTGACGGGGATTACCGATAGCGATTTGGTGGGTGCGCCGACCATCGAGCAGGCGATTGCCGATTTTTATAAGTTCATCGACGGCGCGCTTTTGGTTGGGCATAACGTAGCGTTCGATTATCGTTTCGTGCATTATTACGGTGAGCAAAACGGGTATAAATTCGATAAAAAGCAATATGATACGATGCATTTATCGCAAGAGTTATTGCGCGGCGAAGTGCCCAATTATAAGCTCAATTCAATCGCCGATTATTATGGGTTTGCATTCAATCATCACCGCGCGTTCGACGACGCGTGTGTGACGGCGAAAATTTTTATCGAGTTAATGAAAAAACGCGGCAAGCTGCCGTTTTGATAGGGGATAAATGATGGAAAAACAGCTATTTAGCAGAAAAAACTGGCTGGTTTTGATACTGTTCGGCTTGATCGGGCAAATTGCTTGGTCGGTGGAAAATATGTATTTTAACCTGTTCGTATTTGATACCATTTCGCCCAACTTAGACGCGATTACGCTGATGGTGCAGCTTTCGGGGATTACCGCGACCATCGTCACGCTGATTGCGGGTACGCTATCGGATAAGGCGGGGAATAGAAAACGCTTTATTTCGTACGGGTACATAATTTGGGGCTTTACGGTGGCGGCGTTTGGGCTGCTTTCTACGGAAAGCTTGGCGACGGTATTCCGTTTGGATACCGCAAGCGCAATTAACCTTGCCTTAACGCTCGTGATCGTGTTTGACTGCGTAATGACGGTGTTTGGCTCAACGGCAAACGACGCGGCGTTTAACGCGTGGGTGACGGATAACACCAAGGAAGAATTCCGCGGTAAGGTAGAAAGCGTAGTGTCCGTTTTGCCCTTAATTGCGATGCTGATCGTGGCGGGCGGTTTTGGAATTTTGGTTTCTGTCATCGGCTATCAAGGTCTGTTTTTTGGGTTGGGCGCAGTGATTGCTATTTGCGGCGGCGTGGGGGTTTATGTAATTCAAGACAGCCCTACGTTAGAGAAAAACGGCTCGCTCAAAGATATTTTTTACGGCTTCAAGCCGTCGGTTATCAAAGGCAATCAACCGCTGTATCTCACTTTTATCATCGTGGGGATTTACGGTATCGCCTGTCAAATTTTTATGCCGTATTTGATTATTTATATGACTACTTATTTGGGCTTTAACGTGGTGGAATACAGCGTCGTGTTCGGCGCGGCAATCGTGCTGGGCGCAGTTGGCAACGTCGCGCTTGGACCGATTACGGATAAAATGGATAAAGCAAAGCTTTTGTATCCTGCGGCGGGCGTAATGGCGGCGGGCTTGCTAGGAATGTATTTCTTCCACTTTGACAATAAAACGGCAACGCTACTCACCTTTGGCGTGGCGGGGTTTGTGATGATAGCGGGGTACATACTCGTTTCCGCGTTATGCGGCGCGTTGATGCGCGATTATACGCCTGCGGGGGACGCGGGAAAATTGCAAGGCGTGCGTATGATATTCAGCGTGCTTTTGCCTATGATTTTCGGGCCGATGATCGGGAATGCTATCAACAAGGCGGCGGCGATTCCCTTACCCGATTTGGGTAGTGCGGACGCGATGACGACACAGTATATTCCTGCACCGGGCATTTTCTTGGCGGGCGCGATTGCCGCGTTGCTCGTGTTTGCCGTGATACCGTTTTTGGTGAAAGTAAAAGCAAAAAGTAAGGGGGACGCATAATGGCGATTCGGACGGATTATGAAGTGAAAGCAGTTCCGCATACGGAACACCCTACGCCGCAAGCGATGCGCGAAAACTGGCTGTGTCTAAACGGCGAGTGGGGATTTTATAAGACGGATATCAAGGGCAATCGTTCCTTTTACGGTACGATTCGCGTGCCTTTTTCGCCGGAAACGATTTTGAGCGGCGTGCGCAGCGGATTTAAGCTTCGTACGGGCGAAATGCTCGTTTATTTTAGAAAAATTACGCTCACGGAAAATGTATTGCTTGGAAAAACGCTGCTGCATTTCGGCGCGGTGGATAGCGAGTGCGAAGTGTGGGTGAATAAGCAAAAGGTGGGTATGCACAAGGGCGGCTTTACCGCGTTTTCGTTTGATATATCCGCTTGTGCGAAGCTGGGCGAAAACGAAATTATCGTGCGGGTGAAGGACGAAGCGACGAGAAATAGCGGCGCGCGCGGTAAGCAAAGCGATAAGCGGGGCGGAATTTGGTACACGCCGCAAAGCGGTATTTGGCAAACGGTGTGGATTGAGAGTATGCCCAAAAACCATATCAGCGGTTTGAAAATGCTTCCAAACGCCATCAATAAGAGCGTGCAAATTTGCGCGGACGGGGACGATGAAAAGCAAATTACCGTATTCGACGGCGAGAGAGAAATTATTCAAGAAACGTTCCGTAAGGAAACTACGCTTTTTTACGATTTTGAGCTGTGGTCGCCTGAAAAACCCAAGCTGTACGATATAGTGATTACAAACACGGCGGGGGATAAGCTGCAATCGTATTTTGGCGTGCGCTCGTTTGGCAAAGCGCCCGATAAGGATGGAAAAATGCGCTTGACCTTGAATGGCAAGCCGTACTTTTTCAACGGCGTACTCGACCAAGGATACTGGTCGGACGGTTGGCTGACCTATCCAAGCGACGAAGCGGCGGCAAACGAAATTCAACTGATGAAGGATATGGGCTTTAACACCCTGCGCAAGCATATTAAGATAGAGCCGATGCGGTGGTATTATCATTGCGATCGGCTGGGTATGATTGTTTGGCAGGATTTCGTCAACGGCGGCGGCGAGTATAAATTTACGCACGTGGCGGCGTTCCCGTTCCTTGGCTTTAAGCATAAGGACAACGATTATAAGTATTTCGCGCGCGAAAGCGAAGCGGGCAGAAACGAGTTTGCGCAAATGGTGGATGAAACGCTTACGCAGCTTTATAATTGCACTTGTATCGGCGTTTGGGTACCCTTTAACGAGGGCTGGGGACAGTTCGACTCGGCTGCGTGGACGGCGTACGTGCGTGAAAAGGACCCTACGCGTATTATCGACTCGGTTAGCGGTTGGCACGATCAAGGCGTAGATAAAACGGAATTAAGAAGCTTGCATACCTATTATACGCCGCTCAAAGTACCCAAGGATCCGCGCCCTGTCGTTTTGAGTGAGTTCGGCGGATATTCGATGAAGATAAAAGGGCACGTTTTTGACGAGAAAAAAGAGTTCGGCTACAAGAAATTTGCGCTGCGTACCGAGCTTGTCGATGCGCTCGAAACGCTGTACTTGCAAAAGCTCAAACCCTTGATTGCGCAAGGGCTTTGCGGGTGTATTTATACGCAGGTTTCGGACGTGGAAGAAGAGATTAACGGGCTGGTCACCTACGATCGGCGTGTGGTAAAGGTGCCTGTGGGCGTAATGGCGCGTATCAACCGTGCCATTCAAGCGGAAGCGGATAAAATTCAGCTGTATTAAGCGGGAAAACTTTTTTAGAAAAAATCGCGTAAAACGCTTGCTATTTTTGGGAAAGAATGGTATAATAAAGACACTTAATAATTATTTGATTATTGAGAGCGGACGAAGAAGTCCGCTCTCAATAGCATTATAAAGGGGAAAACAAGTGAAAGTAAAGACGATTGACGAAATTGTTTCCGCTTTACAACCGATTGCAAACGAGATGCAAATTGAGATTGTGGAAGTGGAATTTAAGCAAGGCAGAGAGCCCGCGCTTACCGTTTATATCGACATCGAAGGCGGGGTGGATTTGAATACCTGTGAAAAATTCCACCGTGCGATTGACCCCGTACTCGACGAAGTGGATCCCACGTTCGGCGCGCCCTACACACTCAACGTTTCCAGCCCTGGGTTAGACCGACCGCTCAAAACGGCGAGAGATTTTGATAAGTGTATGGGGCAAAAGGTGGAAATTAAGCTTTACGCGCCGATGAAAGGGAAAAAGCTGTTCGAAGCAACGCTGGTTGGCTACGACGAGCATTGTATCGAGGTGGAAGAAAAAGGCGAAAAAATCAAGCTGGAAAAGGCGAAAATTGCGAAGATTTGCAGAGCAATTGATTTTGACAATTTATTAAAATAAAACGATTGAAATGCGGCGCAATTCTGCGTTGAACTTACGTTTTGCCTTCGGTTGCGTACGGAAAAGTACGCGCCCTTGACAAAGCCGCGTTCGCCTTGACTCGCTTGCATTAAATCGTTTTATAACTATTCAAAAAATTAAAAATCATAAAGAAAAAACATATTTAGGAGAGTAATTAAAATGGAAAACAAAGAGTTTTTTGCGGCGCCTACCGATTTGGTAAGAGAAAAACGCATCAGCGAAGAAGCTTTCATCGAAACGCTTCAAAACGCGTTGGCTTCGGCTTATAAAAAACAATTTGACGGCGGCGCGGAAATTTCCGTTGCGCTTGACCCTGAAATGGGTACAATCGAATTTAAGGCGACCCGCTACGTCGTGGAAGAAGTGACGGATAAGGACAAGGAAATTTCGTTGGAAGACGCGCAAGAGCTTGACCCGAATCACCAAGTAGGCGACGTAATCGAAAAGGTGTTTATTCCTAAAAACTTCGGTCGTATTGCGGCGCAAACGGCAAAGCAAGTTATTTTACAAAAATTACACGAAACGGAAAGAGATAACACCTTCTCCGCATTCTCGGATAAAGAAGGCGAGCTGATGGAAGGTATTATCCGCAAAATCGACGAAAGAAACGTGTACGTGGAGCTTGGCGATAAGAAAACGGAAGGCGTTATGCCCCCGCAGGACAGAGTTGCTGGCGAAAAATACGTGGTTGGCGATAAAATTAAAGTATTCGTAAAGCGCGTGAAAAACAGCGGCAGAAACTCGCAAATCGTCGTTTCCCGTTCGGCGGCAGGGCTTGTGAAAAAGCTTTTCGAAGCGCAAGTGCCTGAAATTGCGCAAGGGCTTGTGGAAGTGAAAGAAATCGCTCGTGAAGCAGGTCACCGTACGAAGATTGCTATCTATTCGAACGACGCGCGCGTAGATGCAGTCGGTGCGTGCGTTGGTAATCGCGGTGCGAGAGTAAACGCGGTCGTGGAAGAGCTCGGCGGCGAAAAGATTGATATTATTCTTTGGAATGAAGACCCGCTTGCATTTATCTACAAGGCGTTGTCGCCTGCGGTAGTGCTTTCCGTGACGGCGAAGGGCGAACGCAGCGCAATGGCAATTGTGCCCGATGATAAGCTGTCGCTTGCTATCGGTAGAGACGGGCAAAACGCGCGCTTGGCGGCTCGCTTGACCGGTTGGAAAATCGACGTGAAGAGCGCGTCGTCGCCCGAAGCGGCAGAAGTACTCGCGGCGATGGAAAGCGAAGAAGCGGAAGAAGTAGAAGAAACTTTGGAGTAAGATAAATGGCAAAGAAAAAGTGTGTGCCTATGCGTATGTGCATTGCTTGCCGCGAGATGAAGCCAAAAATGGAAATGACGCGCGTGGTCAAAAACGCGGACGGGGAAATTTTTGCGGACGCAAGCGGTAAAGCGGCAGGAAGAGGGGCGTATATTTGTAGCGCGGAAGCGTGTTTGAAAAAACTCGCGGATAAAAAATTATTGCATAAAGCTTTTTCTTTGAACGTATCTGAAAAAGTATATTCGGACGTGAAGGAGGACGCTTTTGGAGAAAAGTAAGGTATCCGCGTATTTGGGTTTTTGTTTGCGGGCGCGTAAAATCGTGTTTGGCGTGGACGAAATTCAAAACAAGAAAAAGGGCGTTCATTTATTGATTTGCGACGAGCAAATTGCGCAAAACTCTTTCAAAAATATCATAAAAGCGCAAGAAAAGCTCGGCTGTCCGCTGCTGATGGCAAAGTCGGACGCGCTGGGGCAAGCGTTATACAAGCCAGCCGTAAAAGCGGTGGCAATTACTGACAAAAATCTCGCTTTGGCTATCCTTTCCGCGGTGGAAAGCGAGAATGCATATAATTTATATTCGGGAGGAAGCAACTAACCTATGGCAAAATATGAAAACGTGGAAAAAATATTAGATCTTTTGGAAGGCGATAAGCTCGGCAACGTGTTAAAGCGTCTTTCTTCCACGGAAAAAAATCTTTCTGAAATTTTGAAAAATTTATCCGTATTAGAAGCGGAAAAAGCGGAGCGTGACGCTGCTGAAGCTGCATTGAAAGCGGAAGAAGAAGCGCGCGCTGCTGCATTAAAAGCGCAAGAAGAAGCGGCTTTGGAAGCGGAAAAGCAAGAAAAAGCACAAAAGGCGGCGAAAAAAGCAAAGCAACAAGAAACGGTGGAACAACCCATTCAAGCGCCGGTAGAAGAAAAGGCGGAAACTCCCGTAGAGCAAGAAAAACCGAGCGTAGAAGAAAAACAAGAACCGTCTGCGCAAGAGCTGCCCAAAGCGGCGAAGCCCGTCGTAAAAACGTTCGTACCCAAGGCAGACCCCACGCAACCGCGCGCGCCCAGATATTTTAGAAACGGGCAAGAACAAGGCGTTTACGTGGCAAAACCGGGTGCGGAAAATACAAGTGCAGGGGCTACGTTCCGTCCGCGTCCGCAAGCGGATAGACCTATGCGCCCGCAAGGGGAAAGAACGTTTACGCCTAAAACGGACAGACCCGCTACTCGTCCTGCCGCACCTGCGCCGATGAGCGCGCCTGCGATGCCGTCGAGAGATAATAAGTCGTTCTCCGCACCTGCGAAGAAGAAAACGTTTGAAAAAACTTACACGGAAAAGCGTCCCGTATCCAAGCGTACTTTGATCAAGCAACAAGGTATGACTGTGGAAGATTTCGACGAAGATAAGTCGGGATACAGAAAAGTGCGCTCGCCCAAAAAGCAAAAGCACCAAGAAATTCCCACTATCAAAATCGAACACGCGGTCGTCACCACGCAAGATATTCCTATCAAAGTCCTTTCCGAAAAGCTGGGCGTATCGGCGGTGGAAATTACCAAGCGCTTATTCAAAGAAGGGGTTATGAAAGGAATTAACGACTCCATCGATTATGAAAACGCTTTGATGATTGCGATGGATATGGGCATCGACCTTGAATACAAGCCCGAAAAGACGGCGGAAGAAGTGCTGATGGATAAAGTGGAAAAAGAAGACGAAAGCAAGCTTGTATTGCGTGCGCCCGTCGTGACGGTTATGGGTCACGTTGACCACGGTAAAACGTCGCTTCTCGATAAAATCCGCGCAACGTCAGTCAC
>JAZRIK010000019.1:0-5641 GCA_045645245.1 Candidatus Scatosoma sp. | reverse complement strand
CAGCTTTTTGCCTACTTCTTTTTCCAGCTCGCTGATACGGTTGGTGACCGTCGATTGCGCGATAAACAGTTGCTCGGCAGCCAAGGTAAAGTTTTTTACTTTGGATAAAATAGTAAATGTTTTCAGTTCTTCTGTATTCATAGAAAAAATTGATTATCCTTGTAGGTTCTATCTATTGTTTACATTATAACGCTTAAACGTAAAAAAATCAAGTGATTTAACAAAAAAATATTTTTTTTTATTAAATATGCAGGAAAAAGGTGGGAAAAAACCGTTGGAAAGTTGACATTTGCGTATAGAAAAGGTATAATTATGCGAGAAAAGCAGGAGAGTGCGCTATGGAACAAACAAAAATTTTTACGCGGGTACAAGAATTGAAAAAACAGCTTGGAGAGCGCGTGTCGTTGGTTGCGGCGATCAAGATGCAAAGCGTGGAAGATATCAATACCGCAATTCTTGCAGGTGTAGATGCCATTGCGGAAAACAAAGTGCAAGAATTTCGCTTGAAAAACCATTTACTTTTGGATTGTCCGCGCCATTTTATCGGGCATTTGCAAACGAATAAGGTAAAATACTTAATCGGTAAAATTGCGCTTTATCACTCGTGCGATAGAGATGCGTTGGCGCAGGAAATCGCAAGGTTGTCCGTCAAAAGCGAAATCACTTCCAACGTGCTGCTGCAAATCAATATCGGCAACGAAGAAAGTAAAGGCGGGTACGCCTTTGACGAAGCGAAAGAAGCGTTTCAGCGCATTTCAAAATTGCAAGGGCTGCGCGTGAAAGGGTTTATGGCAATGCTGCCAAACACCGACGATGAAAAACGCTTGCGGACGCTTACTCAGCAAATGCGTCAGTTGTTCGAGTGGGCAAAAACGCAATCGAGCGAAGTTGAATATCTTTCAATGGGTATGAGCGGCGACTATGCGTTATGCGTAGAAGAAGGGAGCAATATGGTACGGCTTGGCTCAACCATTTTCGGTGCAAGAAACTATCAATAAAGGGGATAGAAATGAACGAATACGCATTGATAACGGGCGCGACGGGCGGTTTAGGCAAAGCGTTTGCCTACCAGCTTGCAAGGCAGGGCAAGCCGATGATTTTAACGGGCAGAAGCGCGGAAAAATTAGCAAATCTGCAAGCGGACTTAAAGGAAAAATTCCCCAGTGTTTGTATCGTCACGATTGCGGCAAATTTAGAAAACGAGCAGGGCAGGTATGCGTTGATGCAAGAAATCGAGCAGATGAATGCCGCTATTTCCACGCTGATAAACGTTGCGGGCGTGGACGTGCAAAAAGCCGTTTCCGCTTACACGCAGGAAAAGTTAATTTTTCAATGCCGCGTCAATTTAGAAGCGGCGGTTTCTTTGTGCCACTTTGCAATCCATAATCGCGCCGAGCGGTTGGATATTATCAATATTTCCAGCGTATCGGGGATATATCCTATGCCGTATTTTGCCTTGTATAGCGCAACCAAATCGGCGCTTACTTCCTTTTCCGTTGCCCTGCGCGAAGAAATGAAAGGGAAAAACGTTGCCGTGACGGCGGTTTTACCGGGCGCAATTCCCACGCGCGACGACGTAAAAGAGCAAATTAAGGGGCAAGGCGTTTGGGGCAAGCTCGCCGCAAAATCGCCTACCTTTGTAGCAAAAGCGGCGCTCAAAGCCGTTGGTAAAAATAAAAGAACGGTTATCCCCGGATTTTGGAATAAGCTTATGCGCGTTTTTACCGCATTTTTACCACTTTCCATCAAGCTGAAATTTATCGCAAAACGGTGGAGCAAAATCGAAAAGGACGCTTTTTAACGCAAAGCCGTCCTTTTTTGTGAAATTCTCGTTAAAAATTTCCAAGAAATACAAATATACCGCTTAAACCCTTGACATTATATATATTTTATGTTATAATCGATTTTACAAATTGAAAGCAAATGTTTAATCGAAAAAACGAAACGGAAGGAGAGAAAAGTATGATAGAGTTAAACCCTTCGAGTAATTTATTAGAGCAAGACCCTTATCAATACGAGCTGCAAGACGTCGCGGAAGCACAGTTATTCCGCGATATTTATCCGTATGATGAAATTCCTAAAACGCCGTTTAACCACCGCCGCGTGCCTATGAATATGCCCAAAGAAATTTGGCTTACGGACACTACGTTTAGAGACGGACAGCAATCGCGCGCGCCTTATACGGCAAAGCAAATTGTGGATATTTATAAAATGCTTGCGCGTTTGGGCGGGCCGAATGGGATTATCCGTCAAAGCGAATTTTTCGTTTATACGAAAAAGGACAGACAGGCGCTGGAAGAATGTATGGCGCTCGGCTATAAATTCCCTGAAATTACTACTTGGATCCGTGCGAAAAAGGAAGATTTTGAACTTGTTCACAATATCGGCATCAAAGAAACGGGTATTTTGGTAAGCTGTTCCGATTATCATATTTTCAAAAAGCTGAATATGACGAGAAAGCAAGCGTACGACCATTATTTATCGGTAGTAAAGCAAGCGTTTGACGCAGGCATTTCGCCCCGCTGTCATTTAGAAGATATTACGCGCGCCGATTTTTACGGGTTCGTCGTTCCGTTCGTCAATGCGCTTATTGACCTTTCGCGCGAAGCGAAAGTGCCCGTGCGTATCCGTATGTGCGATACGATGGGGTACGGTTTGCCGTTTACAGGCACGGCGCTTCCCCGTAGCGTACCGGGTATTGTTTACGGCTTGCATCACTATTCGGACGTGACTTCGGAAATGCTCGAATGGCACGGTCATAACGATTTTTATATGGGCGTAGCCAACGCGGTGAGCGCGTGGTTATACGGTGCGAGCGGGGTCAACTGTTCGCTGTTGGGTATCGGCGAGCGCACGGGCAACGTGCCGCTGGAAGCAATGCTGATGCAGTATGCGTCCCTGCGCGGTACGCTGGACGGAATGGATACTACCGCCATAACCGACATTGCCGAATATTTTGAAAAAGAGCTTAAATACGATATTCCGCCGATGACGCCGTTTGTGGGTAGTGCATTCAACTTAACGCGAGCAGGCGTTCACGCTGACGGAATGATGAAGGACGCGGAAATTTATAATATTTTCGATACGGAAAAGATTTTGAAACGCCCCGCGGAAGTTTCCATTTCCAACACGTCGGGCTTGGCAGGTATTGCATACTGGATCAATAAGCATTATAAGCTGCCTGCTGAAAAGCAAGTGGGCAAGCAAGACTGGATTGTAAAGCAAATGAAAGACTCTATCGACGCGCTGTATGCCGACGGAAGAACGACGGTTATGGGCGAAAAGGAGCTGGAAGATTTGTTCCAAACGTATTGCGCGGACGGACGTTGCAATTTGAACTGGTTTGATTTATAATAAAAAATCGTTAGAAAAAGGAAAGAAAGCTATGGGATATACGATAGCGCAAAAAATTATTAAAAATCACCTTATTTGCGGTGAAATGAAGGTAGGTAGCGAAATCGGTTTGAAAATCGATCAAACGCTCACGCAAGACGCGACGGGTACGATGGCGTATTTGCAATTTGAAGCGATGGGCATTGACAGAGTGAAAACCGAGCTTTCGGTTGCATATATCGACCATAATACTCTGCAAGCGGGCTTTGAAAACGCGGACGACCACCGCTACATTCAAACGGTCACGAAAAAACACGGCATTCGCTTTTCCCGACCCGGAAACGGCATTTGCCACCAAGTACATTTAGAACGGTTTTCCAAGCCGGGCAAAACGCTGATCGGGTCCGATTCGCACACGCCCACGGCAGGTGGAATCGGTATGCTCGGTATGGGCGCGGGCGGTTTAGACGTTGCCGTTGCGATGGGCGGCGGTACCTACTATATCACGATGCCCAAGATGATTAAAGTGAATTTGGTGGGCAAATTATCCGATTACGTTGGCGCAAAGGACGTTATTTTAGAAGTTTTGCGCGTATTAGGCGTAAAGGGCGGCGTTGGCGCGATTGTCGAATACGCGGGCGAAGGGGTAAAAACCTTGTCCGTACCCCAACGCGCAACCATTACGAATATGGGCGCGGAGCTTGGCGCAACCAGCTCTATTTTTCCGTCCGACGAAGTGACGAAAGCGTTTTTGAAAGCGGAAAACAGAGAAGAAGATTATATTGAGCTTTTCTCGGATAGCGACGCGGTTTACGATAAAGAAATTACGGTCGATTTATCGTCTTTGCAACCGCTTGCCGCTTGTCCGCACAGCCCCGATAACGTAAAATCCGTATCCGAGCTTGCGGGTATGAAAATCAATCAAGTTTGCATCGGCTCGTGCACGAATTCGTCTATGCAGGATATGCTTACGGTTGCTGCGATACTCAAAGGTAAAACCGTGCATCCCGACGTGAGCTTATCCATTTCACCCGGCTCAAAACAAGTATATACGCAGCTTGCCGAATGCGGTGCGCTTGCCGATTTAATCAACGCGGGCGCCAGAATTTTAGAATGCGCTTGCGGACCTTGTATCGGTATGGGCTTTTCCCCGCAGTCTGCAGGGGTAAGCTTGCGTACGTTTAATAGAAACTTCCTTGCGCGCAGCGGAACGGCGGACGCGCAGGTGTATCTCGTATCGCCCGAAACGGCGGCGGCGTCTGCAATCGCGGGCGTGTTCACCGATCCGACGACGCTGGGCGTTGCGCCTACGATTGAAATGCCCAAGGCATTCAAAATCAACGATAATTTGATTGAAATGCCTATTAAGGCGGAAGATATGCATTCCGTTTACGTGGAACGCGGACCGAACATTAAGCCCATTCCCGTAGGTAAAGCACCCGACGAAGATTTGCGGTGCGAGCTGATTTTGAAGGTGGGCGACGATATTACGACCGACCATATTATGCCCGCGGGAACGAAGGTATTGCCGTATCGTTCCAACGTACCTAAGCTTTCTGAATTTTGCTTTACCGTTTGCGATAAGAATTTCCCCGAGCGTGCAAAAGCAAAGGGCGGCGGCGTTATTTTGGGCGGCGTGAATTATGGACAGGGCTCTTCGAGAGAGCACGCTGCGCTTGTACCCTTGTATTTAGGGATTAAAGCGGTGGTGGCAAAGAGCTTTGCGCGCATTCACGTTGCGAACCTTATCAACTTTGGTATCGTGCCGATGACGCTGGAAAATCCCGACGATTATAATAATTTTAACGAAGGCGACGAAATCGAAATCGTCAATTTCCGCGCGGCGGTTGCCGAGCAAGAACAAGCAACGCTCGTCAATAAAACGAACGGCGCAACGGCGGTTTTACGCTTAACGCTTTCCAAACGCCAACGCGCGATGCTGCTTGCGGGCGGTAGCTTAAATTACACAAAACAGGAGAAAAATTAATATGGAAAAAGCAGAATACACCGCGCAATTAGACGCGGCTTGCGAGAAATTTAGAAAACTGATGGCAGACCAGCTTACGCGCGTAGAAGATATGAAAGCGCAGGGCGATTTTGTCGATTATGCGGCGCTTAAAACGATTAAAATCGGCGTATGCGGCGGCGACGGCATCGGTCCTATCATTTCCGCGCAGGCAAGAAAAGTACTCGAATTTATTTTAAGCGATTTGGTGGCGCAAGGAAAGGTCGAATTTAAGGACATCGAGGGCTTGACCATTGAAAACCGTATCGCCAAAGGCAAAGCGATTCCCGACGACGTAATGGC
>JAZRIK010000018.1:0-3909 GCA_045645245.1 Candidatus Scatosoma sp. | reverse complement strand
CCAAGCGGTCTTAGGAAGACAACTGTTTGGTGCAACTCCTTGGCTCACAGAACGACATGGCTACGAACCGACTTTGGAAAAAGAAGTAGGCAAAAAGCTGTTTACGCGCGGCTCGAAAACAGTCACCTTAACGGAAGCGGGAGAAGTTTTTTTACGGTATGCGGAACGCATTTTAGAGTTGCAGGATACGTCCATCGATGAAATGAACGCGTTATCTTCGCATAGCCGTAAATTTTCCATCGGCGCGATTAACGCAACGTATGAAATATACGTAAAGCAACTGATTGACGAATGCTTAAAAGACAACGACGTCACGTCCGTTAAGCTGATGCTTGGGCACTCGCTCGATTTAATTCAGCAATTACAGGATAATATGCTGGATATGGTATTCTCCGCCGTACCCTTAAAGCGCTTGGGGTATATGTGCGACGTATATGACGTTGATAGAGTTGCGCTCGTATGCGGAAAAGGTAAAAACGAGTATCCCGACGGCATCACCAAAGCGCAGCTTGCTAAATTGCCCTATTTAATGTGCGATTTTACGTTGAGCGAAGCGGGCGTGTTTATCCGTTCCTTATTCCCCAAAAACCACGTATTCCGTTTAGACGTTGACAATTCTTCTAAATTGCTCCCCTATTTGGAAAACGGACTTGGATATTCGTTCCTGCCCTATAAGCTGGTCAAGGATAAGCTTGCAGATGGGTCTTTGGAAGAAGTTTCGCTCAAAGACTTTGTCGCACCGAACGTGACAACCTATCTTATCTATCGCAACGGCTACGACGTTAAGCAATTTTTAGAAAACCGTTTCGACGATGATTTTGAATAATATCCCTAACCAAATAAAGAACATCTCCCGTCTTATCGACGAGAGATGTTTTCGTTTTATTGCAACGTTTTAATGTACGAGCGTCTGCGCTTATGTTGGATAGAATCGAAATGCTTCCACTGCGCTTGAATATTTGCGTTGGTTTCCAAATTCAAGTTGGTTTCCAAGTATTCCACGCATCCGCTTTCCAGCATTTCTTGCAGCTTAATCATAATAAACGCCGTCAAGCCCGATTTTCTATATTCAGGCAAAACCCCAACCAGTCCAAGGTCGATACTCTTGGGATTTTTGAGTGCTTTTAATAAGCGAATAATACAGCCGGGCGTGAGTTTTCCCCCGCTCTTTTGCAACGCCGAGCCGATACCGGGTAAGCAAAAACCAAACGCAACTACGCGGTCGTCTTCGTTCGCAATCGCCGTGATATAGCGCATATCCAACAGCAACATAAATTGATCCACCGTTTGCTGAATCATTTCGGGCGTGAACGGAACAACGCCGTATAAATCTTTATAGCACTCATCAAGTAGTTCAAAGACGCTTGCGGCGTATTTTTTCAAGAATTTGCGCTTGGGCATACCGTCGCTGACCACGCGCAGGTTGTAGCGCTTTAATGCACGCTCGGCAAGCGTTTTTAAGCGTTCGTCCTGTTGGCGGGTGGAAAATAAACGCGATTCTACCCAGTCAACGTCTTTTACGTAGCCGCACGCTTCGATTAAATTGGCATAATACGGGTAGTTGTATTGTTCTTCGAAGGTAGATAAATAATCAAATCCTTCGATAAGCAGCCCTTCGCGTTCTTGGTCGCTGTATCCAAGCGGGCCAACTACCTTTTCCATTTCGTTTTCTTTCGCCCAAGCTTCCACCGCTGCAAATAACGCTTTTGCAGTTTCTACGTTGTCCTCACAGTCGAAACGGGTAAAGCGCACTTGCTTATCGTTATGAATTTGGTTGTACTGACGCTGAATAATACCTTGAATGCGTCCAACGGTTTTACCGTCGCGCTGCGCCAAGAAAAACACCGATTTGCACGTTTTGAAATACACGTTTTTATCGGTAAACATCGACATTTCATCGCCGTATAAAGGCGGCACAAAGTATGGATTGCCTTTATATAAACGCAAAGGATACTCGACAAACTCCTTGCGTAATTTTTTGGTGTTAACTTCGATAATGTTGAACATAATGCACCTTTAACTTATGTTTTTTCTTATATTGAAATGCTATTTTCGACATATTTCGATAAATTTTGTTATCAAATTATACCATAAACTGCTTATTTTGTCAAGTAATTGAAATATTTTTGTCATTATTCGTCTTTGAATACGTTTTTGAAAACCTTGGAGTGGGATAATTTCATCACTCCACGAATCAAAAATAACCCGCGCGTAGGCATTATTTTTGCCGTTAAATTCATCATTTTAGCGTCCCAACCGATAACGGCACGGCGTTTGCGTCTATATATTTTCCGCGCGATTTTTTTTGCCATTTTATTCGCCGGCATCGCCACGAGATTGAGTGCGCTGTCCTTGGTATTTTCATCGCTGTTAAATAAGTCTGTCGCCGTTGTTCCGGGGTAAATTACTCCTACGTGCAGTTTACCCTTTTCTTCCATCGCAAGTGCTTCCGTGTATGCTTTCAGTGCAGCTTTACTTGCCGAATACGCCCCCGCACCCACTACCGTACAAAGCGCGGAAGACGATGAAATATTGACGATGGACGGCAACACTTTGCCATTCTTCGCAAGCGCGTCTTTTAATTCTGCGACAGAATATACACTCGCATAAAAGTTGGTTTGAAGAACGCTTTCTATTTGCGCTGGCTGCATATCCGTAAGCTTTTGAAAAGCCGGAAAAACGCCCGCGTTGTTGATAAGCAAAACGGGCGCAATTTGTTTTTCCGTTAGGTTTGCACGTAAATTTTGCCAGCCCTCGCGCTGACTAACGTCAAATAAATAATAGGAAAAATGATCGATGTCTTCGCCAAGCTCCGCTTGTAAAGACAGCATTTTGCGTTCGTTGCGCGCGATACCTATAACGTGCGCGCCATACTTATTGATTAAGATTTTCGTCAATTCTTTACCGATTCCGCTCGACACACCCGATAAAATAACGTATTGACCTTTAAGCCAGTTCTTCATAAAACTCCTTGTGTAGGGTATTTTATTGTATCTATTACATTATAAACTTGACGAAAAGCATTGTCAAGTGCAGAATAAGAAATTTTCCTGAAATATGTTAAAAATATACGTAAAAAATCGTTGACAAATAAAAAATAAAAGTATATAATAGATAATGCTTTTGGGGATATGGCTCAGTTGGTAGAGCGCCTCGTTCGCAACGAGGAGGCCAGCGGTTCGAATCCGCTTATCTCCACCACATTGTTTATATCGTTTTATATGGACGATTAGCTCAGCTGGTAGAGCAATTGACTCTTAATCAATGGGCCCAGGGTCCGAGTCCCTGATCGTCCACCAACAAAAGAACACGCCTTGTGCGTGTTTTTTTGCTATATTGAGCTGGGACGAGAACCCTGCAAGGGGTCGGAAAATTTTTAATTTTCTTTGAGCATCGCGAAAGCCCCCTGATCGTCCACCAACAAAAAGGTGCCGTAGCATTTGGTTCCACCCGCTCCAAAAGTTATATGCCTGACCAAATCCAATAATTGACTGTCCCCGCAAATATCCGCCACAATCTTTTTCAGGAGTTTCAGGGCTCGGATGTATAGACCCCGAAGGTAATGTAGGGCCAGCAGACGTTGCACTGCCAACCCCAAATAAAGGATCTACAAACTCGATATGATAAAATTTCTAAACTTTGGTTCTTGTAATATCGATTATGTATATAATTTAGAACATATTGTTGTTCCTAGCGAAACGATAGCGAGCACGCGATTAGAAGTATTTCCTGGCGGGAAAGGCTTAAATCAATCCATTGCTGCCGCTCGTGCAGGCGCAAACATTTATCACGCCGGTTGCATCGGAGGAGACAGCACGTTCCTTAAAAACGTTTTGCAGGAAAACGGAGTAAATGTTTCTCACCTACAAACGCTAAACGCAAAAACAGGACACGCTATCATTCAAATCG
>JAZRIK010000017.1:0-18693 GCA_045645245.1 Candidatus Scatosoma sp. | reverse complement strand
ACCGCGCTTGCCGTATCGTGCGTCGCAGGCAAAACCACTTTTGCTTGATACCCAACGAACGCCGCCACTTCTTCGGAAAATTCTCCTACGAGCGCGCCCGGCTGCGTCAGCTCGCCGAACAGCTCTTTCTTAAAGCCGAGCTTATCGATAATTTCTTCGTCCCATTGATGCGTCAAAGCGTTGACCAGCCCCGTCGTGGTTGCGTTGGTGTATTCTTGCTTTTTCACGCCCGTCAAACGGAAATGGAAATAATCGGGAAGCATCAGCATCGATTTCGCTTGTGCCATTCGACCGCTTAACTTATCGTCTAAAAGCTGATAAACGGTGTTAAAGGACGCAAACTGAATGCCCGTTTTTTCGTACAGCGACGAAAAAGGAATTTGCTTATGTACCTGCGGAATGGTTTGCTCCGTTCTCCCGTCGCGATAGCAATAGATACCGCCGATTGCCTTATCGTTTTCGTCTAATAAAGCATAATCCACGCCCCAAGTGTCAATCCCTACGGAAACGGGTACCTTATCCAACTCCTTCGCGCGCTTCAAGCCGTTCAAAATTTCTTGAAACAGCCGTTCTTCCGTCCACATCAAGTGCGGTTTTCCATCGTACGCGGTTTTCGTTTCGGGACCGTTTTCAAAACGGTAAATTTCTTCGGTAATCATTTTACCGTCGTCCAAATACGCAATAATATGCCTGCCCGAAGACGCGCCGATGTCGATTGCCAGATAATACTCTCTCATAAAACACCTAAATATTATATATTTACACCATTATAACACATTTTTTTTATTTTGTCATATATGTTTGAAAGATTGACAAAAGAAAATTTTCGTGCTATAATATGAACACAAATAAACAAAAATGCGCAAAGAAAACGCAAAAAAACACATTTTTGAGCAAGGAGAATGGGCGATGGCGCTGACCGAAAGACAAAAAGAGATATTACAATCGTTAAAAACGCATAAAAAATTGAGTGTAAAAATGCTGGCGGGCGAGTTATTCGTCAGCGAAGCAACGATACGGCGCGACCTGTCGGAAATGCAAAATATGGGGTTGATTGAACGCAGTCACGGCGGGGCTGTTTTACCCGAAAACGCCGAAGAAGTGTCCATCTTTTTCCGTATGGAAAGAAACGCCAGCGAAAAAGAGCGGGTTGCCACCAAAGCGATTTTGCATATTCCCCCTTTTAAGTCGGTATTTATCGACAGCTCGTCCACCGCGCTTGCTTTGGCAGAGCGTATTGATTTGAGCCATAAAACGGTAGTCACGAATAACCTGCAAACCGCCATTCAGCTTTCCAAAAAGAGCAACGTCAACCTAATTTTGCTTGGGGGAAGCGTGCATTTTAACACCATCTCCGCAACGGGGTCTTGGACGGCGAGACAGCTTGCCGATTTTTCCTTTGATTTGATGCTTTCTTCCTGCGCGGCGGTATGCGGCGGCGCGGCTTTGGAACGCTCGATTGAGCAAAAAGAAATTAAAAAAGTCGCCTTTGAACGGTGTAAAAAACGCGTGCTTTTGGTGGACCATACCAAATTTTCCGCAAACGGCACCTATCGGGTTGCCGACCTTTCCGATTACGATTTGGTCGTCACCGATTTCACTCCCCCCGACGCAGATAATACAAAAATTCGATATATTTATTAAAATTTTTTGTCCGATTTACTTGTTTTTCGCAAAAAAATGTATTATAATTAGTTTTGCGATTGACTGCATTGAGGTTGTTTATGATTCAAGATTTACACGCGCATACCTATTATTCGTTCGACTGCAACGACGCGCCCGAACGAGTAATTGAAAAAGCGATTTTAAGCGGAATTACGATGCTGGGGATTTCCGACCATAACCACGGCGTCGGTTTAGCGCGTAAGGAAGCTTGTTATGATCAAGGGACCAATCTCAACACCGATTACGGTCAAGCGCTGCTGCGGTATTTCGACCATATGCGCCTACTCAAAGACAAATACGCGAAAAAAATTAAAATTTTATGCGGTATCGAAGTGGCTACCTGCGTAGGCAAAGACAACTACGCCCTGCCCCATAGCGCGGATATTTCTTTTTTCGATTATTGCTTGGTCGAGGGCTTGGATAAAGTAGAAACTTCCATTATGAAGGGGGATATTTTCACGTTCGCCAAACGCTGCGGCTGCCCTACCGGCATCGCGCATACCGATTTGTTTGCGTTTTTAGAAAAACAGGGCGAAGAACCGTACCGCTATTGCAAGCAACTGGCGCAGCAGGGTATTTTTTGGGAATTGAACGTCAATTTGGACAGCGCGCACGCGTTTAAGACGCACGCTTACGTGACGGAATTTTTCAAAAACAAAAAGCAACAGGAAATTATTAAAAAGACGGGCGTAAAACTGTCCGTTGGGTTTGATAACCATAACGTTCACGAGTATAAAGCCAGCCGCGTGCAAACGGCTTGCAAACTCATCAAGGACATGGGTATCCCGCTCGTTTTTGAAAATCGTTAAACTGCATACAAGCTATCCGTCCCGTTTTTCTAAACTGCGACGGATTTTTTATGCGCAAGCGGTTATTTTTTTGCCTTTTTCTGCGCACAAACGATAGACGAACGCCGTTGTTTGTGTTATAATAGGGGTATGATTAGTAAACGAGCCATAGCTTTCGATATCGGAAATAAACGCATCGGCGTAGCCATCAGCGACCCGTTTAACGAGTATGCAATGCCCTGCGACACCTACGTACGCACGGGGAATTTTCAAGCGGACGTCGCCGCCATTGCCAAAATCGCTGAAAATCGCGGCGTGGGCGTAATCGTATGCGGAATGCCGTATAATTTCGACGGAACGGAAAGCATTCAAACGGAACGCACCCGCCGTTTCATCGACGCGCTGCGGGAAAAAACTTCGCTTCCCATCGAAGAAGAAGACGAGCGGTTTACCACGATGCAGGCGCGCGACACGCAAATTATGGGCGGGATAAAGCGAGAAGATCGAAAAAAGACCATCGATTCGATTGCCGCGTCGTATATTTTGGAAAGCTATTTATCGAAAATCAAAAAACAAAACGAGGTGAACAGTATGAAAAAAGAAGAAATGGTAGAAGAATTCGACGACGAACAAGACCGTATTATGGAGCTGGAAGACGAAGACGGAAACGTGGAAAAATACCTGCATATCGGCACGATTGAATATCAAAAAGAATGGTATTGCTTCTTCCAAAAAGCAGAGCCCGAAACGGAAGAAGAAGAGGACGAAGTGGTTATTTTCCGCTTGGAAGGCACGGACGATGATAAGCGTCTTTGCACCATCGAAGACCCCGAGCTTATGGACGAAGTATTCGCGGAATTTTGTCATCAATACGAACAATTTGAAGACAGCGACGAAGCAATGCTGCTCGATTGATCGCATACCTGCCCCTATCCTTTTGCCTTTTTACGCTGTTTGCGTATAGGGAACGGTATTTTATCACATACTCTTAAAACAAGGCGTTCGTCTTGGGGAGGAGAGTATGGAAAAGTTTGCCATCGGTTTTATTGTAGGCGGTCTTGCAGGCGCATTGCTCATCACCAACAACTATAAAATGCGCGCGCTTGTTCGAAAGGGTCAACAGGAAGCGCAAGAAAGATTAGACGCAATGTTAGACGAAAAGCTGCGCTGTTTAGATGAGAGCGATACGGAAAATACGCCTATCAAAAAACAAGCGAAAAAAGCAACCGACTAATTAAAAAAACAATCGACAAATTTTATACGGCAAAAACAAGCCGCGCATCACAAACGATGCGCGGCTTGCTTGTATATTATCCGCAAATTTATTGTTTTTTCATTTGTCTTAAAAACAGCCAAACGGCAAGGACAAGCGCAAAAGCTGCATACCCTATCACCCAAAAAAGATGGGGAAGGATACCCGCAAAATTGCTGGCAAGCAACGCGCGTTCCATCTCTACCGCGTGCACGAACGGCAACGCGTACGCAACCTTTTCAAATACACCGCCCACAAGCTGCAAATCGAACCAAGTCCCCGACAGCCAAGCCGTTAAATTCGTCAATAGCGCCCCGCATATTCCGCCTACCTGTTTATCGGTTAAAATACTGCCAAATAAAAGTCCAAGCGCAATAAAGAGCACGGAAACGGGAATAATGAACACGAGCGCGTACAAAATACCCACCGTCCACTCTAAACCAAGCGCAAACGCGACGGCGTAGCAAACTACGCTTTGCCCAACGGCAAGCGGCAGCATCGGCAGGGTGTAGCCCAAGATAAAATCGCTTGCGCGCATAGGCGTTGTGTATAACCGTTGCAAAAACGAGCTCCCCCTGTCCTTTGCGATAATCGTCGCGGAAAACAGCGTCATAAACGCAAGCCCAAATACCGTAATCCCCGGCGTTAAATGTGCTATTTCAAACAACTCTACAGGAACGTTCGCTTGAATAGCGCTCAATAAAAGCAATAATACAACGGGAAATCCCAAGCCAAACCCAAGCGTTAAGGGGTCGCGCAGCATTTCTTTTGCGTTTCTTTTCGCAAACGTCAGCATTCTCATCTTGCCACCCCCTTTACGATACGGATACACGCCTGCTCAAAATCGTCCGTTCCCGCACGCGCTTTTATTTCTTGCACGCTTTCGCAAACCATTAATTTTCCGTCTTTCATAATTGCCACTTTATCGGAAAGCGCTTCCGCTTCTTCCATATAATGCGTGGTCAAAATAATCGTCGCTTTCCCTTTGAGCGCGCGAATAATCTCCCAAAGATCGCTCCGTGCCAAAACGTCCAAGCCAAGCGTGGGCTCGTCTAAAAACAAAATTTTCGGCTCGCTCACAAGCGCCATTGCAATACTCAACCGTCTTTGCCAGCCGCCCGAAAGCTTTCCCGCTTTTCTATTCAGCACGCTTTGTAAATCGAGCAGGTCAGTCAATTCGTCTATTTTTTGTTTGCGCTTTTCTTTGGTAAACCCAAACACTCCGCACATCAGCTCTAAATTTTCTTTTACGGACAAAGCGGGCGCAATCGCCGTTTCCTGCGGGGATACCGCAATCATCGCTTTTACCGCCGCACTATCTTTACAAATGCTTTTCCCAAGCAAGTACGCGTCCCCGCTCGTGGGCTGTGTTAAACAGGACAGCATTTTTATCGTAGTGGTTTTGCCTGCGCCGTTCACGCCAAGCAACGAGAGTAATTCCCCCTGCTCTACACACAGCGACAAGCCGTCAACCGCTACGATATTTTTATAGCGTTTTGTCAAATTTTCTATCTTAATCGCATACATGGTTAGCTCCTTTTGCCGATATTCATCGCACGAACACCCTGATAAACGTCCGTGAGCATACGGCTAATCAATTCCCAATCGAACGACAAAAACGAAGTGGCGAGCATCGTGGCAATGCCGTGTACGCACGCCCACATTTCCAAATGCATCAGCTCCGCCTGCTCTTTCGTGAGTGCGTTTGCCTGCATAATCATCTCTACCGACGCTTGAAAATCTTGCGTGGGCAAAAGCTCCCTGCCCTTTTTATCACACATAAAAAGTAGTTTGAAAAGCTCTTTTTCTTGCTCCGCAAAACGGATATACGCCATACCAAACGCCTTATAAACGGGATATTTTTCACTTTCCACTTCCCTTTGGATAAACGATAAATACCGCTCGTATGCACACGACACAACGTCCTTTTGCAAATCGTCCATCGTCTTAAAGTTGGAAAAAATCGGCTGTGTGGAGCACCCCAGCTCCTGCGCAAGATTCCGCGCGTTTAACGCCGACGCACCCTTTCTTCTAACCGTTTCTATTGCCGTTTGTATAATCTCTTGCTTGTTTATTTTTACTCTCGGTGGCATAAGCGCCTCCTTTATATATCATTTGTTATATATCAACTGTTATTTTATCATAGAAAGGGTGTGTTGTCAAGTGCTTTTTATATAAAAACACGGAAAAAGCGCAAACATTTTCCGTGTTTTTATATTTTCAAGGAGTTATTTCGTCATTTGTTCTTTCAATTTTCTATTTTCTTCGCGCAAACGCTCGTTTTCCGCTTTCAACGCCTGCGCCAACCTGTCGTATAAAGCGTTAATTTCGTTTTCCAAGCGGCGGCGTAAAAAATCGCGGCGCATAATGGGTTTTTCTTGCGCAATCCGTTTATCCGTCCCGTTTGCGTGCGCTTGAATGCGCTCCGCTTCTTCCTTTAACCCCAACGACTGTGCGAGCTGCACCAAGCGGTCGGGTTCTTTTTTCAGCGTGTTTCTGTACTTGTTTTGCAGGCGCAGCATCAGCTTATCGTTGCCCTTGGCAAGGTTGCAAATTGCACGCCGCACGGACACGCCCTTGCTTTTTTCTAATAAAATATTTTTTAATGCCGCGTCCGTTTCTTCCTCGGTGAATTCTTTAATTTTTTCCACCGACAGCGCAGAGCCTTCTAACAATTTTACGATGCGCTCGTCCTTTTTTTCATTTTTCATCAGCGCGTAGTAGTAATTGCGTACGCTTCCCTTCGCCCTACCCTGCTCTAAACCGTACGACGCAAACAGGTAAGTGAGCGTTTTTCCTTTACTTTTGCCTTCTTTAATGTATTCGACCAAGCCCTTCGCTTCTTCTTCGGTATAACCGTTAATTTTCATCATAATCTTGTCCTCCAACAAATTCTTGAACAAATTATAGACGGTTTTTTTGATTTTATACATTTTTTTTATTAAAAAGAATATAAGTAAAATATGAAAGTCTATTTTTTATCCTGTACCCCTTGCGCTTTGAGCGTCAACGGCGCGTATTTTGGTATCGTCAACGATTTTGAAAAATTTATTTCCGCGCATTTGTCCGATGAATTGTTTATTACGCTCACCCCGCAAAACGGTTGCCCCGTTTCCTTTTTCCTGCGCGAAGATATTTGCTTTTCCCCGCCCGAAAATTGCGAAATTTACTTACTCAAAGACGGTATTGCAATATACGTTTCTTATTTCCCGCCCAGCGATTGTTCTTTGCAGGCGATTTGTCAACAAAAGCGCGAAAATATTACGGCGACCGTGTATAAACAAGGGGAAGTTTTTTTATCCATCCACGATGGGAAAAACCTATTCATCGCAACCCTGCCCCCGTCGTTTTATGTTTGCGAGCTGTTTTTTGAAGAGAAATTATTGCTCTTGCGCTCGCCAACGCAGGTGGGCGTCTTTTCGCAAACCGCCGAACGCATTTTGTTGGAAAGCGCACAAGATTTTCAGCTTGAAAACCAAATTTTATCCTTGCGTATTCCCTTATCCGATCGGTTGGGGCGATACGCAAATTGCCGTTGGCGCATAGAAGAAGATCAGCTTGTGCAAACAGAGCGCACGCTATTACAGCGCTCTGAAAATGATGATACTCCGCCCGATGATTTACTCGCCTACGCCCTGTTTGAAAGCGTGCTTTTGAATATCGACTATGCCCATCTTTTAAGCGAAAACTTGCAGCAAGAAAAGGATAAACTACGCGCGTATTTAGGCAATTTTATATCCATTAGCCCTACGCTATCCCCTAACGTTTGCGCACTCGTTTATAAAAAAGCGGAACGGCTGTTTGACGTGCGCGAATACGAGGTGGATATAAATAACGGAAAAATCGAATACGTTTCGCTTTTATAAAAAATATCCGTGATTTTCTCACGGATATTTTTATATCTGCACTTCTTGTAAATGCGGAAACCTTTCTTGTAAGATTGAAAACAACAAATCCGCCGTTTTCTCGCTGCCATATTCCCCGCGCACCTTTTGTGCGTTTGCTTGTAAAATTTTTAATTCTTCGTCGTCTTCGCACCAAAATTTAAGCGTTTGCACAATCTCGTTCACGTTAAATATTTTCAACGCGTTTCCAACCGTATTTTCGTAATATTTCGCGTTATCCCGCTCAATCGTCGTCGCGTATTTACTCACGATAATCGCACACCCGAAAAACGTCGCTTCCGCAACCGTCGATGCACCGCTCTTGCCGATCAATACGTCCGCCGCCGATAAATAGGTGAGCGCGTTGCATTTTCCTTCCACCTTCAGCGTTAAGTTTTTACCCGTTTTTAACGCGGAAAGTGCGTTTTTGACCTTTTCGTTATCGCCGCAAATGGCAATTACGTTCAGAGGCAAATCCAACTCGACAAGCTTTTGCACGATTTTGTGCGTTTTCCCTACTCCGTAGCCGCCGTCCATCAATACGACGGTGCATTTGTTTTCGTCAAGCCCCAGCGCACGCCGTTGCATTTTTTTATCCGTAGGCATATCGTACGCATCCGCGCGAATCGCAAACGGCGTCAATAAACAGTTATTCTCGTTAAAACGGCGGGGATGTTTTTTTATAGCCTCTTCCCTGCCCGACGGCTTGGAAATGAGTAAATAATCGCTGGGGTATCGCCAAAGCGGAATTACTCTGGCATCGGGGATATATTGCACGGTAATCGTCTTATTTTTCAGCTTTTCCGCATAATAGCCGGTTGACCAGTGCGTACTCACCACCATATCCGGCTGTAAGCTTTCCATATACGCTTTTGCTGCCTTACCCGCCCCGGGAATGTACACGTCCATAATAACTTTTGGCAAAATCCAAGGCGAAAATACGTCCATCAACAGCATATTGAAGTATCCGTAAGCGGAATTTTTCGCGTATTTCCTCGCTTCGTTTGCCAAATTCCGCTCAAAGCGTATCAGCGGTTTTTCGCCCATTTCCTGATAAAAACGGGAACGTATCACATCGCAATACGCCCCGTATTTTTTTTCAAACGCATCCGCTATCGAGCGCATAGGCATAATATGCCCCATTCCCGCTTCCACAAAGGGGAATACGACGCGCGGTTTCTTATTTTTCGTCGATTGCGTCCATTGCTTGTTCATTGTTTTTCTCCGTCACTCGTTTCACGTCCGCTTCAATCGCGACAACGATTGCGATATATAAAAACGTGAAATGCGCCATATAGAAGATAGTATCTATCATAGACAAAACATAATATGCACCCAACGCAATGCTTAAAAAGCTTCTCGCGTACGAGTGCTTTCTAGTAGCACGTTTCCCAAGCGTAAAGATGTGCGTAAGCAAGGCAAACATACCAACAATACCACCGCTAGATAAGGTTTGAACAATAAGGTTATGCGCTAAAATGCCGTAAAAAGCAAATGCCCCGCTCCTTTTGACAAAGTTTGAGTTTTCCCACGCAGCCCAATCCACCAAAAATCCGCCGCCAAAAATCGGATCTTTGGGAAAGTGCGTTAAATAGCGTTCCCAAATATGAATTCGTCCGCTACTCAAAGCGTCTAACGAATCCACGTTTGTTTTCACAAAGAAATATCTCAAAATTTGTTCAGCATTCCCGCTTAACCAAATCATCAATGCAACGATTAACGCTACGCCAAAATACACGCCGATTGTCCATAAAGCGTGCTTGCGCGTTTCTTTGCAAACAACGGCAATCGTCAACCCCACAATTACAACAAGCGCCGCCGTCAAAATACCAGCACGACACAGAGTCAGTATGGCAGTTAGCATACCAAGCGCCAACACAATACTCCAAACCCATCTATATCTTTTTTGCGTATGCATTTTATATAGACACCCGGGCAAAACAAAAGAAATATACGTTCCAACCGAATTCGTCATTCCCCAGCCGTATGACATCATTCCTTTCCAAGTGGGTGAAAGTCCGTCAACTAAATGAAATTTACGGACATACATTACCGCTACCGCAAAAATCATACAAGCCAACCCTGCGAGCATTACGTTGGATATATAATCGAGCGTAAACGTCTTTCTATCCACGCAAGACGCAAAAAAGACGTATAGCAAAAAGTAGGTTGCCGCTTGTATCACGCCCCAAAAGAAATCGTCGCCCGTCCAGCTCGGCGAGCCCAATCCGTACAGCAAAAAGGACGCACTCAATACCGCCAAACCGATAAATACGCTGTTTTTTGTAAATGCTTTTTTACATTCGCCGAAAACGAGCACACGGAAAATTGCCGCAGCTAACAAAAGCGGAATACCAACGCAAAGAAGTACGGTGAAAAACGTGGAAGAATATAAGGGTACGGTATCGCCAAGTTCAACGGTATTGTTCGATGTTTGCGTCCAAGGCCCGTTTTGCGTGGAAACACAATAGATCGCCAAACAAACGATGGGTACGATAGGATTGATATTTTCGCTGAAAATGCAAATATATACAAACAGCAAAGCCAGCCCGATGAACCCAACCATATCCAAGCCAAACGTTTGCGTTAACGAAATAAACGCCGTCAACGCAACCAAAAACCAGCGGCTTTGCAAAAACCGTTCTATCGCTTGTAAAATTCTATTGTTTTCTCGCACTTGTACGATTTTATTGCGCACAATTTCTATCATATTACCCCCGACTGCGCACAAAAACGAACGCGCTTTTATGCACAAAAACTTGCATTTTTTTATTTAATGGTCGCAACCACTTCTACTTCTACTTTTACGCCTTTGGGCAAATCCTTCACCGCCACACAGCTTCTTGCAGGGCAGGTGGTAAAGTAGTTTGCATACACGCTGTTAAACGCAGCAAAATCGGCAATATCCGCCAAAAAGCAAGTGGTTTTAACCGCGTTCTCATACCCGCTGCCCGCCGCTTTAAGCACTTCGCCTAAATTTTTCATCACCTGTTCCGTTTGCGCTTCAATCGTTTGCGCTTCCACTTTTCCGCTTGCGGGATTAATGGGAATTTGTCCCGAAGTGAATACCATTTCGCCGCAAACCACCGCTTGCGAATACGGTCCGATTGCCGCAGGCGCTTTATCCGTCGCTACTTTTTTAAGTTCCATTTTTTTGCTCCTTTTTCGCTTTCATCGCATACCTGGGTAGGTCGTTTTATCAATCCAAAAGCTTAAACCCAAAATCGGTAAGCGCTTTTTTAATTTGTTCGATATGCTCAAAGTTTCTCGTTTCCAAAATAATACGCAAATAACAGCCGTTTACGTCCGACCCTTCGTTTGCGCGTTCGTGATGCACGCTCGTCACGTTGCCTCCAAGGTCTGCAATAATCCGCGACACGTTTTTCAGTTGTCCGGGTTTATCCACAAGCTCAATCATAAGCTGACAGCTTCTGCCCGACATCAAAAGTCCGCGCTTGATTACGCGCGATAAAATCGTCACGTCAATATTCCCGCCCGAGAGTACGCATACCGCTTTTTGACCCTTTAAGTCGATTTTACCAAACATCGCCGCCGCAACTGCAACCGCACCCGCACCTTCGGTGACGAGTTTATGCTGTTCCATCAACGCCAAAATCGCCGCGGAAATTTCGTCGTCGGAAACGGTCACGATACCGTCCACGTACTTATTGCAAATTTCGTACGTAATGTCCCCCGGTTTTTTTACAGCGATACCGTCGGCTATCGTGGAAACGGACGCAAGCTCTTCTATTTGCCCGTGCTCCACGGCATTTTTCATCGAAGGCGCACCGCTTGCTTGCACGCCGTAAACCTTCACGCGCGGATTCAGCGTTTTAATCGTATAGGCGATACCCGAAATCAAACCGCCGCCGCCAATGGGAACAATCACCGCGTCTAAATCGGGGATTTGTTCAATAAGTTCGAGCGCAATCGTACCTTGTCCCGCAATAACGTCTTCGTCGTTGAACGGGTGAATAAACGTATAGCCCATTTCATCGCGCAAGGAAAGCGCTTTTTGGTATGCGTCGTCGTAAACGCCTTCTACCAAGCACACTTCCGCGCCGTAGCTTTTGGTTGCTTCCACTTTAGAAATGGGCGCGCCGTCGGGTAAACAAATCACCGACTTAATACCGTTTTTTTGCGCCGCAAGCGCAACCCCCTGCGCGTGATTTCCTGCCGAACAAGCCACTACGCCGCGCACCTTTTCTTCTTGGGAAAGACGATTCATTTTATAATATGCGCCGCGCACCTTGAACGAACCGGTAATTTGCAAATTTTCCGTCTTTAAGTATAAGTCGGTGCCTGCGCAAAGCTTGGGCGCATAGAGTACGTCCGTTTTTCTAACCACGCCTTTGAGTACGCCGCTTGCTCTATAAACGTTATCAATCGTCAGCATATTTATCTCCTGTTTACACGGCTTTTTGCTTTTCATCGCATACCTGCCGCCTTGTTTTTCTATTTTTGAATATATCTTATTGCAGTAAGCTTGCGATGAATTGTTCTGCGCAGCGCGCCGAACGATTACCCTTTCGCAACGCAAATTCTTCCGCTTTAATTTCCAAAACCTGTTCGTCCATTTGCACGCCTTTCTTATGCGCAAGCTCTTTTACAATTTGCAAATACAACGCCTTGCTCGGTTTCGAGAAAAGCACCACAAGCCCAAACCGCTCGGATAAGGAAAGCGTTTCTTGCAGGGTATCGTTTCTATGCACGTCGTCCCCTTCGCGATCGCCAAAGCTTTCCTTGATAATATGACGGCGATTGCTGGTCGCATAAATTACCGCATTGTCCGCCTTCGCACTCGCCGACCCTTCCAACGCCGCCTTTAACATACTAAAATTATCGTCGCTTCTGTTAAACGACAAATCGTCGATGAAAATAATAAACTTTAACGGATTTCCGACGATTTTACTCATCACAAGCGGCAACAAGGAAAGCTGGTCTTTTCGAAGCTCTATCAGCCGCACGCCTTCGTCAAAGAATGCGTTTGCAACCGCCTTGACGGTGGAAGATTTCCCCGTACCCGCGTCGCCGCAAAGGAGTGCGTTTGCCGCTGGCTTACCGTTTACGAACGCACGCGTGTTTTGTATCACCTTCATACGCTCGTCTTGATAACCGATGAACGCTTCCATTCCGATCGTATCCGCGCTGGCAATCGCTTCAATTTGCTTATCGTCGGACAAACGGAACATTCCTTTTGCGGAAAAAATTCCGTAGCCGTATTTATCGATTTGCTTCAATCTCTTCTTGTACAGGGCCACCATGTCCGCGTCGAATGCTTGAAACGCGGGTAAAGCTTCGTTTGAAATTCCCATATCCGAAGCAAAATCTTCGCTTGTCAAGCCGCCGAATAAGCCAAACGCTTTCAACTCGTTTTTCGCTGCTTGCTCGATACAAGCGGGCACTTTTTTCTTTTTCGCAACCGATTTTACATATACGTTCTCGTCTTCGAAAACCTGCTGTAAAACAAGCTCGGTCAAAGAGCCGCCGCCTTTATAAATCTCGGACACAAGCGTAGCATACGCCTTGCTTTTTTGCGCTGCAGCGGCATTATTATCCAGTTCGCAATATGCGCAAAACGCCTTGAAAAGCGGCTTTTCCATTACGGAAGAAAACACGCTGACAAGGCACAGCTTTTCATATACGCTTTTGAGCTTTTGATTGAGCATATCTTATAACCTTTCGATAATTTTATCCGTCATTTCTACGGTAGTGAGCGCAAAGCCGCCACGCGCCAAGTCCGCCGTGCGGTATCCTTCGTTTAATACTTTATCCACCGCATCGACAATCGCCTGCGCCGCTTGCTTTTCGTCAAACGCATATAAAAGCATCATCGCCGCCGACAAAATCGTGGCAATGGGGTTTGCCTTGTTTTGCCCTGCAATATCGGGCGCGGAGCCGTGAATCGGCTCATACAAGCCGCGCGTGTTATCGGATAAAGACGCCGACGGCAGCATACCGATCGACCCAGTAATTTGAGACGCTTCGTCGGATAAAATATCCCCGAACATATTACTCGTGACAATAACGTCAAATTGCGACGGGTTTCTAACCAACTGCATCGCCGCGTTATCTACGAGCATATCGCAAACTTGTACGTCGGGGTATTCCGCCGCGATTTCGTGCACGATTTTACGCCAAAGCCGCGACGTTTCCAAAACGTTCGCTTTGTCGATACTGGTGAGCTTTTTATTGCGCTTTCTCGCCGTTTCAAACGCCACGCGCGCAATCCGTTCAATTTCCATACGGCTATAGCTTTCGGTGTCGTACGCTTCTTCGCCGTACTTGCCTTCGCGATACCCACGCTCGCCAAAATAAATACCGCCCGTAAGTTCGCGCACAATCATAATATCAAAGCCGTTTTCCACGATATCCGCGCGCAAGGGACATTCGCCTTTGAGTGCAGGATATAATTTTGCAGGGCGCAGGTTGGTAAATAAGCCCATCGCCGCACGAATGCCAAGCAGCGCCTTTTCGGGGCGTAAATGTCCGGGGAGCGTATCCCATTTCGGCCCGCCGACCGCACCGAGTAAAACGCTGTCGCTCTTCAAGCAGCCGTCCACCGTTTCTTTGGGCAGCGGTTCGCCGCAAGCGTCGATGGCACAGCCGCCGATAAGATAGGAAGTAAACTCAAAATCCACGCCGTATTTTTTGCCTACCGCTTCTAAAACGCGCACCGCGCTTTCTACAATTTCAGGGCCGATTCCGTCCCCTTTTAATAATGCTATTTTATACGTTTTCATAATTTCACCTTGTACCTGGTAGGGTGGTTTTATAAATGAGCTGCACCGTTGGCGCGTCAATTCACTTAAAAAGCACCGCTTTTTATCGACGCCACAAGTCCGCCGTTTTGAATAATTTTTTGAATAAATTCGGGGAAGGGCTGCGTTTTGAATTCCGCGCCCGTCGTGCGGTTATAAATAACGCCGTTATCCAAATCCGCTTCGACAATATCCCTTCTTTGATGCCGTCCACCGCTTCGCTGCATTCTAAAATCGCCAGCCCGATATTGATAGAGTTGCGATAGAAAATACGCGCAAAGCTTCTTGCAATGACCAGCGAAATGCCGCTTTCCTTGATGGCGATGGGCGCGTGTTCGCGCGAAGAACCGCAGCCAAAGTTGTACCCAGCCACCATAATATCGCCCGCCTGCACTTTATTTACAAAATCTTTGTCGATATCTTCCATACAATGCGAAGCGAGTTCCTTTTTATCACTCGTATTCAAATACCGCGCAGGAATAATAACGTCGGTATCTACGTTGTCGCCGTAGTTGATCGATTTACCTTTGAAAATCATAGCTTTTTCTCCTTACAATTTGGCAGGGTCGGCAATTTTACCTGCAATCGCACTCGCCGCGGCAACCGCAGGGGAAGCAAGATACACTTCCGAT
Organism: Candidatus Scatosoma sp.; assembly: GCA_045645245.1. Classification (GTDB taxonomy): domain Bacteria; phylum Bacillota; class Clostridia; order Christensenellales; family Borkfalkiaceae; genus Scatosoma. The sequence goes on along the minus strand of JAZRIK010000017.1, from coordinate 3,711 downwards.
TCCACGTGTCCCATACGCCCAACGAAGTTTCTATTCGTCGTAGCGACCGCGCGTTCGCCTGCCGCCAAAATACCCATATAACCGCCCAAACAAGGCCCGCAGGTGGGTGTGGAAACCACGCAACCCGCTTCGATGAATATCTTGACCAAACCGTTTTCCACCGCTTGCATATAAATATCCTGCGTTGCGGGAATGATAATTGCGCGCACGCGCTTGGCAACCTTTTTGCCTTTGAATATTTCCGCGGCTTCGGCTAAATCTTTATAATGTCCGTTCGTACACGAGCCGATCACCACTTGATCGATGGCAATATCGCCGATTTCGTCGAACGTTTTGGTGTTTTCGGGCAAATGCGGGAACGCCACCGTCGATTTTACCTGCGACAAATCGATTTCGTACGTTTCGTCATATACCGCGTCTTCGTCCGCTTTATATACGGTAAAATCGCGATCCGAGCGTTCTTTTACGTACGCAATCGTTTGTTCATCTACTTCAAAAATGCCGTTCTTTGCGCCTGCTTCGATTGCCATATTTGCAATCGTCAAACGATCGAATATCGTCAAAGCCGCAACGCCTTCGCCCACGAATTCCATCGATTTATACAGCGCGCCGTCCACGCCGATTTTGCCGATAATATGCAAAATAACGTCTTTGCCCGACACGTATTTATTCAATTTGCCTTTGAGCACGAACTTAATCGCAGGCGGCACCTTCAGCCACGCCTTGCCCGTCGCCATTCCGCACGCCATATCCGTCGAGCCAACGCCCGTCGAAAATGCGCCGAGCGCACCGTAGGTACAGGTATGCGAATCCGCGCCGATGACCACGTCCCCAGGCACGACCAACCCTTTTTCGGGCAGGAGTGCGTGTTCGATACCCATTCTGCCCACGTCGTAGAAGTGGGTCACTTGATATTTGTCGCAAAAATCGCGGCAGGTTTTGCATTGCACGGCGGCTTTGATGTCTTTGTTGGGCGCGAAGTGGTCCATAACCATCGTCACCTTGTCTTTATCATATACTTCTTTTGCGCCGATACGGTCAAATTCTTTGATCGCCACGGGGGAAGTGATGTCGTTGCCGAGCACTCTATCCAAGTTGACCAAAATGAGCTGCCCCGCTTCTACTGTTTCAAGCCCCGCGTGCGCCGCGAGAATTTTTTGCGTCATTGTCATTGACATAGTTGTTGATCTCCTTAATTGCAAAGCGAGTGCTTTGCGTAATTTGAAAACCAGCGGTTTTCGTGAATTGCGCCGTTGGCGCGTGAATTGAACGCTATTCGTTCGTGAATTGCGTTGCTTTACAACGCGTTATTGCACTATTTACCCACAACGCAACGCGTAGCGCTGTCATTCTGAACGAAGGGAAGAATCTCGCGCGCGTTGCAATTCACGTTTGCGACAGCAAACAATTCATTGAGCGCAAGCGAAAATTCACGACGGGTTCCCGTCATTTCACTTAACCGCTTACAAGCGGTTAATTATCGCGCCTTTGTCCGCGGAAGATACCTGCTGAGCATACCGCTTTAAGTATCCGCTTACTTCTTTTTTCTTTATTACCGTTTCCGCTTTGCGCTTTGCAAGCTCTTCGTCGGAAACTTTAAGCTGAATTTTATAATTCGGGATATCGATAGAAATAATATCGCCGTCTTTTACGTACGCAATCGTACCGCCGGAAACCGCTTCGGGGGAAACGTGACCGATGGACGCACCGCGCGTCGCGCCCGAAAATCTACCGTCGGTGATGAGCGCAACGTCTTTATCCAAGCCCATACCCGCAATTGCGGAAGTAGGCGAAAGCATTTCGCGCATACCCGGTCCGCCTGCAGGGCCTTCGTAGCGAATGACCACTACGTCGCCCTTTTGAATTTTACCGCCGTAGATTGCCGCGATACATTCTTCTTCGCTTTCATATACTTTGGCAGGGCCTTCGTGGACAAGCATTTCTTTTGCAACTGCCGCGCGTTTTACTACGCACCCATCGGGCGCAAGATTGCCTTTGAGCACCGCGATACCGCCCGTTTGCGAGAATGCGTTTTCGGGTTTTCTAATTACTTCTTCATCCAAGTTTTGCACGCCTTGCAAATTCTCTTTCATCGTCTTGCCCGTGCCGGTCATAACGGAAGTATCCACCAAGCCCAGCGCTTCGAGTTCTTTCAAAACCGCGTGCACGCCGCCCGCTTCTTCCAAATCTTCCATATACGTAGGGCCTGCGGGTGCAAGATGGCACAAATTAGGCGTTTTTTCGCTGATTGCGTTTACTTCTTCTAAATCAAACGGTACGCCAAGCTCGTTTGCAATCGCAGGCAGGTGCAGCATACTGTTCGTAGAACAGCCCAGCGCCATATCCGCGGTGATTGCGTTTTTAATCGCCGCCGCCGTCATAATATCGCGGGGACGAATATTCTTTTTCACAAGCTCCATCACTTGCATACCCGCGTGCTTGGCAAGCTCGATACGCGCGGAGTACACCGCAGGAATGGTACCGTTGCCTTTCAAGCCCATACCCAGCACTTCGGTCAAGCAGTTCATCGAATTCGCGGTGTACATACCCGAACACGAACCGCAGGTAGGACAAACCTTTTTCTCAAATTCGCAAAGCTGCTCTTCGTTGATTTTACCTGCCGTGTATGCGCCGACCGCTTCGAACATACTCGAAAGCGAGCGTTTTTTACCGCCCACTTTACCCGCGAGCATCGGACCGCCGCTGACGAACACGGTGGGAATATTCAACCGCGCCGCCGCCATCAAAAGCCCGGGTACGTTCTTATCGCAGTTGGGAATCATTACCAGCCCGTCAAAGCCGTGCGCGCGCACCATCGCTTCGGTGGAATCGGCAATCAAATCGCGAGTGACGAGCGAATATTTCATACCCGTATGTCCCATTGCGATACCGTCGCAAACGGTAATGGCAGGGAACATAATGGGCGTACCGCCAGCCATTGCCACGCCGAGCTTTACCGCTTGCGCGATTTTGTCAAGGTTGATATGCCCGGGCACGATTTCGTTGTACGAGCAAACGACGCCAATCAGCGGACGCGCTTGTTCTTCGTCGGTTAAACCGAGTGCGTGATACAACGATCTATGCGGAGCGTTTTGAAATCCATCTACTATTTGTTCTTTAATCATAATGGTTGTCCCTATGAGTGAATTGACGGCAGAGCCGTCGTGAATTGCCCTATCGGGCGTGAATTGAAAGCTTCGTTTTCGTGAATTGCAACGCGAAGCGTTGCGTTATTGTAAAATGAATCCACAGCGCGGAGCATGCGGCGTATTGCCGCAAAACGGGCGTTCCGCCCGATGGGAGTTTACATAGACGTAAACGAGCAAGGGCGGGTTGTCCTTTTACGGATAAGACGCCGTGCTATACGCGTTTCGCTCGGTTAAAATCAGTTATTGATAAACTTCTCTTCGTCTGCCCAGCTATAAAGCTTACGGATATCCTTACCTACCACTTCGGAAGGGTGTTCCGCTGCGATTTTTCTCATCGCGTTGAAATGTACTTGGCTGCCTGCGTCGGACATATCGAGCAAGAAGTCTTTTGCGAACGTACCGTCTTGAATGTCTTTCAAGATTTTTCTCATCGCTTTCTTCGTTTCTTCGGTGATTACCTTCGGACCGGTGATATAGTCGCCGTATTCCGCCGTGTTGGAAATGGAATATCTCATTCCTTCAAAACCGCTTTGGTAAATCAAATCAACGATAAGCTTCATTT
>JAZRIK010000016.1:0-21351 GCA_045645245.1 Candidatus Scatosoma sp. | reverse complement strand
AAAAACCTACAAATCCGCAGGGATTAATCGTTTTTCGATTGGTTTACAAACGGCAATCGACGAGCAGCTTGAAGACCTTGGCAGAATTCATAACGTTCGTGATTATGTGTACGCAACCAAGCTCTTAGAGGGCGAGAATTTCAGCACGGACGTCATGCTTGGGCTGAAGAACCAAACGAAAGAAGACGTGCAAAAAACCATCGAGCTTGCGCACGCTTGCGGCTCAAAACACATATCCATGTACGCGTTGACGGTGGAAGACGGCACGCCGATCTACACCGATTATCTCAATGGCGAACTGCCTGATAGCGACGAAGTGGCAGAGCTGTACGATTACGGCTATGGCTTACTCAAAGAAAAGGGGTACGAGCGGTACGAAGTGTCTAATTTCGCTATTCCCGGGTATGAGAGCAAGCACAACTTAAACTACTGGAAACGGGGCGAATATATCGGCTTTGGCGTTTCCGCAAGCTCGTTTATGCGCGGTAAACGCTTTACCAACACCTTCGATTTGGACGAATATATGAAATGCGTCATTTCCGGTTTTTATCCCGCCGTCACGAGTGAAGAAGTGAGCGAAGACGACGCGAAATTCGAGTTCGTTATGCTTGCGCTTCGCACCAAATACGGCTTGGATATGGACGAATATAAACAAAAATTCGGCTCTTCGCTTGGCGACGATTTCCCTTGCGCTTTGAAAAAGACGGTTAAGTATTTAGAGCTTGACGGTAGCGTTTTGAAGATTAAGGACGAGTTTTTGTACGTGCAAAACTCTATTTTAGTACATTTTTTGGAAGAAGAACGCGTATGAGAATACTGATTATTCGGCACGCCGATCCCGATTATTCTATTGATTCGCTCACGGAAAAGGGCTGGCGGGAAGCGGAGCTGCTTGCAAACAAGCTTTCCCAAGAAAAAATCGATTACGTTTATTGCTCGCCGCTTGGTCGGGCAAAGGACACCTGTCTTACGACCTTAAAGCGTATGGGCAAGGATGGGGAAATGGTAATCAAAGACTGGCTTAGAGAATTTTCTTATCCCACCGTTGCCCCTACCGGTAAAGCGTGTCATATTCCGTGGGATATGTTGCCTTCCGAGTGGGAGCACGACGAGCGCGCATACGGCAGGCAGTGGCAAACCGCTTATGGCGAAGAGAGTATGTACGCGCGTTATCTTGAAGTGGTTGCGGGCTTGGACGAGTTGATTTGTCAGCACGGCTATAAGCGGCAGGGCAACGGCTACGTGGCTACCAAAGCCAACCGCGACACCATTGCTTTGTTTTGCCATTTTGGCGTGGAATGCGTGTTGCTGTCTCGGCTTTGTAATATTTCTCCCGTGCTTTTATGGCATCATACCGTTGCATTGCCTTCGTCGGTGACTACCTTATACACCGAAGAGCGTGAAGCGGGACGGGCAATTTTCCGTATGTCTGGCTTTGGCGATACGGGACACTTATACGCAGGCGGAGAAGCTCCGTCTTTTGCGGCGCGATATTGCGAAACGTACGATTGTAAGGAAGAACGCCACTAAATAGACATTTGAACAAAAACGGATAGGGCAGGTATGCGTTGAAATGAAAAAACATATACACGTAGCGGCGGCACTCATCTTTGAAAACGGCAAAATTTTTGCAACCAAACGCGGGGCTTCGCCGTATGCTTATGTTGCGCATAAATACGAGTTTCCCGGCGGAAAAATTGAGCAAAACGAGCGCGGTCAAGACGCTGTTAAACGAGAAATAAAAGAAGAGCTGGATGCAGACGTGGAAGTGGGCGGCTTATACGCAAGCCACACGCACGAGTATCCCGATTTTATCATCACTTTATATTTATACGAGTGTGAACTGCGTTCGGCGTTTACGCTCAAAGAACACGAAAGCTGGCGTTTCTTCGCTCCCAAAGATTTGAACGTGGAAGAATGGGCGCCTGCGGACGCAGATATTATTTTAACACTCAAACGGGTTTTTGGAGAATAAAAGTTATGCAAAACATCGTTTTAATCGGTATGCCCACGTCGGGCAAAAGCACCATCGGTCTTGAACTTTCCGCTCGTATCGGCTACGGCTACATCGACAGCGATAGCGTCATCGTGGCGCGTTCGGGTAAAAATTTACGCGAACTCATCGCCGAGCTGGGCAACGAAAAATATCTCGATTACGAAGCGAAAGTCAATTCGGAAATTGCCGCAAGCAGATGCGTAATCGCAACGGGCGGCAGCGCAATTTACCGCGACGACGCGATAAAAAAACTCAAACAAAACGCGATTGTCGTGTACTTAAAAATGAGCTATCAAGAAATGTCCCGCCGCTTGGGTGATTTGGTCGCGCGCGGCGTAGTGTTAAAAGACGGATTTACCCTTTTGGATTTATATAACGAGCGCGTACCTATGTATGAAAAGCACGCCGATTACACCGTGGAAGTGGACGGCAAAACGATTTCGCAAACGGTCGAAGCGGTGCGTAAGGCAATTCAAAAATGACGGCAGGGCAGGCAAAAATCGCCATCTACGGCGCAGGTGCGATGGGTACGGTTTTGGGCGCGCTCTTAACCAAGGGCGGCTTGAAAAACGTACACCTAATTTCCCGCAACCTATCCCACGTCAACGCCTTAAACCAAGCGGGCGCGCAAATCGAGTGCGTGGCGGATAAAATTACGCTGAATATCCCCGTCACGGCAAAAACGCCCCAGCAAATGGACGAGCGCTACGACGTTATATTTTTGATGACCAAGCAACGCGACAACGCGGACATTTTACAATCGCTTTTGCCCAAGCTAAAAGACGACAGCGTAGTCTGCACGACGCAAAACGGCTTACCCGAAGAAAGCGTGGCGAAAATCGTGGGACATAACCGCACCTACGGCTGTGTTTGCAGCTACGGCGCGAATCGAATCGGCGGGGGCAGGGTTGAGATGACTTCCCATTTATCGGCAATGCGCGTGCAGGTTGGCGGCTATCAAAACGACCATAAAAAGACGGCGTTTTTACAACAAATTTTGTCTTTTGCAGGCAAGGCAATTGATAGCGAAAGCTTTGTAGCCGCGACGGATAATTTGGCGGGCGTGCGTTGGTCAAAACTTGCTATCAACGCAGCGTTTTCAGGGCTTTCCGTTGTCACGGGCTTGACTTTCGGTGAAATTGCAAAACGCACAGCGACAAAAAAACGCGCGCTGGGCGTATTGCGTGAATGTATGGACGTTGCAAACGCTTTGGGGGTGCAGCTTGCGCCTATGCAAGGCAAGGATATGCAAAAACTACTCGGCGGCAGGGGCTTTATCCAAACGCAGTTTGCGCTTTTCGCCTTACCGTTTGCGATGAAACGGCATAAAAAACTCAAATCGGGTATGCTCAAAGACGTGTTAGACGGTAAGCGCTGCGAAATCGACTTTATCAACGGTATCGTATGCGAAATGGGCGCAAAAGCAGGCGTAGAAACGCCGCTTTGTCAGGCGATTGTAAATTTAACGCACAGCATCGAAAACGGCTTGCACGAAATTACCCCCCAAAACGTGGATTTTCTTTAATATAGCTAAAAATAAGATAAAAGAAGGTATAGATTATGGATTTGAATAAATTAGCGGACGTACTCATTCCCGACGAAAACGTAAAACCGCTTTCGTATTATGAAGAATTATATCCCGCACGCGATTTACCGCAAGGCGCGCAGGTCACTCGTCTTGCCCCCAGCCCCACGGGTTTTATTCATTTAGGCAACTTATTTGTGGCAATCGCCAACGAACGCATTGCCCACCAAAGCGGCGGCACGATGTATTTGCGTATCGAAGACACCGACTTAAAGCGCAAAGTAGAAGGCGCGGTGGACGCGGTGAAAAACGCGCTTCGCTACTTTGATATTCGCTTTGACGAAGGTGCGGAAATCGAAGGCGCTGAAAATAAGTACGGGCCGTATTATCAAAGAGAGCGTGCGGAAATTTACCACGCATACGCGAAAGAACTGATTCGTCAGGGCTTGGCGTATCCTTGTTTTTGTACGGAAGAAACGCTGTCTGCGCTGCGTGAAAAGCAAACGGAAGAAAAGAAAATTACCGGTTATTACGGCGAATACGCGGTTTGCCGCAATTTAAGCGAAGAAGAAATTTACGCAAACTTGGCGGCGAACAAGCCGTACGTTATCCGCTTGCGCTCGCAAGGGAATGCGGAAAACAAAATCACCTTCCGCGACGAAATTAAGGGCGAAATCACCGTCACGGAAAACGACCAAGACGTGGTTATTTTGAAATCGGACGGAATCCCGACCTACCACTTCGCGCACGCAATCGACGACCATTTTATGCGTACGAGCGTGGTTATCCGCGGGGAAGAATGGCTTGCGTCCCTGCCTATCCATATCGAGCTTTTCAAGGTGCTTGGTTTTGCTCGTCCCAAATACGGGCATAATTGCTCGCTGCAAAAAATGGACGGCGAAACGCGTAGAAAGCTCTCGAAAAGAAAAGACCCAGAATTGTCGCTCGAATTTTACCGCCAAGAAGGGTACTTTGCCCGCGCGGTAAAGGTGTATATGCTCACGCTGCTTAATTCTAACTTTGAAGAATGGTACTTAAAAAATCCCGACGCGGCGCTGGAAGATTTCAAATTTTCTATCAATAAAATGGGCAAGAGCGGCGCATTGTTCGATTTGAATAAGCTCAACGACATTAGCAAAAACGAGCTTGCCAAGCTGTCAGTGGAAGAAATGTACGCATTCTTGCAAGACTGGGCGAACGAATTTGGCTCGGATGAACAAAAAGCATACTTTGCCGACAAAGAATATTTAGAAAAAATTCTTACCCTGTGTATGGGTATCGGCGGCAAAAAGCGCAGAAAAGACTTTACGACCGCGAAACAAGCGATGGAGTTTATTTCGTATTTCTTCGACGCTACGTTTGCGCCCGAATACGCATATCGTTTCGATAACGCAACCGTGAAGAAAATTTTAACCGAGTTTAAGGGTGCATACAACCACGAAACGGACAATAGCGGTTGGTTTGACACGGTAAAGGCGGTTGCGAGCGCGAACGGCTTTGCAACGGATATGAAAGCGTATAAAGCGGATCCGTCGGCGTTTGTCGGCAGTGTTGCGGACGTAGCGGAAATGCTGCGTATTGCCACGACAGGGCTTGCAAACACACCCGATTTATATACGATTATGCAAATTTTAGGCGAAAAAAATACGCTTGCCCGCTTGGATAAAGCGATTGCAAGCTTGTAATTCGTCTTATCGGTTTGAAGGGCGTTTTGTTATTAGAAATCGCCCTGTCATTCTGAACGAAGTGAAGAATCACAAAAAAAACAAAAGCAGCTTGGAGGTAAAAATCCAAGCTGCTTTTCAATGCTCAATTTTTTAATCTTCTTGGTCTAAAAGGTCTTTCATCTCGTACATGCCCGCCGCTTTTCCGCTTACAAACTTCGCCGCACGGATCGCGCCTGCTGCGAAAACTCGCTTTGATCTCGCGCTGTGCGTGATGGTGATAATTTCATCTTCGCCCGCAAACATCACTTCGTGTTCGCCTACAATCGTACCGCCGCGCACTGCGTGGATACCGATTTCACTCTTTTCCCGCGCGCCTACAATACCGTCGCGGCCGTTGACGAAACGCTTTTGACCATCAAACGCTTCGTTGATACTATCCGCAAGCATCAAAGCCGTACCCGAAGGGGCGTCCTTTTTCAAGTTATGGTGTTTTTCGATAATTTCCACGTCGAACGCGTCGCCAAGCACCTGTGCCGCCGCCTTGCAAAGCGCCTGCATTAAATTTACGCCCAACGACAAATTCGCCGTTTTGAAAATCGCGATTTCTTTTGAGTATTCTTCAATCAAAGCAAGCTGTTCTTGGCTAAACCCCGTTGACGCGAGTACGATTGCCAAGCCGTTCGCTTTGGCGTATTCTAACCGTTCCTGCAGGTTGTCTGCGGACGAAAAGTCGATAATAACGTCGGCTTTTTCCTTAACGTTAGCAAACGATTTATATACGGGAATACCGATTTCGCGGGGGAATAAATCCACGCCGCAAACGGCAACCGCGTCCACATCTTCGGCGAGTAGTGAAAGTACGTTTCCGCCCATTTTACCGCACGCGCCGCACAAAATAATGTTTGTCTTTTTCATTTTACAATCTCCAAACCGTAATTTTGCATCGCCGCAGCCAACTTTTCGCGGTTATCGTTTTCGATTTTAGTCAAAGGCGCTCTGGGCGTGCCAGCCGCAAAGCCGAGCAAATTCATCGCTTCTTTTACGGGGATAGGATTCACTTCCACAAAGCAAGCGTTTGCAAGGGGCAAAAGCTTATCGTTGAGTGCAACCGCTTCGTCGATTTTGCCGTCGAAAGCCAAAGTGCAAAGCTTTTTCACGTCGGCAGGGACAACGTTCGACACAACGGAAATCACACCCGCGCCGCCGCAAAGCAGAATGGGTAAATTGAGCGCGTCTCCGCCCGAATACACGTCGCATTTTTCGCGAACAAGACGGAACGTTTCCATCGTTTTGCTCATATTCCCGCCCGCGTCCTTGATGCCTGCGATGTTGGGGATTTCCGCGATTTTCGCCATTGTAGCAGGTTGAATTTCCACACCCGTACGACCGGGTACGTTGTACGCGATAACGGGAATGGAAACCGCCGAGCAAATGGCTTGATAATATGCCACCAAGCCGTTTTGCGTGCATTTATTATAGTAGGGGGTGACGGCGAGTAAGCCGTCCGCGCCGTAGCTTTCCGCCTTTTGCGCCGTCATAACCGCGTCGGCGGTATTATTGCTGCCGCAACCGAAAATTACTTTCGCGCGGCCAGCCACCTTTTTCACGGCATAATCCATTAAAACGTGTTCTTCTTCAAAAGACATCGTGGACGGCTCGCCCGTCGTGCCAAGGAACACGATGGCGTCCGTACCGCCTGCAATTTGGTGTTCGATCATTTCGCCAAACGCCGTATAGTTTACGCCGTTCTCATCAAAAGGGGTAATAATCGCCGTTGCGCTGCCCTTAAAAAATCCTTTCATACCTTTATAGTACTCTCCTTATCCGATTTTTGTGAAAGATTAGTTAAAATATCCTTTTGCCGCTAACAATTCTGCGAGTAATACCGCGCCGCCTGCCGCACCGCGGAGCGTATTATGCGATAAGCCGATAAACTTATAATCGTACACGCTGTCTTCGCGCAAGCGACCTGCGGTCACGCTCATACCGTTGCCTTCCATTCTATCCAGCTTGGCTTGCGGACGGTTGTCTTCTTCGAAATAACGAATGAATTGTGCGGGCGCGGAAGGGAGTGCAAGCTCTTGCGGAATGCCCTTAAACGAAGCCCAAGCGGACAAAATTTCGTCTTTCGTCGGTTTTTTATCAAAACGCACGAACACCGCCGCCGTATGTCCGTCGGAAACGGGTACGCGCAAGCATTGTGCGGTGATTGCAGGGGAAGTAGCGGAAACGATTTCGCCGTTTTCGATGCTGCCCCAAATTTTCAGCGGTTCTTTCTCACTCTTTTCTTCTTCGCCGCCGATATAGGGGATAACGTTATCCAAAATTTCCGGCATCGTCTTGAACGTTTTGCCTGCGCCGGAAATGGCTTGATAGGTGCAAACCGCCGCTTCTTTAATTCCAAACGCCTTTAACGGGTGTAAAAGGGGTACGTACGATTGCAACGAGCAGTTGGATTTAACCGCGATAAACCCGCGCTTCGTACCCAAGCGCGCCTTTTGCGCCGCAATAACTTCGATGTGATCGGGGTTGATTTCGGGGATTACCATCGGCACGTCGGGGGTAAAACGGTGCGCCGAATTATTCGACACAACGGGAATTTCCTTTTTCGCGTACGTTTCTTCGAGTGCGCGGATTTTTGCCTTGTCCATATTCACTGCGCAGAACACAAAATCCACTTGCTTTGCGATTTCGTCGATATCCGCTTCGGCGTCGAGAACGACCATATCCTGATATTTTGCGGGCATTTCTACGTCAAACGCCCATTTTTCGCCCACCGCTTGCTTGTACGTTTTACCTGCCGAGCGCGCGGAAGCCGCAAGCACTTTTACGTTAAACCAAGGATGGTTTTCCAGCAACAGCATAAATCTTTGTCCAACCATACCGGTTGCGCCGATTACGCCAACGTTAAACTTTTTCATAAATATCTATCTCCTTACGAGTAAAAATTAAAAACAAATTAAAAAATAAAAGACGGGCGTTTTTCCCGTCGAAAGAGCATATCCAAACTTCCCATAGGGAAACGATTGAGATAAATAGCTCATCACGGGCGGTGACAGTCACACGGGTATTCTCCCGTATGCCCAGCGAAAGGGGACTTTTTTCGCTTCGGCGGAGATACCCTTTCCCGCTTCGTCGCACGATAACGGCTTGTCCAAAGCCGGTGCAACGGGTACTATTGTTCGTCCGCTCCTCTATTTAACGTATCTATTTTATCACATAAAAAGGCAAAAGTCAAAGATTTTTTTCACTCTCGAAAAGGAAAAAAGAAATTTCTTTTTATTTTATTCGTATTTTTCTTGAAAATTCCTTGAAATAATCACAATTTTGTAGTAAAATAGAGAAGTATAAAATAAAAATTGCAGGAAGAACGTTATGGCACAACAAAAACAGGGCTGGCTTTCCCGTATGTACGAAGGGAAAGAAAAAAGCGAAGACTATGCAAGAAACACCTTGCCGACCAACCGTTGGTCGCTTTTTTGGGATATTTTCAAAGGTAATTTCGGTAAAATTTTTAAGGTAAATTTACTGATGCTGCTTTTCTTTATCCCGCTTTTTGCCGTACTCATATTATACATTTTATTGCAAGAAGGCAATAACTTGGTGTATCCTTTCGGTTCAAACTTGGGTATCGGCTATCCCGCATACCCCAACCAAACGGGGCTGGCGGAGCTTTTCATTATACAAAATTCCACGTTTTTATACGTAGGCATCATTCTTTCGTCGCTGATTGCGGCGGTAGGGCTTGCAGGCGGTATGTACGTTATCAGAAATATGGTTTGGACGGAAGGCATCTTCGTTGCCAACGATTTTTGGCGCGGTATCAAGCTCAACTATAAAAACGCGTTGCAGGCGGTGCTGGTCGGAACGCTCATTGCTTCCCTTTGCAGCTTGCTTTTGAATATGTCGGAATTCGCGCTCGTTGTAGAAGAATACGAAGGATTTCGTTTGGTCTTGATGCGCATTTTCCAAGGAATGACGTATCTGATTATCGCATTTGCGATTATGATTGCTTTTTGGATGATTGCGCTTGGCGTTAACTATCAAAACAAATTTACCAAACTAGTACGCAACGCCGTGCTTTTAAGCGTCGGTACGCTGCCGCAAACGGTATTTTTCATTGCGCTTGCTTTGCTACCGTATTTATTGTTCTTGATCAGCGGTACGTTTATCACGTCGATTGCGGTTATCATACTCGTTTTGTTCGGGCTTGCTTATACCTTGCTCGTTTGGTTAGATTTTGCACAATGGGTATTTGATAAGTATCTCAATCCCAAAATCAAAGGCGCGCAAGTGGGCAGGGGTATCTATAATAAAGACGCCGCGCCGCAACAAAAAAACAGCGAAGCGGAGCTGGAATATCAACGTATGCTGCTTGTGTATGGCAAATCCAAGCTTATGGAACGCCCGATTAAACCGATTGACGACTCGTTGCAGGTATATGAGCTGCCCACGTCGTTTACGCGTGAAGACTTAAAGCGTTTGCGCGAAAGCAAAGAAAGTATCGCGCAGGACAGCGAAGCGTACGCAGAAGAACACAAAAACGATTTGCGCTACGTCGAATATAACAAGCAATTTGAAGAACGCGAAAAGGCGCTTCAAGACAAAGAAGACGGCAAAAAGAAAAAGAAAAAACCGCCCAAGCTTTTGGGACAATAAACAGCACAATCCACCGAGCGCGGAAATTTTTTCCGCGCTCGAATAAAGGTGTATTATGAGTAAACAGTCGGCATACGTCCATCTTGCCAAGTGGTTCGAATATCTCAACGACGACTGCGGCTATGAAAACTGGTCGCAGTATTTAATTGCGCAGCTTTCCGCCTATCCCGTAAAAACAGGGTTAGACGTGGGGTGCGGCGGCGGTTATTTTACGCGCGCGTTTAACAAAGCCGGCTATTTAACGACGGGTATGGATATTTCCGCGCAAATGCTCTCGTTCGCGCAGGAACAGGCACTCAAAGAAGGGGTACGCGGCGAATACCTGCTTGGGGATATTACCAAAACCAAACTCCCTAAGCGTTTCGATTTCGTGACCGCGATTAACGATTGTTTTAATTATATTCCAAACGACAAATTACGCGCGGCGATTAAAAACGTGGGCGGCGCGCTGAAAAAAGGCGGGGTGTTTTTATTTGACGTAAGCTCGCCGCGAAAATTTATAAACAAAATTGCAAATACTGTCAGCGTGGACGATCGCGACGACGTCACATATATATCCTTTAATAAAATTCAGGGCAGCGAAGTGACGATGGACGTGAGTTTATTTATCAAGCGCGGCGATAATACGTACGAAAGAAAAGACGAAACGCACGTGCAGTATATCCACACGGAAGAAACGCTTACTTGCGCTTTGCAGGAAAACGGCTTTGAAATTGTATCAATTAGCGGTCATTTGGGCGAAGACAAGCACGAGAGCGATAGATTGCAATTCATTTGTGTAAAAAGGTGACGAAAGATGAAAAACGTATTACGAACGCTGATTTTTGAAAATCAAGTATCTTTAACGCTGATTGACGGAACGGAAATGGTCAATCAGGCGATTGCGTTGCACCATTTGAACCCTAACTCCGCGAAAATTTTAGGCCGCGCGCTTTGCGCGATGGCGTTTGCCAGCGCGGCGTTGAAGATGGAAAGCGGCGAAATTTCCCTTTCCTTGCAATGTGACGGCGAAGTGGGCAGCTTGGGCGTATCGGGCAATTATGCGTTAAATTTACGCGGCTATATCCAAAATACGCAAATTTTATGCGAAGAAAAGGCGGCGTTTGGTCAAACGGGCGTGTTTACAGTCATTCGCGACGACGGATACCGCCGTCCGTTCGTAGGCACGTGCGCAATTCCGCAAAACCAAGACATCGACGCGGCGTTTGAGCATTATTATCAAACGAGTGAACAACTCCCCACCTATATCAAAACGACGGTAGAATTAGACGAAAACGGCGCTTGCACGTTTGCGGGCGTAGCCGTTTTACAGCCGTTGCCGTTCGCCGAAGAGGTGGTGCTGGGCATTGCGGCAAATTATCCGCTCGATAGCTTGCTTTACGCTATGCAATCGCTGGGCGTTGAAGGGGCGGCGGAAAAGGAATTTGGCAAAGGCGAAAGCGTGTGGGAAGTACGCTCGGCGCAGTATAAATGCAACTGCTCGAAAGAATATTTATCCCGCGTACTCGTCACGCTGGGCGAGGAAGAACTTCGGCGTATCGTACGCGAAGACGGGGATATCAAGGTGCATTGCCACTATTGCAACACCGATTATTGCTTTACAGACGAAGATATTGACGGATTGTTTCCAAAAACAGTTAATTAAGGTAAGTATTTAGACGTTATGAACAAACGAAAAACGGCAAAAATCGATTATAGCTTGGAGCGGTTAAGCAAGCAAGCGGATCAATATTACAACGAGGGCAAATACGTGTCCGCGTTGCGTTTGGCGTACCGTCAATACGATTTATACGGCTCGGAGCCCGATATATTCGTTCGACTTTGCGATATTTACGAAGGAATGGGCTTGCACGGCTCGGCGCTCAACTGGTGGTATCGCTTTTTGGATATTGCAACCGAAGATGATTTACCCGAAATTTACGAAGGAATTGCCGTTAACTACTTAAATTTAGGAAACGAAGCTGCGGCGGCGTATTATTACAATCAGCTTATCAATGCGGACGCGGGCTTACCCGAAGAAACCAAGCAAGACATTATAGAAGCGTTTTCGCAGGATAAAAATTCCAAGCTGCGCTTCGTATATCCGCCCAAGCTTGCCGATTATTCCAAAGAAATCGAGCAGGGCGGCCGCGCGTTAAAGGCGGGCGATTGCAAGCGCGCCATTCAAACGCTGGATTTGGTGGCGAAAGGGGCGAAGGGCTACGAAAAGGCAAAGGAAATGCAGGCGGTTGCGTATTTGCTTTCCGGCGATGAAAAGCAGGCGGAAAACGTTTGCTTGGAACTTTTGCAAGATTATCCCAACGACGTGCGCGTGCTCGCTACCCTTTCCGCAGTATATTTAGAGCAGGGCAGAGCGCAAGAGAGTAAAGATTTAGCGCTTCGTTTATATTCGCTCAAACAAACGAAAGCGGAAGAGCTGTACAAAGTAGCGACCGTGTGCTGTGAAAACGGCTTGCACGAAGAAGCGTATCAAAAATTTTGTCTATTAGAAAAAGAAATGCCTTACGATGGCAGAATGCTATATTTCAAAGCGGTTGCGGCGTATAAAAGCGGACGTTTAGACGAATCGGAAAAGACGTTATCCGACCTTTGCGCGATATATCCCGACGCGGAAGTGGCAAAATTCTATTTGCACGCCTTACGCTTACGCGATGAAGAAGAAATGCAGGAACGCTTGCGCGAAATGAATTATTTTTACCACGTCCCCAAGGCGGAAAGGGAAAGCAGATGCCGTTCGCTGATTCACATCGGCAAAAGCCCCAAGGACGAAGCGCAGTTATTTGGCTTAATCGCCTTGCACGACGGGTATTTTCGTTGGTGCTTTGACGAAATGGACGGCGCGGAGCACGATTTGCAGTATTTGGCATTAGCGACAGCAGAGCACGTGCGCGCGGACGAGTTTATCCGCGAAGTATTGCTCGATAGTGAAGTAATGGACGTTTTGAAGGTAGAAACGCTGCGTATGCTGTATAATAGAAACGAAGATATGTGGCTGGGCATCGTGCTTTGCCATATCTACCGTAAAATTTTTCTTTTGCGGCTGGTTATCGGCAGAAAAAAACGCAAACGCTTTATTGCGGCGTACGCAAAAGCTGCGTCCAAATTCGTAGCGGTGAAAGATTCGTACGGTAAAAAACTCAAAGCCACGGCGGAGAGCTTATACAAAGCGTTGGAAACGCAAAATTTGCTGGATATGGTGGATAACGAAGACGACTTATGCTGCGCGATGTATCTGCTTTCCGGAATAAAAGAATTAGGCAGCGACGTGCAAGCGGTGGCGGGCGTTATGGGCGCAAACGCACAAAAAGTACAGCTTCTTCTCGACGCGGCGCACTATCAAGCGCTGGTGGATAATACAATCAACGATTACAAGGAAACGACAAATGAAATGGATTGATTTTGACGGATTGTTCGACGAAAAGTTGACGCAATTTATGGAAGAAAACAAAAACAAATATACCGAAAGACAATGGGAAGATATTATTCCCAAGCTCTATAAAAAATTTGGCGACACCTACGTTGCGAAAATCAAATGCACGCCCAAAGAATATTACGCGAAAATGACGAGCGAAGAGCTGGTAGAAACGCTGTGCGGACACTTACAAAACGACGTGCCTATTCCCGAATTTTTATGCGCGGAAGTGGAAAAACGCGACGCGCTCTCCGTGCTTTTGCCCTTATTGCTAGATAAAGACCCGATGCTTGCAACGTACGCATTTAATCTTATCGGCGACGATGCGCGCGCGTACGATAGTTATTTTGCGCTGTTAGAAAGCGCGGACGCGGACGAAGAATTGCAAGGCGACATCGTAGAAGTGTTCAAATTCCACGCCGATTTGGTCAAAGACCGCGCGTTTAACGCATACAAAAAGGGTATTGCCAAAGAATATATGTTAGAAATTTTATCGCGCGTTCAAGAGAAGGAAGAGCGCATTTTCGACGTCTTACTCACTGCGTTTAACAGCGGCGAAAATATACCGATGCACGCAAGCTATTTGGCGGCGTACGGCGATGAGCGCGCCTTGCCTATCCTTTTAGAGCGTATCGAAGATACGGGTATCGGTTTCGTAGAATTCCAAGAGCTTAAATACGCCATCGAAGCGTTGGGCGGCGAGTATAAAAAGCAACGCGATTTTACCGCGGATAAAGACTTTTTAGCCGTAGAAGCCGCCATTTCCAAAACGGCAAGCGAAGAAACGGGCGGATTGCAATCGTAAACAAATAACAATAAGTAAAATCAACACAAAGCGGCGAAAAAACTCGCCGCTTTTCATATTCCCGCTTATTTTGGCATATAGTAAAGCATAAAACAACGCAAAGTGGGAGGTCGTTGATGGAAAATTACAACGTGTATCAAGATATAGCAAACCGCACGGGCGGCGATATTTACGTGGGCGTAGTCGGGCCGGTGCGTACGGGAAAATCTACGTTTATCAAGCGTTTTATGGAAACGCTCGTTCTTCCCAACGCCCAGCCAAATGATAAAATGGAGATGGTGGACGAATTGCCGCAATCGGCGGCGGGCAAAACGATTATGACGACCGAGCCCAAATTCGTACCGTCCAAGGCAGCGAAGATAACGGTTAGAAAGGGCGCGGAGATCGCCGTACGGCTGGTTGACTGCGTGGGGTTTAGCGTGGATGGCGCAAGCGGCTTTGAAGAGGACGGCGCGCCGCGCTTGGTCAAAACGCCTTGGCAGGAAAACCCGATGCCGTTTGAAGAAGCGGCGGCGTTGGGTACGCAAAAGGTTATCGACGAACACGCAACCATCGGCGTACTCGTCACTACCGACGGTAGCATTACCGAAATTCCAAGAACGGCGTACTGGCGTGCGGAAGAGCGCGCGGTTAGTCAACTCAAACGCATCGGCAAGCCGTTTGTGGTCGTGCTCAATAGTAAAAACCCCGACGAGTGCGACGGCTTGAAAAGCGAGCTGGAAAGCAAATATCAAGCGCCCGTGGTTGCGATGAACGTGGAAAATATGCAAGAAGAAGACGTGCGTAAAATTATGCAAACGGTACTTTTCGAGTTCCCGCTTTGTCAAATGGACGTACGCATTCCCAAATGGCTGCAAACGTTCCCCGAAAGCAATTCGACCATTGCGCATTTGCTTGGCACGCTGCAAGAAATTGCGCCCAAGATGAAAAAAATGCGCGATTGTCAGCTGCTCGAAACGGCGTTTGCGCAATCGTCCGATTTTTTACCCGCCGTCGATTTGCGTATGGATTTGGGTAAGGGCTGGGCGGAAGTTAGCATTCAGACGCAGCTCGATTTATTCTATCGCGTATTAAGCGAAGTCAGCGGTCAAACGGTGCAGGGCGAATTAGAGCTGATGCAGTACGTATGCGCACTTGCGCAAATGAAACAACGCTACGATAAAATCAAGGACGCGTTCGAGCAAGCGGAAGAGCACGGCTACGGAATCGTATGTCCGACGATGGACGATTATCAGCTGGAAGAACCCAAGCTCATCAAAAAAGGCGCAAGCTACGGCGCTTGCTTCCGCGCCAACGCACCCAGCTATCACGTGGTAAAGGTGACGGTCAACGGCGCGGTGAATCCCGTAATCGGCGGTAAAGAGCAAAGTATGCGTTTTATCGACGAAACGAAAGCGAATTTTGATAGCGATATGGAAAACGTTTGGGAAACGAATATTTTCGGCAATTCGCTTAGAACGCTGGTGGACGACGCGCTTTTGGGTAAAGCCAAGGCGATGCCGATAGAGCTGCGCAAAAAAATGCGCCGTACGGTGAGTAAAATTGTAAACGAAGGCAAAAACAACGTCGTTTGTTTTTTGTTTTAGGTTATCGTTTAAGTTCAAAAAATACGAATAAACGCAGGGGGGAAAGGGCATACTTTTACAAAACGAAAAGGGGGAATCGTGTTATGCGTAAACCAACGCGCCCGAAAAAAGAAAAGGTGCCAACCATTACCGAAGAAGAATATTCGCAATACGTGAAAGCCATTCAAGCATCTTCTACGTCAAAACCGCCTGCGGAGAAACCGCAGGTAGCCCCAAAAGGATAAAAAAATTGCCTTGAACATTGTTCAAGGCGTTTTACTTTTACGATTTATTTTTTTGATGCTTACGATAATTTGCAGGGGATAAATTTTCTTTTTTCTTAAAGATTAAACCAAAATAATTCGACGAAGAAAATCCGCACGCTTCCGCAATATCGCCTACGCTCTTTTTACTATTGAGCAGCATTTCTTTCGCTTTGGTTAAGCGTACGTTCAAAAGATAATCGATCATCGAGCAGTTGGTGTATTTCTTAAATTGATACATCAGCGTAGTTTTCGCCACAAAAAAGGTTTTTGCAAGCTTTTCCAGCGTTTGCTTTTCGTGATAATTTTCGTTGATATAATCGATGCTTTTCAATATTAAAGGGGGAATGCTGTTTTTTGCTTCCGCGCGCGGGGCTTGACCGCTTTCATCGATTTTCGCCAGCATAAAAATACAATAGGAAAATAGCGCCTTCATCATCGCGTCGCCGTGTTTTTGATGCTTGTCAATATGTAAAAGCTGATCCAAAACGGCGGTAAAGCTTGCCGATTCGTTTTGTTTTAACTTAAACACGCAAAGGGCTTTTTTATCCATTGTTTCCTTTTGAAAATCGTCTAGATAATTTGCAGAAACGTTTACGTTATACCGCTCAAACGGCCCGCCCTCCGTCTTATGCATAACGTGCGGCGGAATGACTAGCAAAACGGGCGCTTCCATTTGATACAGCGCGTTGGAAAAAAAGAAAGATCTGCTTCCCTTGGTTAAGTAATAAATTTCATAATGCGGGTGCGAGTGCAAGTCGTGCATCGACCAATCGCTTGTCCGAATCCCGCGATCTACTTCGATAAATGCCATAATTTACTCCAAATGCATAAATATTTTTTTAATATATATGTAATTTAATAAAATTTTATCATTTTTTGTATTGATTGTCAAGTATATTTATGGTATGATATAATCGATACAATAAAAAAGTAGGAGAACTTTTTATGATTAAAATCATACAATTTGGCGAAGGCAACTTTTTACGTACGTTTGTAGATGCATATTTTGACACGCTCAACGAAGAAAACGGCAACTACGAAGTACATATCGTTAAACCCATTACGTTTGGTACGTTGGAACGTTTTGAAAAACAAAACAACAAGTATCATATCGTTTTACGCGGCGTTGAAGAAGGTAAGGCGGTAGAAAAGGTAAGAAAAATCAACTGCCTTGCAAGCGTAATCGATCCGTTTGCGGACGATACGCCGTACTATGCGCTTGCAAAGGATCCCGATTTGAAGATTGTCGTTTCCAACACAACGGAAGCGGGCATTTGCTACAACGAAGCGGATACGTTCGACGGCTTTGAAACGATTACCTATCCCGCAAAGTTGACCAAATTCTTGTTCGAGCGTTTTAACGCGGGCTTGGACGGGTTATATTTGATGCCCGTAGAGCTGATTGACAACAACGCGGACGAGCTGAAAAAATGCGTAGATAAATACATCGCGCTTTGGAGCTTGCCTGCGGCGTTCAAAAAATGGAACGACGAACAAAACTTCTACTGCAATACCTTGGTAGATAGAATTGTTTCCGGTCATCCCCGCGACGAACAAACGAGAGCGCATTTAGAAGAACTCATCGGCGAAAAGGACGAGCTCGTTTCGGTTGGCGAACCGTTCGGTCTTTGGGCGGTGGAAAACAAAGGCGAAATTGCAAAATACGTAAAAGACGGCGTGCATAATATCGAAGTAGTGCTTACCAACGATATCGGCTATTATAAAAAGAGAAAGGTACGCGTATTGAACGGCAGCCACACCAACCTTGTTCCCGCAGGCTTGATTTTGGGCGCGGTGACTGTGGACGATTGTATGAACGATGAAAAACTTTCCGCGTTTGTAAACAATACGCTTAAAGAAGAAATTATTCCGTTCGTATCGAATGATATTACCGCGACGACGGCGTTTGCCGACAGCGTAAAAGAACGGTTTATGAACCCGTACTTGAACCATCAGCTGATCAGCATTTCGCTCAACTCCATTTCCAAATGGCGTGCGCGCGTTTTACCCAGCTTTAAGGATTATTATGCAAAATACGGCAAAATTCCTACCTATTTGACCATCGGCTTCTCGTACTTGATGGCGCTGTATGCAAGCATCGAACAGGTAGGGGATAAGTACGTAGCGAAAATTGCTGGCAAAGAACACGTTATCCAAGACGATAAACCGTATCTCGAATTTTTCGCGGCAAAGAAATGCGTTTGCGAATTTATGTCCGACGAAAAGGTTTGGGGCGAAGATTTGACCAAATACGACGGCTTCCTTGACGCGGTAAAAGCAAACATCGCGGCGATTAACCAAGGAAAAGTATTGCTTTAAGGATAAATTATGAAAGATTGCGTCATTATTAACGAAAAAGACAACGTAGGCATTTCGCTTGCCGGTACGGAAAGTATTCCCGCAGGGCATAAATTTGCTTTGCGCGATATTGCTAAGGGCGAATACGTAATCAAATACGGCGAAATCATCGGCAGAGCGACTTCTGATATTCAAAAAGGCGAGTGGGTGCATACGCACAACGTCAAGTCGCACTTGGACGAGAATACGTCCTACGGCTACGATTTCCACGCGGAAATCCCCAAGCAAACGAAAGCGACGTTCAAGGGCTTTAAGCGCAAACAGGGCAGAGCGGGGATTCGAAATGAAATTTATATCATTCCCACCGTCGGTTGCGTAAACAACGCGTGTATGCGTATGGCAAAGGACGCGCAAAAATACGTGACGGGCAGCATTGACGGCATTTTCGCACTCACCCATCAATTTGGCTGCTCGCAGCTTGGTCAAGACAACGAAAACATCAAAAAATTGCTTTGCGCGATTGCGCTCAACCCCAACGCAAGCTTTGTTTTATTCGTAGGTTTGGGCTGTGAAAACAACGGTATGGACGCGATTAAAGAATATCTTGCGCCCTATAATAGAGATAATATCGCATACTTTAATTGCCAAGACGTAGAAGACGAACACGCCTACGGTATGGCAATTTTGAAAGAGTTTGCGGACAAAGCGAAAGATTTCAAGCGCGAAGAAGTGGATTTTTCCAAGCTTTGCATCGGATTAAAATGCGGTGGCAGCGACGGTTATTCGGGCTTGACTGCAAACCCGCTCGTTGGTAAAATTACGGACAGAACGGTGGGCGCAGGCGGCAGCGCGATTTTGACGGAAGTCCCCGAAATGTTCGGCGCAGAACAACTTTTAATGAACAAGTGCCAAAACAAAGAAGTTTTCGAGAAATATAAAAAGATGATCGAAGACTTCAAGGCGTACTATATCAACCAGGGCTTCCCTGTGTATGAAAACCCCAGCCCTGGAAACAAAAAGGGCGGTATCACTACGCTGGAAGAAAAATCGCTTGGCTGTGTAGAAAAAGCTGGCAGCAGCAAAATCGTGGACGTGCTTGCGTACGGCGAACTGGTAAAAGAAGTGGGCGTGTCCGCGTTGAATGCCCCCGGCAACGACTTAATCGCGGCAACGGCGCTTGCGGCGAGCGGCTGTCAAATCGTACTCTTTACGACAGGGCGCGGTACGCCGTTTAGTACGTTCGTACCCACGATGAAGATATCCACCAACTCGCGTATCGCGGCGCATAAGAACAACTGGATCGATTTCAACGCCTATACGATGGACGAAGACGGACTTTTCGATTTGGTCGTAAAAACGGCAAGCGGCGAATACGTTTGCAAGAGTGAAGACGTACGCGAAATTGCGTTCTATAAAACGGGTGTCACCCTGTAAGATAAGGAGAAAATAAAATGAGCTACTTAAAAGACAACTTTTTATTAACGACGAAAACGGCGGAAAAATTGTATAACGACTATGCAAAAACGATGCCCATTTTCGATTATCACTGTCACTTACCCGAAAAGCAAATTTTAGAAAACAAGCCGTTCAACGACGTGTTTGAAATTTGGCTTGCAGGCGACCATTATAAGTGGCGTTTGATGAGAAATTTCGGCGTGAACGAAGAATTTATCACGGGCAAAACCACGAGCAATAAAGAAAAATTTATGACCTATTGCCGCGTGCTTGGCAGCGCGTTCGGCAACCCGCTGTATCACTGGTCGCAAGTAGAATTAAAAGAATTTTTTAATTGCGAAAAGGAAATCAACGAAGAAAACGCCGAAGCAATTTGGGAAGAATGCAACGCGTATATTCAAGCGAACAACGTCACCCCCCAAAGCTTAATCGAACGCTCGAACGTGACGTATGTATTTACGACCAACGAAATTTTCGACGATTTGACCACGTTTGAAGAAATTGCGAAAAAGGACTATAAATTTAAGGTAATTCCTGCTTTCCGCGCGGATAAAATTATGAATATCGACGCCAAGGGCTACAAGGGCTTTATCGAAAAGCTGGAAGCGCTCACGGGCGAAATCAAAAACATCGACGCGCTTGAAACAGCGATTGAAATGCGCTTAAACGAGTTTATTAAGGTAGGCACGCGCGCAAGCGATATCGCGCTCGAAAGCGTATATCCCGTAGCTTGCAAATGCGTAGCGGACAAGGTGCTTAAAAAGGCGCTTAAAGGTAAGACCATTTGCGAAGACGAAGCAAAGCAATTCAAGGGCTACTTAACGTATTTCCTGTTCAAATTGTATGCGAAATACAACATTGCTACCGAACTGCACGTCGGCGCGATGCGCAACAACAACTCGGCTATGCTTGAAAAGCTTGGCTTGGACACCGGCTTTGACAGTATTTCCGAAGAAAACAGCATCAAACAAACTTCCCGCTTATTCGATAAGCTGAATATGGAAAATTCTTTCCCGAAAACCATTTTGTTTAACTTGAATCCGAAAATGAATACGGAAATTATGACGCTGATCGGCTGTTTCCAATCGGACGAAGCGAAGGGTAAAGTGCAATACGGCCCCGCTTGGTGGTTCTTGGATAACAAAGTGGGTATGGAAAAGCATTTAGAAGATTTAACGGCGACCGGCCATATCGGCGCGTTTATCGGTATGCTTACGGATAGCAGATCGCTTTTGTCGTATCCCCGCCATCACTATTTTAGACGTATTTTGTGCAACTACTTTGGCGCAATGATGGAAAAGGGCGAAATGACGCAAAACGAAGCGTTCGTCGGCGAAGTGGTAAAAGATATTTGCTATCGCAACGCCATCGCATATTTTAACCTTTGATTAAAGGACTATATTTAATTTAAGAAGAATGGAAAATATCGCTTGTCCCGAACAAAAACGAGACGTTAAACAAGAATGTAAACAATGGACGGCGGATTTATGGATAGCTACGCTCGCGGGCTTAATCGTGGGCTTTGGCTATTACTTTTTCCAAAACAGCAACGGCTTCGCTCCGGGCGGAGTAGGCGGTTTGGCTACCATTATCTATCACTTGCTTGGTCAAAATGCCGTGGCGGTGCCTTGGGCGGTGCTGATGATGGCGTTCAATTTACCCATCTTTGTTTTGGTAAGTATCTTTGTCAATCGCCGTTTGGG
>JAZRIK010000015.1:0-3148 GCA_045645245.1 Candidatus Scatosoma sp. | reverse complement strand
GCCTTTGCCGCAAAAATATACGTTTTCGGTTGAATAGGCGCGTCGGGATTTTCCTTCAAGATCAAATAATCGTGAATGATATGCAAAACGTTCAAAAGCTGGCGTTTATATTCGTGTAAGCGCTTTGCTTGTACGTCGAATAAGGTGTTCGGGTCAATGATAACCCCTTGCTTTTTATAGGCAAAGTCGGCAAATTGTTTCTTTTTAATCGCTTTGATTTCGTCCAAGCGCTTCAAAACGCTGCTGTCATTTTCAAATTTCTTAAATTCAGCGAGCTTCGCAGCATTTTTTGCATAGCCCGTGCCGATGCATTCGTCGAGCAGCGAACAAAGCTCTGGGTTTGATTGATTTAACCAGCGTCTATGCGCAATACCGTTGGTCACGTTGGTAAATTTCTCAGGCGTATAATCGTAGAAATCCTTGAAAATGCTTTGTTTAATAATATCACTGTGCAAGCCGGATACGCCGTTCACGTGATGCGAACCGTACACGGACAAATTTGCCATTTTCACGGTGTTGTACGACATAATTGCCATACGGGAAATTTTATCCCATTCCCCAGGGAATTTTTGCCATAAATCTTCGCAGAAACGACGGTTGATTTCTTTCAAAATAGAGTAAATTCTCGGCAATCTTCTTGCAATTAAATCTTCCGGCCAAGTTTCAAGTGCTTCGGCGAGTACGGTATGGTTGGTATAAGCGCATACGGAAGTGGTAATATTCCACGCTTCGTCCCAAGTCATTCCGTTTTCATCGATCAATAAGCGCATTAATTCAGGCACAGCCAATGCGGGGTGCGTATCGTTGAGATGAATCGCCGCCATTTTCGGTAAGAGCTTCAAGGATCCGTATCTTCTCTTGTGGTCGGCAAGAATATTTTGTAAGGATGCGGAAACAAGGAAATACTGTTGTTTTAAGCGCAGGGATTTTCCTTCTGCGTGGTTGTCAGCGGGATATAAAACTTTGGAAATCAATTCCGCTTCGTTATCGTCTTTCATAACGGAAGCATAGTCACCTTGCGAGAATAATTTCATATCAAAGTTTTGTACGCTGCGTGCTTTCCAAAGCCGTAAAACGGATACCGCCTGCGAGTCGTAGCCCGATACCATCATATCGTATGCCACTGCTTGCACTTCTTTTGCGTCGCGGTAAATGCTTTCCATTCCGCGTTCCGTCCACTTTTCTTCGATATAACCGTCGAATTTAACGGTAAAAACCTTGTCGCTGCGTTGCGTCAACCATACTTCGCCGCCGGGCAGCCAAACGTCGGGAAGCTCCGTTTGCCAGCCTTCCACGATTTTTTGCTTAAACAGTCCGTAATCGTAGCGAATGGAATACCCCATTGCAGGATAATCGCCGGTAGCAAGCGCGTCTAAAAAGCACGCCGCCAAACGCCCCAAGCCGCCGTTGCCAAGCCCTGCGTCCGGCTCTAATTCGTAAAGCTCTTCCAGCGTGACGTCGTAATCTTTTAACGCTTCTGAGAAAGCTTGCGTTAATCCCAAATTAAACACGCTGTTTTTTAAGGAACGGCCCATTAAAAATTCCATACATAAATAATAGACTCGTTTTGCTTTCTTGGCTTTCGTAGTGAGATGGAATTTATGCCGTTTTTCCAGCATAATATCGCGAATACTCATCACGACCGCTTTATAAAGCTGTTCTTTGCGTGCTTCGGAAGGTGCTACGCCGAAATAGCGCGAGAGCTTACCTTGAATAAGCTCTTTCGCCTGCGTTTCCGTAATTTGTTCGTTGTTCATATATTTTCAATACTCCTAAAAATTTGTCCGTAGTAATCAAACGTTAAGCTTGTAAAGTTTTAACGTATAACTTTTTGTATTCTTCTGCCGATTTTGCCCAAGAAAAATCAACGGTGGCTACTTTTTTCATTAAGTCTTGCCAAAGCGTTTGGTTTTTATACACGTCAATTGCTTCGTGGATAACGTAAAGCATATCGTAAGGATTACGCGATGCAAACGTGAAACCGTTGCCCCCTGCGCCGTACGGCTGAATACTATCGTATAACCCGCCCGTTTCGCGTACGATGGGTACGGTAGCATACCGCGAGCAAATCATTTGCGATAAGCCGCAAGGTTCGCTTACGGACGGCATTAAGAATAAGTCTGCGCCCGAATAGATTTTACGGGATAAATCGCCGTTGAACGCAATATTGATTGCTGCTTTCCCTTCGTAGCGTTTGCCTAAATCCTTAAAATACTCTTCATAAGCAAAATCGCCCGTACCAAGCAATACAAATTGTACGTCTTCGTGTAAAACGTCTTCCGCTACGGCTTTGATAAGGTCTAATCCCTTATGCGACACCAAACGAGTAATCATTGCAATCATCGGTACGTTCTTTACAGGTAAGCCGAACATTTTTTGCAATTCCGCTTTGCATACGCTTTTTCCGCTTAAATCGTTTGCGTCATAGTTTGCAAAAAGCGCTGTATCGTTTGCAGGATTGTACGATTGCACGTCAATTCCGTTTAAGATACCGACAAGCTTGTTTGCGTTTTTACGAATAATGCTTTGCAAACCGTGCGCGTATTCGGCAGTTTGAATTTCACGGGCATACGTCGGGCTAACCGTGGAAAATTGTTCGCAGCATTCGATAGCCCCTTTCATTAAATTCAAGCAGCCGTCAAATTCCAACATAGGTTGACAGCTTTGAGGCAGACCGAACAAATCGTCTAATATATCCAAAGAATATTTGCCTTGGTATTCGATGTTATGAATGGTAAATAACGCTTTAATTGCTTGATATTCCGCGCGGTCTTGATAAATCGTCTTTAAGTATATCGCCGCAAGCGCTGCCTGCCAGTCGTGGCAGTGTAATAAATCAGGATAAAACTCAATAAACGGTAAAATTTCCATAACGCTGCGTGAGAAGAATGCAAAGCGTTCCCCATCGTCATAATACCCATAGCAACCTTGGCGTTTGAAATAGTATTCGTTATCAATGAAATAGAAGGTCACCCCATCGGCAACGTATTCAAACACGCCGCAATATTGCTTTCTCCAAGCGAGCGGCACATAGATATTGCCCAAAAAAGACATCTTTCTGCGCATTTCCGTCTTAATATCCGAGTACAGCGGTAAAACGACGCGAATATCAAGCGTAGGATCCTTTGCCAAAGCTTGCGGCAGCGAG
>JAZRIK010000014.1:0-3562 GCA_045645245.1 Candidatus Scatosoma sp. | reverse complement strand
CGCGAAAGCGAGCTGCGCGGCAAAAATTGCAACGGCGGTAGAAAGCGGACTTTTAGGTCTGTATATGTACTATAACGGCAATCAATTTTTCGCAGGCGACGGCATCGTGAAAAAGGGTGTAGAGAACACGATCAAGAGTGTTTCGCGGCTCGCGCACGAAGGAATGAAGG
The DNA here is from genome assembly GCA_045645245.1 of Candidatus Scatosoma sp. Classification (GTDB taxonomy): domain Bacteria; phylum Bacillota; class Clostridia; order Christensenellales; family Borkfalkiaceae; genus Scatosoma. The sequence continues at coordinate 3,392 of JAZRIK010000014.1, read as the reverse complement.
AAACGGACAAAGAAATTATCCGCATTATGCTGGACGGCGAATAGTATTCTACTCAATAAGGGGAAACGATGAAAAAGAATAAACTTTTAACCGCGATATTAACACTTACGATGAGCGCGAGTACGCTTTTTTGCTTGGTTGCATGCAAGCCGCAAACGGAAAATGAGCCCACGCAAATCGAGCAAGTGTATCAGCAATACGTAATATCCGTTCAAGCCCAAGGCGAAACTCCGCTTTCGTATGAAGAATGGCTTGCCGCCATCAAAGGCGAAAAGGGTGATAAAGGCGACAAAGGCGACCAAGGCGATAAAGGCGAAACGGGTAAGTCTGCTTATCAAATTTGGCTTGAAAACGGTTATACGGGAACGGAAGACGATTTTTTTGCTTGGTTAAAGGGTGAAAAAGGGGACAAGGGCGACCAAGGCGACGCAGGTATTACGCCCCAACTGCGCGTCAATCAAACGACGAACGAATGGGAAGTATCCTACGATAACGGTGCAACTTGGGTTTCGTTGGGGGTAAACGTAGCCGCAAATACGCAACCGCAATCCAAATTACAATTCCGCCGTATTGCCGGTAAGGACGAATACGAAGTGCTTGGCATCGGTTTGGAAGAAGAATTTGACGTTGTTATCCCTGCTACGCATAAGGGAATGCCCGTGACGGCAATACATAGCAGAGCGTTTGAAAATTGCAGTTGGCTGACGAGTATCGTCGTTCCCGACAGCGTACAAAGCATCGGCGATCGTGCGTTTTTAGAATGTACCGCCTTGCAAAAAATTACTCTGCCGTTTGTAGGCGAAAACAAAGACGGTACGGGCAAAACGCATTTTGGCATTATCTTCGGCGCAACCAGCAACGATTATCACGGCGCTTACGTTCCCGCTTCGTTAAAGGAAGTGCATATCACGGGCGGAGCAATTCCCGATTCGTCTTTCTACAATTGCGATAGCATAACCAGCATAGTGCTTGGCGACGGAGTGAAAAGCATCGGCGAATTTGCATTTTGGCGGTGCGACAACGTCAAAAATATCACAATCGGCAAAAACGTGACGAAAATCAACGCATCGGCTTTCCGCGAATGCATTAGCTTGGAAAGTATCGTTATTCCCGACGGCGTCACGTCGATTGCTGAAAGAACGTTTGATGGTTGCAAAAAATTAACGAACATCGTTATACCGGACAGCGTGACGAGTGTGGGTGGGTACGCGTTCTATAATTGCGGTAGCTTATTATACGTTTATTATAAGGGTACTGCAAACGAGTGGGATAGCATTTCTATCGGAAATAGAAACACCGCCTTAACCGATGCAATACGCTATTATTACGTTGCAAATCAATCGGACGTGCCAAACGATAACGGCAAATACTGGCACTATAACAAAAACGGCGAAATTGCCGTTTGGTAAAAATAAAAAACAACTTTTTCAGTCCGATTTTCTCGAAAACAAGAGAAAATCGGGCGCTTTTTATCCCCAAAAACAATGTTTTTGTAGTCGCTTGCAAAAAAACTTGCATTTTTTCATAAAATATATCGTTTTTCCCTTTCAAATCCTTGCTTTCCGCGTGCTTTTGTGATAAAATATCTTTCAATCAATATTTTTGATAAAAACAGCAACTAAAATTAATTTTTTCGTTAAATAAAGGAGAACGGTTATGGAAAGAGTATATAATTTCTCGGCAGGGCCTTCGATGCTGCCCGAAGAAGTACTTACCAAAGCGGCGCAAGAAATGCTTTGCTACGAAAATAGCGGTATGTCCGTGATGGAGATGAGTCACCGTTCGCCCGTGTATGAAAAAATCATTGCCGACGCAGAATTGTTGCTTCGCAAAGTGATGGAAATTCCCGATAACTACAAAGTATTGTTTTTACAAGGGGGCGCTTCCACGCAATTTGCCGCCGTGCCGTTAAATTTGCTGCGCAAGAGCGGTAAAGCGGACTATATTTTATCGGGGCAATTTTCGACGAAAGCGTATCAAGAAGCGCAAAAATACGGCGATATAAAGGCGGTTGCTTCGTCCAAGGACGCGAACTTTACGTTCGTACCCAAAACGAGCAAAGCCGATTTTAGACCTGACGCCGACTACGTACATATTTGCTTTAACAACACCATTTACGGCACGAAATTTCCGTATATTCCCGATACGGGGGATATTCCGCTGGTTGCCGATATGTCGTCGTGTATCATCAGCGAGCCGATCGACGTAAGCAAGTTTGGCGTAATTTATGCAGGGGCGCAAAAAAATATGGCGCCTGCGGGCTTGACGGTCGTTATCATTCGCGAAGATTTGCTTGGGTATGCGCGCAAGGATACGCCGACTATGCTCGATTATAAAGTGCAAGCGGACAACGGCTCGATGTATAACACGCCGCCGTGTTATTGTATCTATATCGCAAAGCTTGTTTACGAGTGGATTTTGTCGCTTGGCGGACTTTCCGAGATGCAAAAACGCAACCAAGCAAAAGCAAAGCTTTTGTACGAGTATTTGGATGGTCAAAGCTACTATACCGCGCCCGTGGAAAAGGAATGCCGTTCAATGATGAACGTGACGTTTGTGACGGGGGACGCGGAGCTGGATAAAAAGTTCGCCAAAGAAGCGAGCGAGCAGGGCTTGATGAACTTAAAAGGTCACCGCTCGGTGGGCGGAATGCGCGCGTCCATTTACAACGCGATGCCGCAAAAAGGCGTGGAAAAACTCGTCGCGTTTATGGACGAGTTTGCGAAAAATAACCCAAAGGGTTAAGGAGCGAAAAATATGTTAAAAGTACAGCTTATGAATAAGATTGCAAAGGTCGGCACGGACGTCTTGTCCGCCACGCGCTACGAAGTGGGCGACAAGGTAAAAAACGCGGACGCGATTATGGTGCGTTCGGCTGCCTTGCACGATATGGAATTCCCTGAAAATTTACGCGCAATCGCTCGTTGCGGCGCAGGTGTAAACAATATTCCTATCGATAAATGCACGAAAAACGGAATTGTAGTATTCAACACACCCGGCGCGAATGCGAATGCGGTAAAAGAGCTTGCGATTGCCGCGCTGATTTTGGCTTCGCGCGATATTATCGGCGGGGTGGAATGGGCGAAATCGCTCAAAGGGCAAGAAAACGTTGCCAAAGCGGTAGAAGCGGGAAAATCGGCGTTTGTCGGGCACGAGCTTGCAGGCAAAACGCTGGGCGTGCTTGGTTTGGGCGCTATCGGCGGTATGGTTGCCAACGCGGCGATTGCTTTGGGTATGAAGGTAATGGGCTACGACCCGTACATTACGGCGAAAGCGGCGTGGAGCTTGGCGCCGTCCGTATCCCAAGCCAGCGATTATGCGGATATTTTCAAGCATTGCGATTATATCACTTTGCACGTACCTGCAACGCCGCAAACGAAAAATATGATTTG
>JAZRIK010000013.1:0-25454 GCA_045645245.1 Candidatus Scatosoma sp. | reverse complement strand
ACGGTGCGTGTATAGCAATGCTCGTGTCCGACGTCATAGCAAAAACCCACGTTATCCGCATTTTTATACCGCTGCATTAGCGCGGAAAAATTATCCAAACGCCGTAAATTTTCAAACGCGATATTTACACCGAGTGTTTTTGCTAAACCGACCATTTCATCAAACCGCGAAAGTCCAAGCTCGTTCACGGGCGGGGGCGTCCAACCGCTCGACACGTGCAAAATGACCGTTTTAATTTTGTTTTCCGCGCAAACGCGGATACAGCGGAGTACGTCATCTAAAAACGCTTGGCTTTTTTCGTTATTTTCCCAAATGACGTTGCAGCCGTGGTATGGGCCGTGTATAAACTCAAATTCCAGCCCAAGTTTATCGCCTTCGCATTTCAAAGCCGCAACCGTTTCCGCGTCGGTATGATGAGTAAAAAAGCAATCAAACCCCGCTTCCTTGATAAGCTTCAACGAAGAAACGGGGTCGTTATTGATGATACAATCGGCGATGATACCGAGCTTTCTTTTTATCATTTTATCACTCCAAACCGCGAAATGTGCCACCCATGTATGCGATCAATCTACTTTTTCTACCTTTTTCACGTCGTAAGGCGTGCTTTGATATACGAAATAGTTGAGCCAGTTGGAAAACAATAAGTTGGCGTGTGCGCGCCAAGAAACGACGGGGGGATTATTTGGGTTATTATCCAAATAATAATTTTCCGGCGGGTCGATTTCTTTGCCCAACGCCAAATCGCGCAGGTATTCGTTTTGCAGGGTATCGGCGTCGTATTCCGAGTGTCCCGTGATGAAAATTTGTCTGCCGTTCTTGGTGGAAACAGCGTAAACGCCCGTTTCCTTTGCGGACGATAAAATTTTCAGCTCGGGCACTTTTTCGATGTCTTCTTTCAAAAAAGTGGTATGGCGCGATTGCGGTACCATAAACGTTTCGTCGAAGCCGCGGAACAAAATCGACGCTTTATAATCGACCGTGTGCGGATATACGCCGAACATTTTCCTAGGCATCAAATGCTTATTGATACCGTAGTGATAATACAGCCCTGCCTGCGACGCCCAGCAAATATGCATCGTGCTTTGTACGTGCGTTTTGCTCCATTCCATAATTTCGCACAGCTCGTCCCAGTATTCAACCTGCTCGAACGGCACCATTTCCACAGGCGCGCCCGTGATAATCATACCGTCGAAAAACTCGTCCTTTACGTCCTTGAACGTCTTATAAAAAGCGAGTAAATGCTCGGGCGAAACGTTCTTCGACTGGTGGGAAGAAGTGTGGATAAGCGTGGGCTCTACCTGCAACGGAGTGTTGCCCAGCAGCCGCGCAAGCTGCGTTTCCGTTTCGATTTTTTTAGGCATTAAGTTCAAAATGAGTATGCGAAGCGGACGGATATCCTGCGTCATAGCGCGCGTTTCCGTCATTACGAATATATTTTCACTTGCCAGCGTTTTTGCCGCGGGTAAATCGTTGGGAATTTTGATAGGCATAATAAAACTCTCTTTTTTGCTTTACTTGTAGATAATTTATACAGTTTCGAGCGCTTGCTGAATATCGTCGATCAAGTCTTGATAATTTTCAATACCGCAGGACAAGCGAATTAAATCGCCGGGAACGCCTGCTGCGATGAGCTCTTCTTCGTTCATTTGTCTATGCGTTGCGCTTGCAGGGTGCAAACAGCACGATCTTGCGTCGGCTACGTGCGTTTCGATGGCAATTAAATTGAGCGCTTTCATAAACTTTTCAGCCGCTTTTCTGCCGCCCTTCACGCCAAAGCTTACGACGCCGCAGGTGCCATTCGGCATCATTTTTTGCGTTAATTCGTAGTATTTACTCGACGGTAAGCCGGGGTAATTCACCCAAGCGATTTTGTCGTTGTTTTCTAAAAATTCGGCTACCTTTTTACCGTTCAAGCAATGGCGTTCCATTCTCACGTGCAAGCTTTCCAAGCCAAGGTTGAGATAAAACGCGCTTTGCGGCGATTGCGTGCAGCCAAAGTCGCGCATAAGCTGCGCCGTTGCTTTGGTGATAAACGCGCCTGCTTGTCCGAATTTTTCCGCGTACGTAATGCCGTGATAGCTGTCATCAGGCGTGCAAAGCCCGGGGAATTTATCCGCGTGCGCCATCCAGTTGAATTTACCGCTATCTACGATACAACCGCCTACCGCTACGCCGTGACCGTCCATATATTTGGTGGTAGAGTGCGTGTCGATGTCCGCGCCGAACTCAAACGGGCGGCAATTAACGGGGGTTGCGAATGTGTTGTCGATAATCAAAGGAACGCCGTGCGCGTGGGCCGCTTTTGCGAATTTTTCAATATCGAGTACGGTAAGCGCGGGGTTGGCAATTGTTTCCCCAAATACCGCTTTGGTGTTGGGCTTAAACGCCGCGTTTAATTCTTCTTCCGTGCAGTCGGGGTCAACGAAGGTGAATTCGATACCCATACGCTTCATCGTGACTGCGAACAAATTATACGTACCGCCGTAAATGCTGGACGAAGAAATAACGTGATCGCCTTGGCTTGCGACGTTGAAAACCGAGAAAAAGGACGCCGCTTGACCGGACGAAAGCAGCATTGCCGCCGTGCCGCCTTCCAACGCGCAAATTTTTGCCGCGACCGTGTCGCAGGTCGGGTTTTGCAAACGGGAATAGAAATATCCGCTTGCTTCCAAATCGAATAATTTACCCATATCTTCGCTGGTTGCGTATTTGAAGGTGGTGCTTTGAATAATGGGTACTTGACGGGGCTCGCCGTTTCCGGGCGTATAGCCGCCTTGTACGCAGGTAGTTTCAATTTTGGGCTGACGCTTATCCATAGTGTATCTCCTTTTTCGTGCGCGAACGCGCGCGAACATTGTATTCAAATTTCCTATAAGTATAGCACACTTGGCTTGTTTTCGTCAAGTATTTTCCGCATAAAAGCGCGCGCATCACGCAAAATAATCAATGGGGATAAAAAATAAACCTTTTATCCTAGAACAAAGAGAGAAAAATCGCGTAAAGAAACAGGAAACGGCGTGCGTAGTTTTTATTGAAGAAAATTGTGTTCATCGCATACCTGCCCCCGCCAAATTGTAAAAATATGACCAAGAAACATACGAAAAAAGAGAAAAAAACTTGTACAAAAGCAAGCAAAAAACAAGTATTTTTAACAGCCGCTTTGCTTTTTGCAATCGGTTCGTTTTTGGGTTGGATTTTCGAGTTCTTCGTGCGCGGTATCAGCGAAAAGCATTTTTATAATCCCGGTTTTTTGCACGGCCCGTATTTACCCATTTACGGCTTTGGCATCGTAGGGCTATACGCGGTTGGAAAGCTATGCTTGCCCATTGAAAATAAGTGGCTCGCGGTAGTGGTAAAAGTTGTAATTGCAACCGTCGCACTCACGACAATCGAATACGTAGGCGGTTGGATTTTTATCAAAAAGCTTGAGCTTCGGCTTTGGGATTATTCGGATAAAAAGGGGAACGTGCAGGGACTGATTTGTCCGCTTTGCTCGCTCGTTTGGGCGGGCTTTTCGGCGGTATATTTGCTATTTTTTCAGCCGCAGATAGATAAGATAGAAACAAAAACGGATAAGCGCGCGGTTATTCCCGCTTCGTTGGTAATTTTTTACTCGGTTTTGGCGATGGATTTACTTTTCACCCTTTTAGGGTGAGAAAAAAGGGCGGAAAGGGGGAAATTTGTCAAAACATCGTTAAAAAAACGCAAAAAAGACGGAAAAACCGTTCTTTCGTGTTGACAATGAAAGTAAAAATATATTATAATACTGTGTACAGGGGTTTTGCGCCCTTGAATCTATTTTATCTTTGGAGGATGTTAAAAAACTCTTATGGAACCCCTTCCCCTATCTATCGTTATTGCGATACTCGTAATTTTATCCGGATTTTTCTCTGGTACGGAAACCGCTTATTCGTGCGCGAATAGAGTAAAACTGCGTACGATGGTATCGTCCGGCAAGCGTCACGCAAAACAGGTTTTGGATTTTGCAGACGAAAAGTACGATAAATTAGTGACAGCGATTTTAATCGGCAATAACATCGTAAACTTAACGGCGTCGGCACTGAGCACGATTTTATTTACGAAGCTGATTGCGGACGCAAACTTGGCAACGACGGTATCCACCGCGGTATTGACGGTCGTGGTACTGTTATTCGGTGAAATTACTCCTAAATTTTTGGCAAGCGTGTATCCTGAAAAATTTGCATTTTTCTTCTATCCGTTGATGCAATTTTTCTACTGGATTTTGATGCCGCTTGGCAGAATATTCGATTGGTATAAATCGGGCTTGAAAAAGGCGTTCAAACTCAAAAAAGAAGCGACCGTCACCGACGAAGAGCTGTTATCGCTCGTGGAAGAAGCGGAAGAAGACGGCACGCTCAAAGAAGACGAATCGGAGCTTGTCCGTTCTGCGCTTGAATTTGACGATTTGAAAGTAGAAGATATTTTAGTGCCCCGCGTGGACGTATCCGCGGTGGAAGTGAACGAAGAAATGGACGAAGTGCGCGCGCTGTTCAAAAAGACAGGGTTTTCGCGCTTGCCCGTTTATAAGGACACCATCGACAACGTCATCGGCTTAATCCACGAACGCGAATTTTACGAAGGGTACTTAAACGGCGAAAAGAATATCGAAAATTTGGTGCAGGATATCGTATTCACCACCGAATACACCCGTATTTCCGCACTCTTAAAGCAGCTGCAAAAGAGTAAAATTCATATGGCGGCGGTATCGGATGAGTACGGCGGGTTGGTTGGTATCGTGACGCTGGAAGATATTTTGGAAGAGCTGGTAGGCGAAATTTGGGACGAACACGATAGAGAAGAAGTGTTATTTGGTCAAATTTCCGACGGCGAATACTGGGTGGACGGCAAATGCTCACTCGAAGAATTTTTCGCGCTTTACGAGATGGAAGACGAAGGCGAAAACTTTGAGGCATATACAGTCGGCGGTTGGGCAACGGAACAATACGGCGGAATTCCCCCCATCGGCGAAGTGCTTCGTTGTAAGAGCGTAGAAATTAAAATCGTCAAAGCCACCAAACAAAAGGTTTTGAAGGTACTTTCGAAGTTAAGCGACGAACCGCTGGAAAACGACGCGCAAGAAGATTAATAAAAACCGTTTCGCCGCTACCGTTAGCGGCGAAACGCACTTAAAAAATATAAACAAGAGGTGTGGATATGGCAACGATTTTGGTGACGGGCGGTTGCGGTTATATCGGCTCGCATACCGTTTTAGAACTGCTCAACAAAAACTATCAAGTAGTCGTGGTGGATAATTTCAGCAATTCCAGCTTTGAAAGCATTCGCCGCGTGCAAGAAATCACGGGTAAACAAGTGATTTTTTATCAAACGGACATTCGTGACAGCGCAGCGATGGAAAAAATTTTTATGGCGCATACGTTTGACGCGGTCATTCATTTTGCCGCATTCAAAGCGGTGGGCGAAAGCTGCAAGCTGCCGCTCAAATACTACGAAAACAACATCAGCGGTACGGTATCGCTGCTGCAAATTATGGAAAAATACGGCGTAAAGAAAATTATATTCTCGTCGTCGGCAACCGTTTACGGCGACCCTGAAAAATTGCCTTTGGACGAAAATTGCCGTCTTTCGACTACTAACCCCTACGGCAGCACCAAGCTGATGATGGAAAACATTATGCAGGACGTGTATAAAGCGGATAACGAATGGAATATCATTCTGCTTCGCTACTTCAACCCCGTCGGCGCGCACGAGAGCGGCAAAATCGGCGAAGACCCGAAGGGTATTCCCAACAATTTGATGCCGTACGTGGCGCAGGTAGCCAGCGGAAAGCTGCAAAAAATCAACGTGTTTGGCAACGATTACGACACGCCCGACGGAACGGGGGTGCGCGATTATATTCACGTAGTCGATTTGGCACTTGGACACGTTGCGGCGATTGAAGAATGCACGCAAACGGGCGTACATATCTACAACCTTGGTACGGGCAGGGGGTATAGCGTTTTGGAAATGATTCACGCGTTTGAAAAGGCGTGCGGAAAAACGCTGCCCTATCAAATTTGCGCCCGCCGCGACGGAGATATTGCGGCTTGCTACGCTTGCCCCGATAAAGCGAAAAAAGAATTAAAATGGGAAGCAAAATACGGCATCGAAGAGATGTGCGCTTCGCAATGGAAATGGCAAAGCGGCAACCCGATGGGCTACGAAAAATAATTTGTTTTTATGCTGAAACCTGACCGAATTATCCGTTCGAATCGTAAAACGCTGTCCGTTTGTATCGATTGCTTTGGGCAAATAACGGTGCGCGCGCCGACGCGTTGCAGTGAAGAACGGATTTTTGCTTTCTTACAGGAAAAAGAGAGTTGGATTTTGCGCCGAAAAGCCAAAATCAAGGGGGCAGGTATTTGTTTACCGCCCGAAAACTTGGACGGTTATTCGTTTTTACTGCTGGGTAAATTGTGTCAAATTCGTTTAACAGACGAGAAATTTATCCGCTTAAATGAAACCGCCGATTGTATATTTTTACCGAGTAAAAACGCGCAAACGCGGCTAAAAAAATGGCTAAAAGACAACGCCTTGCGCATTTTTACTAAAGCGAGTGAAAAACGCGCGCAAGAGATGGGCGTAAGCTATCAAAGCGTGGCAATCACGCACGCACGCGGCAAGTGGGGCTCGTGCTCGGCGGACAATAAACTGCGCTTTGCATATCGGCTCATTTATGCGCCGAAAGAAATTATCGATTACGTAATCGTCCACGAGCTTGCGCATATCAAGCACAAAAACCACTCGAAAAATTTTTGGCAGGAAGTGGAAAAATACGTGCCCGATTATAAGCAAAAGCGCAAGTGGCTCAAAGACCGCGGCGTTTTAATGCGTATTTTTTGATAAAAATACGGCGATTGCGCAAAATTCCGTTTAGAAATCGCGAAAAAGCGGTATAAACAAAATAAAGAAAACTCGAAAGAGGAAGATATGTTAGAACTGAAAAACGTAAGCTATAAAGTAAGCGACAACGGACAAGAAAAATACATTTTGAAAGACGTGAATTTAACGTTGGACGAGCGTTTTGTGGCATTCACAGGCCCGAACGGCGGCGGTAAATCCACGCTCGCGAAAATTATTGCGGGGATTTATACGCCCACCGCGGGAAAAATTTACTTCAACGGCGAAGATATTACGCAGCTTTCCATCACCGAGCGCGCGCAAAAGGGAATTTCGTACGCCTTTCAACAACCGGTGCGCTTCAAGGGGCTGACCGTGCGCGATTTAATCAATATCGCGGCGGGCAAAACGCTGAAAGTATCCGACGCCTGCGCGTATTTATCCGAAGTGGGAATGTGCGCGCGCGATTATATCGACCGCGAAGTAAACGGGTCGCTGTCGGGCGGGGAATTAAAGCGTATCGAAATTGCCACGATTTTGGCGCGCGGTACTGCGCTTTCCGTATTCGACGAGCCGGAAGCGGGCATTGACCTTTGGAGCTTTTCCAACCTTATCAAAGTGTTTGAAAAGATGCACGAAAAGACGCGCGGGAATATTTTAATCATTTCCCACCAAGAACGAATTTTAAGTATTGCCGACAAAATTGTAGTCATTGCCGATGGGCAGGTACGAGAACAAGGCAAAAAAGCAGAGATTTTACCCAAGCTTTTGGGCGCGGAAGCGTGCAAAATTCTGACGGAAAAAATGTGAGAGAAAAAAGGAAAATAAGCGAAAGATGGACGCAATAGAAAAAGATTTACTCTTAAAAATAGCCGACTTGCACGACGTACCCGAAGGGGCGTATAACATTCGCGGAAACGGGGAAAAGCTGGGCAGAAACACGACGGCAAACATCGACATCGTCACGAAAACGGACGGCAAGCAAGGCATTGATATTATTATCAAGCCGGGCACGAAAAACGAAAGCGTGCATATTCCCGTTATCATCAGCAAAGCGGGTTTGCAGGAAGTGGTGTATAACGATTTCTATATCGGCGACGATGCGGAAGTAGTGATTGTAGCCGGCTGCGGTATTCATAACTGCGGCGGCGTGGATATGACGTCCCGACACGACGGCGTGCATACCTTTTACGTAGGCAAAAACGCGAAAGTAAAATACGTGGAAAAGCACTACGGCGGCGGTGACGGCAACGGCAAAAACGTAATGAATCCCGAAACGGTGGTGCATTTGGCGGAAGGCGCGTCGCTGGAAATGGAAACAACGCAAATCAAGGGAATCGATTCCACCAACCGCAAAACGCGCGCGGATATGCAATCGGGGACAAGCTTTATCGTTAAAGAAAAGCTGTACACGCACGGCGAACAGGTCGCGGATACCGATTTTGTAATTGATATGAACGGCGAAAATTGCAGTGCGGACGTAATGTCGAGATCGGTTGCGGCAGGGAAATCGGTGCAACGGTTCGTATCTACGATGAATGGGAACGGGCCTTGCCACGGCCATACCGAATGCGACGCGATTATTATGGACGACGCGATGGTGACGGCTGCGCCCTGTCTGTCGGCAAACCACGTGGACGCGGAGCTGATTCACGAAGCGGCAATCGGTAAAATTGCAGGCGAGCAGCTCATCAAGCTGATGACGCTGGGCTTGACGGAAAAACAAGCGGAAGAGCAAATTATTAAAGGATTTTTACATTAAGAAAACAAGGAGAATACACAAATGAGCGATTTGGCATACAAAAGAACGAACGTGTACGAAGTAGCGGACGAAGCGCAAATGAAAGCAATTTTCGATTACGCGGACGGCTACAAGGTATTTTTAGACGAAGGTAAAACGGAACGCGAAGCGTGCGCTTGGGCGAAGAATGCAGCGATTGCGAAAGGGTATAAGCCCTTCAAATTCGGTATGCAGCTCAAAGCGGGCGACAAAGTATATTACGACAACCGCGGCAAGAGCTTATACTTGATTAAAGTAGGCAGCGACGATATTGCGGAAAACGGAATTCGTATCATCGCTTCGCACATCGACAGTCCGAGAATCGATTTGAAGCAAGTGCCTTTATACGAAGCGGAAAACATCGCGTTTGCGAAAACGCATTATTACGGCGGCGTGCGTAAATATCAATGGACGGCTGTGCCCCTTGCTTTGCACGGCGTTGTTGCGCTTGCGGACGGCAGCGTGCTCAACGTTAAAATCGGCGAAGACGAGAACGACCCCGTGTTTTATATCAGCGACTTACTTCCCCATTTGGCGGCAAAACAAAACGCAAAATCACTTGGCGAAGGCATCGGCGGCGAAGATTTGAATATTTGGTTGGGCAACGTACCTTACACGGCGGCGGAAAACGACAAGGATAAAACGGTAAAAGAAAACCTTTTGCGTATTTTGAATGAAAAGTACGGTATGAAAGAAGAAGACTTTTTAAGTGCGGAGCTTTGCGTAGTGCCCACCTATAAAGCAAAAGACGTCGGGTTTGATCGCGCGCTCATCGGCGCGTACGGCCACGACGACAGAGTTTGCGCATATCCTTCGTTTACCGCATTGTTCGACGAAGAAAATTCTAGCCGTACGGTGATGGTCGTGCTTGCGGATAAAGAAGAAATCGGCAGCGAAGGCACGACGGGTATGCAAAGCGCGGTATTTATCGACTTGATTGACGAGCTTGCCCGTTCGTTTGGCGTATCGTCGGCGGCAGTGCGCGCAAATTCGAAATGCTTGTCCGCGGACGTGAATGCGGGCTACGACCCTAATTTTAGAGACGTTTGCGAACCGCTGAATAGCACTTATCTTTCCCACGGCGCAGGCATTACCAAGTTCACCGGCTCGCGCGGTAAGTCCGCTTCCAACGACGCGGACGCCGAATTTGTCGGATATTTGAGAAAGCTCTTTGCGGATAATAACGTTATCTGGCAAACGGGCGAGCTGGGCAGAGTAGATATGGGCGGCGGCGGAACGGTTGCCAAATACGTAGCAAAATGGAATATCGACACCATCGACGTAGGCGTACCCGTAATCTCTATGCACGCACCCTACGAAGTGGTTTCCAAGGCGGACGTATATCAGCTTTATCTTGCCTTCCGCGCATTCGTGAAATAAGCAAAACGGATAGGGCAGGTATGAGACGAAATAAAAAAGACTTTCCAAGCGGAAAGTCTTTTTTGGTTTGGATTACTTATAACAGATATATTCAATAACGATATTTTTGAAGTAAATGATGTTTTGGATATTATCCGTTGAGAATTTTAATTGGATTTTTTGATTTAATAAATCTGCAACGGTAGAGGTATAAGTAATGGTTCTTGTTCGCGAAGTTGTTGTAGTGGATAAATTTTCTTCTATTTGTCCGTATCCGTTATTATTCATTAAATAAATTTCGTATTTAGGCGAACCTGCATATCCGATATCAAGCAAGACATCGTAATCTTTTCGATAATACACGTCGTATGAAACGTGAATTTTCATTTTATAACCTTCTACCGCAAGTCTTTCTAAATCGAAACCGTTAGGCGTAATAGCAAAGAGCGCGTATGATTCGTGGTCAAAATCTAATTTAATAGAACAATTTTTACACTTTGCTGTATCATAGACTTTTAACCACTTTGCATAAATCGTCATAGCAGAGTTGACGTTTAAGGGAAAAACAACGCTCGTCATACAATTTTCATCTAAAAACCATCCGTCAAATACATATCCGCTTCTATTTGTGGTGGGAGCTTTTTCTAATACCGATAATTTTTCTGACGCAATATAAGAACCGCCGTTCGTATCAAACGTGACGGTATATTTTGTTTTGACCCATTTTGCATATAATGTTGTATTATCATACAATTCAAGGGGAAACGATACCTTGGAAGATAATTCTATATCAAAATACCAACCCTCTAATGTATATCCTTCCTTGGTAGTAGTAGGAGCGTCAACCAGCGCGGATATGTTTTTTGTTCCGATAGGCGTACCGCCATTTGTATCAAAAGAAAGTTCATATTTCGCTCTTATCCATTTCGCGTATATGATAGTATCATCACATAATTCAAGGGGGAACGATACTTGAGAAGAAAGCGCCATATCAAAATACCAGCCATCAAAAATATATCCTTTGCGTGTTGGAATAGGAGCATCTTCTAAAGTAGATAATACTTGCATATCAATCGGCGTGCCGCCGTTTGTTCTAAAAGCGATTTGATATGTCATTCTTGTCCATTTCGCGTATATGGTGGTGTCAGCACTCGGCGAAAAAGGAAGAGTAAGGGGCGTAAGAAAATGTTCATCAAGATACCAGCCGTCAAAAATATAGCCCTTTCGCGTTGGAGTGGGCGCATTATTTAATGTTTCAGTTTTTTGCGGTTCGATAGAGCTACCGTCTTTTACGTCGAAAGAAATCGTATATTCGATAGGCGTGGGTGGTGCGGTATTTGTATTTACCAGACTGCAAGCCCCTGTGGCTGTTAAACATATACAACTAATAAATAGAGTTAATAAGAATTGAACAAATTTCTTCATATGTACCTCCAAAAATTTATAGTAATATCATTATATACTAACCGTTAGTTAGTTGTCAAGTATTTTTCTAACCAACAGTTATATAATATTGATATGAAAAACGAAATAATAAAAAAGAGATTGAGTGAAGAATTAAAAAATAGCGGTTTAACAACGGTTGAAATTGCCAAACGCATAGGTGTTTCGCCGGAAATGGTCACACAGTATCGTACGACAAAAAAATTGCCAAAGTTAGACACTTTTTCCGCTTTGTGCGAGGCGTTGGATTTAGATGCAAATTATATTTTGGGCTTAAAAGACGTATAAAAAAAGACTTTCCAAGCGGAAAGTCTTTTTTGGTTGTTTTTAAGGGTTTAACGTAATACAATTCCGTCATCCGTCGGCAAAATATCCGACGAGAAAAATGCGGTTAAACCATTCACCATTTCATCATAATCGTTCAAGGCAAAGCATTCGCAAGCGGAGTGCATCGCAAGCTGCGGTAAACCGATGTCCACCGCGGAAACGCCCAAACGCGTGACGGCGTGGATTGCCATCGTGCTGCCGCTGCGCATATCCGAGCGGTTGTAAAAATATTGATACGCAACGCCCGCTCTTTCAAACACCGTTTTCATTACGGCTTCCGACATCGCGTCGGTTGCATACGCACCGCCCGCGTGCGACTTAATCGCAATACCGCCGCCCAAGCTCACGCGGTTGGTAGGATCGCTCTTTTCAGGGTGGTTGGGGTGTACGGCGTGCGCGTTATCCACCGATAATAAAAAGGACGAAGCGAGCGCTTTATAAAATTCGTTATCGTCAAAATGGAATGCGTACCCGATACGGCGAAGTACGTTTTCCAAAAAATCGCCTGCCGCGCCTTGCGCGGAGTTGCTGCCGATTTCTTCGTGCGTAAGGCACGCCATTACGCAAATTCCGTCGCTGTCCGCCTTGGCTAAAAGTGCTTCCACGCTTGCGTAAGCGCTTGCCAAATCGTCCGCTCTGGGCGTCGCTAAAAATTCATCGTTTAAGCCAAAAACATAGGGCATGTCCGCGTTCACGACAAACAAATCGTAAGAAACCACTTCGTTTTCGCCCGCAATTTTTTTCAGCCAGTCCTGTTCGTTGCCGCGCAGGGAAAGCAAGGGAGCCAGGTCGGTTTGCGCATTGATAGCAAACCCGTCGTTCACGCCGCGGTTGAGATGAATCGCCATTGACGGAATGGTAAGCGTAAAGGGCGATACGACCGTTTTTTGGGTCAACGCGCCGTTTTCGCTCAAAATCACTCTACCCGCGATTTTTAACGGACGGTCAAAAAAAGTATGCCAAATTCCGCCGCCGTACGTTTCCACGTTCAAGGTGACGGTGTTTTCTTTAACTTGCAAGGGGTTCGCCTTGAGCTTTAAGCAGGGCGAATCGAGATGCGACGCTACGATTTTATACGAAAAGTGGTCTAAACTGCCCACGGTAAACGCAATCAACGCCGCGCCGCGTTCCACAAAATATTTACCGCCTTCTTTCAAGCTAAAATCTTCCGTTTCCAAAAGCTTTTCAAAGCCGTTTTCCAGCAAAACCGCTTTTAAGCCGTCTTTTGCGTGATAAGCAGTCAGCGAGCCGCTTAAAAATGAAATAAAGCTTTGTGTTTTTTCCTGATGCATAATTCCACCCGATTATCGTTATTTTCGTTTTTTCTTCGTCCGTTTGGACATACTTATTGTAGCACTTTTTTGCCGCTTTGACAAGTTATTGCGCTAAAAAATATGACAAAATGCAAAATACAATGAAATTTTTGTGAAATGCTTTACAAAATTTTATTAAGTACTTGACAATCCACGCGCGCGTGTGTATAATAAAATAGAAAAATAAAGAACAGGGGTACACAAATGAAGGAAGAACGTATTGTTGTAAAAAGGGAGAAAAGAGACGAATATTTAACGAAAATGTTTGCGATGCTTAGAAAGCGTGACGATATGATTGCCATTCCAAATAAAACCAGCTTAAACAAAACGGAGTTTCGTTTGATTACGGAAATTGCGTGTGCAAGAGCGTTGGGCGAGCGGTATATTTCCGCACAGCTTGCCAAGCGGCTAGGGATAACGCGCTCGGCAATTTCGCAAATTGTAAACGGGTTAGAAGAAAAGAATATCGTCCAGCGCGTCCCCGACGAAGTGGACCAAAAAATTGCGTACGTCGAGCTCACGGACGGGATTATTGAAGAATATAAACCGGATATAGACGCGTGCTTAGATTTCGTGGAAGAGCTGGTAGAAGAATTTGGCGAAGAGCGATTCAACGAAATGTATAACGCCTTTAACGCACTCATCGCGTTAGCGGAAAAGAAGATAGAACAAGCGGATAAAAAGCAATAACACAGGCAGGAGAACGAAAGTATGTTGCAACTGAAAAATATCAAAAAAGATTATCGCACGGCAGGCAGCGTCGTGCACGCCTTACGCGGAGTGAATTTACGCTTTAGAAGAAACGAGTTCGTGTCCATACTCGGCGCGAGCGGTTGCGGTAAAACCACCTTGCTCAACATCGTAGGCGGTTTGGATCACTACACGTCGGGGGATCTGGTCATCAACGGCGTATCCACGAAAAATTATAAAGATCGCGACTGGGACGTATATAGAAACCACCGTATCGGGTTCGTATTTCAATCGTATAATCTCATTCCCCACCAAACGGTGCTTACCAACGTAGAGTTGGCTTTGACGATTGCGGGCATTTCCAAATCCGAACGCAGACGCAGAGCCAAAGACGCGCTTGCAAGAGTGGGCTTGCGCAGCGAAATGCGCAAACGCCCCAACCAACTCTCGGGCGGGCAAATGCAAAGGGTAGCGATTGCGCGCGCACTCGTGAACAACCCCGAAATTTTACTCGCCGACGAGCCGACGGGGGCGTTGGATAGCACGACGAGCGTGCAAATTATGGAGCTGATAAGAGAAATCGCGGGCGAGCGACTGGTGATTATGGTCACGCACAACCCCGAAATCGCCGAGCAGTATTCCACACGTATCGTGCGCTTGCAGGACGGGCTTGTCATATCGGACAGCAACCCGTATAACGGCGAAAACGAATACGGTAAACTGCAAACGCTTGCGCCTACTTGTCAGGACGCGGAAATTGCTTGTCCCAAGTGCAAACAGCTTTTACACGTTTACGCGCTGGACGTAAACAACCCTACAAACGTGGATTGCCCCGTTTGCGGTGAAAAATTCCGCGTGCAGGCGCGTAAAAAGCAAGAATTCAGCGAGAAAAAGAGTAAAAAAGCGGAGAAAAAGCAGTCCAAGGGCAAAAATAGAACTTCGATGTCCTTTTTCACTTCGCTTGGCTTATCCGCGCGGAATTTATTAAGCAAAAAGGGCAGAACGGCGATTACTTCGGTTGCCGGCAGTATCGGCGTAATCAGCGTTTGCTTGGTGCTCGCGCTTTCCAACGGCTTTAACGGCTATATCTTAAAAACACAGGAAGATATGCTCTCGTCGTATCCCTTGGAAATTACGGAAACGACCTTGGATATGACGGCAGTCATTACGGGTATGACCGAGCTTTCCGATATGCCCAACTTGGACGAACTTGGGGATAAAGTATATGTAAATTCCTTTTTGACCAACGTTGCGCAAGGTATGACGGTCACCAACAATATTTCCAACGAATATATCGCGTATCTTAATAGTATGGACGAAGACCTTTATACCGCGATTATGTACGAAACGGGTATTAGTTTAACGCACACGCTCTTTACGCAGGCGTCCGCAACCGAACAAGCGCTTTCGCTGTCCACCTTAAAGGAAAATTACGTTGCCAAGCTCGCACAGCAAGAAGAAAAATATGCAAAGCTTGCCCCGCTCGTTGAATTTTTAGGCGCAATTTATGGCAAAATGCCGGGGACTGCGGACGTGACGGCGGATGATTTTGGCTCGTACGTTTTATCGCAATACGAGCTCATCGGCGAAGGCAGCCGTTTTCCGCAAGCCGCAAACGAAGCGGTATTCGTTGTGGGAACGAATAACGACGTCACCGATTTAACGCTCGCACAGCTAGGCGTTATTACCGAAGACGAGTTTATGTCGCTTTTCCCCCAAGACGGCGGCGAAGTAGATGAAGAGAGTAAAGAGTTCGAAAAACGCATTCCCTTCAATCGAATTATCGGCAAAGAATATATGCTCTATTATAACGACGCGGTCTATACGCCGATCGCCGAAGGAACGCAAAGCGAGTACTTATTCTCGTACATGGGTAGCAGGGATACGCTGATTTCCCAAAATCCCGACGACGGCGTGGCAATCAAAGTGACGGGCGTACTGCGCTTAAAAGAAGGGCTTAATTACGGCTGTTTGAGCAGCGGACTGTATATGACCGAGCAATTATATCACGAATATCAAGCGCAAAACGCGCATTCGCAAATCGTGCAAGCTGTGCAGGAGCAAGCGAATAATCAAGCGGACGTTTTGGCGCGTTTGAGAGAACTGAACGACGAGTTATCCGCGCTCACGCAATATTCGCCCGCGTGGATGTCAAAAATGCAAGAAATGGCGGCGTACGCGCAAGAGAACGCAGATTATTTCAAAATTGCAGCCAAACCGCTTGCGTCGGCGTATATCGATAACGGAATGGGCGGCTACGTACTGTACGGCGACAGCGCGCTTCGTTCGTTGGGCGGTAAGGACAGCGTGAACGCAGTAAAAATTTACACGGACACGTTCGATAAAAAGGAAGGCATTTTAAGCCATTTGGACGCTTGGAACGACAGTCACGAAAAAGCCGACCAAGTACGCTATACCGACACGGTCGGCACGATGATGAGTATGGTAGAAACGATTTTGGACGCCATTACGTACGTGCTGGTTGCATTTACGGCAATTTCACTCGTCGTTTCGTCGGTAATGATCGGTATCATCACCTACGTTTCGGTAGTGGAACGCACCAAGGAAATCGGCGTACTCCGCTCGCTTGGCGCGCGTAAAAAGGACATTAGAAACCTGTTCAACGCGGAAACGTTCATCATCGGGCTTTCCAGCGGTATGTTCGGCGTAGTGGTCACCTATCTCATATCCTACGGCGTAAACGCTATTTTGAGTACGCTCACCGGTATTGCAACGCTTGCCAACCTGCCGTTTAACTCGGCGATGATAATGGTCGCGGTCAGCGTAGTGCTCACGCTCATCAGCGGTCTCATTCCCGCAAAGGCGGCGGCGAATAAAGACCCCGTTATCGCACTCCGCACCGAATAAGGAGAAGTATTATGAAACAAGAAACGTTTACGCTGGTATCGAATGCCGACGGCTTGACCTTGCACGCTTTACTCGTCGCACCCGACAAAAATGCAAAAGGCGTTATTCAAATTTTGCACGGTATGTGCGAGTATAAAGAACGCTATCAAGACTTTATGGACTTTTTCGCAAGCCACGGCTTTATCGTAGTTTGTCACGACCAGCGCGGTCACGGCGACAGCGTGCGCGAAGAATGCGATTTGGGGTATTTTTACGATGCCAAAGCGCAAGCAATCGTGCAAGACGCGGCGCAGGTGACGGAGTGGATTAAAAACCGCTATCCCGATTTACCCATCACGCTGTTTGGGCATAGTATGGGCTCGATGGTAGCGCGCTGCTATTTGCAAGAATACGATATGCTCGTGGATAAAGCGATTATTTGCGGTTCGCCTGCGAAAAATCCGATGACGGCTATTGCCATCGGGCTGACCAAAGCCATTGCGCTGTTCCGCGGTAAAAGACACCGTTGCAAAACGCTTTCCTACCTTTCTACGGGCAGGGGGAATCATCAATTCCCCAGCGAAGGCAAAGGCGCGTGGTTGAGTAAAAACCGCGAAAACATAAGCGCGTTTTATTCCAACCCCAAAGGCAGTAAACGCTTTACCTGCAACGGGTACGAAAACTTATTCCGCTTGATGAAAAACACCTATTCGTCCAAGCTGTATAAGGTGCAAAACCCGTCCTTGCCCATTCATTTCGTATCGGGGAGCGAAGATCCCGTGCTTGGCGGGGCGAAGAATTTTGATAAGGCGATCGAGTTTATGAAAAAAGTAGGGTATGAACAGGTAAGCGGAAAATTGTATCAAGGACTGCGCCACGAAATTCATAACGAAATCGAAAATGAAGAAGTGCTTGCCGATTTGCTTGCACAAATGCAGGCAAAATAAGCGTTCCCGCGTATAATCGCTTAAAAAGCGACCATACTGCTATCAGGAGGGAACGATTATGCGTATTGCAAACATTATTGCTTATATCTTGGTCATCGTAGGCGCGTTGAACTGGGGATTGGTCGGCTTTTTCGATTTTAACCTTGTATCGACGGTATTCTCCGGCGCAAGAACGGCTGGTTCGATTATCACTTATACGATTATCGCACTTGCAGCGCTTTGGCTGATTTTGTCGCCTATGATTACGAACGGCGTGTTGTGGCTCAAAGACAGACGTGCCGAATAATCACCTTAAAAAAGACGGACTTGTTTAGGCAAGTCCGTTTTTTTCCTGCAACTATTGACAACCGCGCGGCTTTGTTGTATAATATAACTATGAAAGCACGCGGAAAGGTGTATTTTCCGCGGAAAAGGAGAAAAAAATTATGCTCAATCAATTATTATTAAGCGGCGGCGCAATCGCGGGCATTATCATCGGCGCGGTAGTTGTACTTTTGGCGATTATCGTCGTCGGCTGGTGGATTTCCACCCGCAACGATTTCGTGCGCTTAAAAAACAAAGTAGAAGAAGCGTGGGCGACGATTGACGTATTTTTGAAAAAGAGATACGATTTAATCCCCAACCTTGTCGAAACGGTCAAGGGCTTTGCCTAGCACGAAAACGAAACGCTCAACCAAGTAGTAGCGGCGCGCTCTGTTGCGATGAGTGCGAAAACGCCCGCCGACAAGGTACAAGCGGAAAACGGCTTAACGAGTTCGCTTCGCACGCTCTTTACAGCGGTGTCCGAAAGCTATCCCGAGCTGAAAGCCAACGCAAACTTTTTAGATTTGCAAAACCAACTCAAATCGCTGGAAAGCGAGCTGGAAAGCGCGCGCAGATATTATAACGGCGTGGTAAAATCGTTCAACACCAAGCTGGAAATTTTCCCTGCGAATATCGTGGGCAGCCGTATGGGCGAAGAATACAAAAAACGTCCTTATTTCGAGCTGGATAGCGCGGAAGAAAGAAAAAACGTTAAGGTTTCCTTTTAATCATTTATGAAAACGACGCAATTAAAAACACGGCGGCTTTGGTTAAAAGCCGCCCTGCTGCTTTTTCTTATATTTTCCGTTCTGTTTATACCGTTTTTCTCAAACGGGCAGGGCAGGTATGCGACGAAAGCAAGCGCGGATAGCGGCGATTACGTCAAAATACATCAATTTACCGCCCATTACAGCGTGCAAACCGATCGCACCGTAAGCGTGCAAGAATATATCACGGTCGAGTTTTTGCAATCGAATTTAACAATGTTTTACCGTTCGCTTCCCAAAGAACAAGCGCGGTATTTTAACGTTCAAGCAAGCTGTGCGGAAAACCCCGATTTTTCCTATCACGTTGCCGAAAATCCCGATATGAGCGATTTTCTCGACGTCAACTGCGTAGGCGGCGCGCAAAAGGGGAATATATGGACGTACGCCATCTCTTACACAATGGAGTACGCGGGCGAGCTGCTGGATAACGGAATGATTATCGACCTGATGGGCTACGGCTGGACGGTGCCCCTTTATAACGTAGAAATTACGGTGGATTTCTCTCATAACGCTTTGAAAGAATATACGGTATATTCAGGCGTATATGGTGCGAAAGGGAATGAGGCAGGCGTGCAAGCTTCTTGGCAACAAGACGGCACGCTTAAACTCGTTTGCGATAAATTAGAACGAAAGTACAGCGCGTTTTACGACGAATATACGACCGAAGGCATCACGCTTAAATTTGCTTACCACGACGGCGTTTTACAGCCGTACAATCCGTTGAATTTTGCCACGCGCGATATGTGGTGGATTGCGCTCGCAGGCATACTCGCCGTAGGTTTGGCGGTTGCAGTCGTCGTACTCACCCCTAAAAAGCAAGAAATTATCACGACGGTCAATATCCAAGCGCCCGACGAAATGGACCCGATGCAAATGGGTAAGCGTATCGACGGCGTCGTCGATCAAGAAGACATAACCGCGATGCTGTATTATTTTGCGGATAAAGGGTATCTCACCATCGATTTTACCGACGAAGACGACCCCGTTTTCGTGCAAAGAGTGGCAAAACTGCCTGCGAGCGAAAAAATTCACGCACGCACGTTATTTAGCGGACTGTTTGCCCACGCAAGCGCAAGCGACGACGAATTTTTCGCGGACGGACTTGCAAGCGTGCGCGTATCCGAGCTGAAAAATAAATTCTACGCGAGTGCGGAAACAGCGATGACGCAGCTTCCTGCCAGAAAAACGTACGAAAAGAAATCGGTTGTCGCGTATGTCAGCGGCGGTATTATCGGCGTGCTTTTAGCGGTGCTTGTGCCTATGCTTTGGGGACTGATCAACGTGGGCGGCGCGTATTTCTATTTCACGGGTATCGTGTTTGCCGTGCCTGTTTTCTTGATTTTACTGCTCGGCTACGTCGCGGAAAATTACCGCTATAAATGGAATAAAAGCAAAAAAACGGGTATGAAAGCGGCGCAAATCGTTATCGCAGCAGCATTTACACTCTTGTTTAACGGGTTGTTTGCAAGCCATCTATTGCTTATTTCCGAAAAGACGGTGCTTGCCGTGTGCGTATTCGTTTGTGCGTTCTTAATGCAAAACAAGCTGCGCCGCACGGAAAAATGCAGACAAGAGCTGGGGCATATCTTGGGCTTTAAGGATTTTATCGTCTATACCGAAGAAGATAAAATTAAAATAATGCTCGAAGAAAACCCCGAGCTGTATTATAAAATTCTTCCCTACGCCCAAGTGCTTGGCGTGACGGACGAGTGGACGGATAAATTTAGAAATATCTTATTGCAACCGCCTACCTGGTACGTTGGGCAAAATATGTCGTATTTCGACTATATGCTGTTGCGCTCGTGTATGCGCCGTGCAATGATAACGGCAATGACGCGCCCGCAGCAATCGGGCGGCTCGCATATCGGACGCGGCGGTGGCGGCGGTCATTTCGGCGGCTTTGGCGGCGGCGGGTTCGGCGGCGGCGGTGGCGGCGCGCGATAACGGAAAAAATCAAAAACACGCCTACCGTGTATGCGATGAATACAAAAAATACTACAAAAAAACACTCCCTTGCGTAGATTTACAAGGGAGTGTTTTTTGATTAAAATCAGGTTATTTTACAATAGAAATATCCGTCAAAACGGGGGAGTTGAGCGCAAATCTTCTCACCGATTCAACCGCGTTTTGGCATAAGCGTTTGGTCTTGTAGTGTTCGCCAAGCGAGAGGAGTTGACCGTTGCCGTTTAACAGCTTATAGATATAATCCCCGCGCTTGGTAAGCGAGATACGGAAGTTGCCCTTTTCGATATTTGTCTTATGCGTTTGAATACCGTTTACCGCGCCGATATAGGTGGTATATTCTTCGCTGGAAATCAGTTTTTCGCCGTTGTTTGCAAACAATTCAAAGAAATATACCGTTTGCTCGTTCACGTCTTGATTTGCGGAAATAATCCATTTTCCGTTATGTCCATCGGGAACAGGGGGAATTTCTCCGTCGTCGTCAGGAACTACCTTGATGGTGCGCGTGTAAAGCGTTTCGTCGATAATAGCGGATTTTGCAAAGCGCTTGGTAGATGCAATCGCGCTTTCGCAACGCGCCAAAGTGGGATAATTTTCACCCATACAAAGCAGCATATTTTTACCGCTCAACAGCTTGAAAATATAATCGCCTTTTTTAGAAATGGTAATTTTGAAATTGCCTTTTTCGATGTTCGCTTTATGCGTTTGAATGCCTTTGAGCGCGCCTGCGTGCGAAGTATATTCTTCACTGGATAAAAGCTTTTCGCCATTCGACGCGCGCAGCTCAAAGAAGTACATATCTTCTTGCACGTCTTCACCGTCAACCACTACGCGGAATACCGACCATTTTCCGCTGTACTTTTTACCGGTTGCGGGGTCGATTGCCACAGTTTCCGCCTTTTGCGTAGGTTTAATCGAACGCGTAGTGACTGCGCCTGCGGGCTTGCTGACTGTTTTGGTCGGCGCTTTGGCTGCGGGTTTTGTTGCTTGGACGGGTTTTTCTTTTTTAACGGTAGTGCTAACCGTTTGTTTTTGTGCTTGCGCTTTGGCTTTTTGCGCCATTTCCTTTGCGGTTTTTTCCGCAATCGCCTTTTCAATCGCGCTCAATTCCGCTTGCTCTTCCGCTTCCGCTTTTGCGATGGCTTCCGCTTCCGCTTGTTCTTGTGCGGCTTTTTCTGCTTCCGCCTTGGCAAGAGCTTCCGCAGCCGCCTTTTCCGCAGCGGCTCTTTCTGCTTCCGCTTTGGCAAGAGCTTCCACTGCCGCCTTTTCCGCAGCGGCCTTTTCTTCTTCCGCCTTGGCAAGTGCTTCCGCGTTTTCTACTGCGGCTGCCTTTTCCTGCGCTTCGAGCTTTGCCAAAACTTCCGCTCTTACGCGTGCGGATTCTTCCGCTTTTTTCTTATTTTCTTCCGCTTTTTGCGCTTCCGCAAGACGGCGTTCTTCCAACTCGGCAGCTTTTTTCGCTTCGCGCTTGGCTTGCTTTTTCACTCCGGCGCGTTTGACGGAACGACCGATCCCGATCAAGAGTAAAAGTACCGCCAAGCCCGCAACGCCGAGTAAGACGTACATAAGGATAGGGTTGGCTTTCAAATAATCGAGACATTGTAAAATAAATTCCATTAAAAACACTCCTTCTGCGAAAAACGCAATTTATATTTATGTATTGATCCCAACGCACAGCGTTTAACGGACGATCACGCACGATAAAATATGACGGGTAAACAATAAAAATGTCAAATTTTATCCTACTATTTATATTTTAATATAAAAATTGAAAAAAGTCAATAGTGGCGGGCAATTTTTTCCACCTGTTTTTCTAAAAAAATTGACATTTACCGATAAATACGCTACAATATAATTATGGAAAAAATCACTACGCTTATCATCGGGGGCGGCGCAGCGGGTTTAACGCTCGCCACTCTTCTCAATTCCACTTCGCAACCCATCGTGGTACTCGAACGCGGGGACAGAGTGGGTAAAAAGCTTTCCGCCACCGGCAACGGTCAGGGGAATATTACCAACGTCGGCGCAACAAACGCGGACTATTTTTGCTTTTCTCAAAACGGCAAAAAACAGGCGCAGGCACTCGTTTCGCGCTATTCGCCAAATGCGTGGATGGAATATTTACAAAGCTTGGGACTGCTTTTGATTACGGACGAGCGGGGCAGAGTATATCCCGCAGGCCGTCAAGCGTCGGCAATCACCGATGCGCTCCGCTTCACGCTTGCGCAAAAAGGAATAGAAATGCGTTGCGGCTGGCAAGCCACTGCTTTACAAAAACAAGCAAACGGCTTTATCGTGACGGTAAAAAATAAGGACGGCGAAACGCAAACGCTTTGCGCGCAAACGGTAGTGCTTTGTACGGGGGGCAGCGTTGCCAAGCAATTCGGCACGGACGGCTCGGCTTATGCGCTGGCAACGGGGCTTGGGCATACGCTCACGCAAACGTATCCTTCGCTCGTGCAATTAAAAACGGACGTCACGCACACCAAAACACTCAAAGGTATCCGCGTATCCGACGCAGTAGTGACGGCGGCTTGGGACAAGGAAACGCAAACGCTGCAAGGCGATTTACTCTTCACCGATTACGGCGTATCCGGCGACGTTATTTTCCGCTTGTCCGCATTTTTCACACACCGTTTACAAGCGGGAGTGACGCTTACCGTCGATTTTTTACCCGATTTTACCGAAGAACAAATTTATCAAGCGCTTGTGCGTAAACGCCAAAGCTATCCCGCGCTTGCGGTCGGCGAGCTCTTGTGCGGGTTTGTCAATAACCAGCTCGCCCGCGCGATTATGAAACGCGCGCAAAACGATATAAGATTAGCGTCAAAGCTCGTCAAGGCGTTTCCCATTTCCGTAAAGGGGAGTATGGGCGCGGACGTCGCGCAGGTGACCAAGGGCGGAATTTGTATGGACGAAGTAGATGCAAACCTGCAAAGTAAAAAATGCAGCGGCTTGTATTTCGCGGGCGAAATTTTAGACGTGGACGGTCAATGCGGCGGGTATAATTTGCAATGGGCATACAGCTCCGCTTGTGCCGTCGCAAACGCCTTAAATGCAAAAGGTAGGGGGCAGGTATGAGTTTACGCACCCTTTCGGATATAAAATTGCCCGTCGGTAAAGACGAAAGTGAGCTTGTCAAGCTTGCGGAAAGGAAGCTTGGCAAAAAGGTGAAATATTTTGCCATCAAGAAAAAATCCATCGACGCGCGCAATAAAAACGACGTGCGCTTGGTTTACACCATCGAATTTTCCGATCAAGCCCAACCTAAAAAAACGCAATATATCGAACAACTGCCGAAAAATAAAATTCCCCAAAATCCCGTTTTGGTGGTAGGCAGCGGTCCTGCGGGGTTGTTTTGCGCCCTGCGTTTACTGCAAAGGGGAATAAAACCCATCGTCATCGAGCGCGGCGCGGCGGTAGAAGAGCGGGAAAAGGATATTCAATCGTTTATCGACGCGCGCATACTCAATACGAACAGCAACGTGCAGTTCGGCGAAGGCGGCGCAGGCACGTTTTCGGATGGAAAGCTCAATACGCAAACGCACTCTCCGCTCAATAGAGAAGTGCTGGAAACGTTCGTCCGCTTCGGCGCCCCGCAAGAAATTTTGTGGCTGAATAAACCGCATATCGGCAGTGATAAATTAAAAACGGTCGTTAAAAATATGCGCCGTTTTATCATCGAACAAGGGGGGCAGGTACGCTTTCACACCAAATTAATCGATATTAAGGTGCAAGAAAACGCCCTGCAATCAATCACCCTGCAAAGCGCAAACGGCGAAGAAAAACTCACCCCGTCCGCAGTGGTTTTAGCGATCGGTCATAGCGCAAGAGATACCTTTGAAGTACTTGCCAAACGCGGCGTAAAAATGACCGCCAAAGATTTCGCGGTAGGCGTTCGCATCGAGCATTTACAACAAAAAATCGGTCTGTCGCAGTATGGAAAAGCATACTCGCTGTTGCCCGCGGCAGATTATAAACTCGTTTCCCACGCAAGCACGCGCGCCGCATTCACCTTTTGTATGTGCCCGGGCGGGTTCGTAATGCCCGCGGCAAGCGAAGAAGGCGGGGTAGTCACCAACGGAATGAGTAATTACGCACGCAACGAGCGCAACGCCAACGCCGCACTCATCGCGCAGGTAAGTAAAACGGAATTTGGACAAGACCCCGAAAAAAATCCGCTTGCCGGTATCGAATACCAACGCCAAATCGAACGCGCGGCATTTGAAGCGGGCGGAAAAAACTATCAAGCGCCCGTCACGCTGGTAGGGGATTTTTTACAAGGCAAGACCAGCGCAAAATTCGGCGAAGTATTACCTACGTACGCAATCGGCACAACTTTTGCCGATTTTGCTCAAATTTTACCTGCGCCGATTATACAAACGCTGCAATCGGCGATCGTAGATATGGACACTCGCTTAAAGGGCTTTGCTAGCGCCGACGCCGTACTCACCGCAGCGGAAACGCGTACTAGCTCGCCCATTCGTATCGAACGGGATAGCCAAACGCTGCAATCGCTCTCAACGGCAATGCTGTATCCTTGCGGCGAAGGCGCGGGCTACGCAGGCGGAATCACTTCTTCCGCTGCCGACGGAATACGCGTAGCTGACGCTATTTTCAATTATTTTGTGTAGTAATTGTATAAAAAAACATTATTTCATCTTTTTGTCACAAAAACATCACATTATTTTCACATAAAGAAATTAAAATGTGCTTGTGCGAGTGTTTGAATTTTTACAAACGCACGCGGAAAAAAGGACTATACGAAACTTTTTTCATATTCTCTCACTATGGTACGCGCTCCGTTTACACGGAGCGCGTATCTTTTATCCTTGCGCTTCGCCATATCATTGCGAAC
>JAZRIK010000012.1:0-5985 GCA_045645245.1 Candidatus Scatosoma sp. | reverse complement strand
GCAATTTCCAGCTGTTTTTTGCTGTCGTTGCTCCAGTTTTTCTTATAATAAACCACCGCTTGCAAATAGTGCCATTCCGCAGGCCGTTCGTTGCAATCGTCCAGCAAGCTTTGCGCTTTTGCCACGTTATCTTCTTTGAGCAAACGCGTAATTTCTTCGTAAACGTTGCCGTTTTCTTCGCTCGTTTGGCGTTCACGGCGCGCACTTAAAATTTCTTGGTACGCCGTTTCCAGCTTGGTCAGCATTTTTGCTGCTTCGTTGCCCGCTTCGCCGTCCAACCATCTCTCTTCCTTGTATTTTGCTTTCAGTTCTTCGTAGCGCGCGGAAAGCTCTTCGTCCGTCGCATTCTCGTCCAAACCAAACAGCTCGTAATATTGTTGCATTTTTTCTATCTCCATTCCCTTGTTTGGGTATTTACTTCCCTTTTGATATTATTCGCGTGTTTTGCAATTTCTACACGCAGTTTTTGTCATTACTTGCTTAGTCGTTTGCGGTAAACCGCGCAAAAGTATATTATCCACCAAATCGCGGTTGAAGCAAAACTCCGCGCTCGATAAGCATTCGCGTATATCGTAAAAAATCGAGTGGAAGATAAATTGCACTTCTTCCCCGCTCTTGCCCTTGAGTAAATCGGCTTTGCATTCCGCTTGATAGCCCAGCACGAACGGATTATACGCGCCCTTTTGCTTATCCTTGTCATAATCGTCCAACGCGTCGATTAAATAAATCCATTTCCCGATGGAATAAAAGAGCTTATCCGTTATTTCCGTGCGTTTCTCTTCCAAAATCAGCGCGGAAATTTCCGCGAGCATATTTCCTGTAGCGTCCGCCGCCCGCTCCGCGCTGTCGCACTTACTCTTTTCCACGCGGCTTTGCTCGGTTAAGTTGCGTTTGACGATTTCTTCTATTTTGGGATACGCTTTTTTTGCGCGCTTGAACCCGCTTTTGAAGAGCAACCGCTTGGCTTTGCCGCCGTCGCCGTCTTGGATATCGTCGGTGTATTTATAATACGCCAAAATGGTATTGAGCGCGCCTAATTGCTTGGTCATTTCGTCCACGTCCGCCATTTGCTTGGAACGGATACAATGGGTTAAGCAATGCCCCTTTTTAATATTTACGTCCACGCCCTTTAAGTTATGCAAAAGCACGGAAAGAAAAGTAATATCGTACGAAAGCCCCATACGCGCCGACTGTCCGCAAACGCTGGAAATACCTTTGCAAAGTCCGCAATACATCGCTTTATACAGCGTATCGTCTTTCAAAAATAAATACGGCGCGTCCGCGCGAACGTATCCGAACATACTTTTCTCCTTTTTGAAATGCCTTCTATGTATTTATACCACGTTTTCCCGCTAATCAATCGTATTTTAATAAAATTATACGCATATCCGTTTCCCGTGGAACGCAAACGGGAAAACGCACCGTTTCCCCGCCTGATTGTTTATTCTACGTTATTTCTCTGCGTCGGGCACGGGAACGACTGCGCCGTCAACAAATTTCAGCACTTCCGCCGCCATCTTATTCAAATCGTTATCCACGACCGTCTTAAAGCGCAAGGGGCGGTAGCGCAAATCGAGTAAGCACTTGGGCGGTTTCATTGCCGTAAGCAAATTCAAACGCTTGATGCCCTTAAAGCTGTCCTTTACGTCGTTGCCCGACAACGCGTACAATACGTCTTGCGGGAATTTATACGGG
This sequence comes from Candidatus Scatosoma sp., assembly GCA_045645245.1. GTDB lineage: Bacteria > Bacillota > Clostridia > Christensenellales > Borkfalkiaceae > Scatosoma. Next base: position 4,290 of record JAZRIK010000012.1, on the reverse strand, counting down.
TTTGCGGTAGAAAGCACGACAATCGGCGTTTTATCTTTCTTTTTCGGGTCGTCCGATTTGAGCGTTTCTACGTATTGATTATATACGGCAAGCGCAACGCCGGTATGCGTGTCCATCGCGTAGCCGTATTCGTCAAACACTTCGTACATCGCTTCCACCGTATCGTCTTCGCTTGCAAAGCCGCCGAAAAATTCTCTGTCTAAAATTTCCTTTTCCGCGGTGGTAATCGTATATTCTTTTTTATCGGCAAGCGACTGCATTCTTTCCGCCGTGCGTTTGGCGTCTCGACCGCTGATTTCAAAGAGTAAGCGTTCCAAGTTGGACGAAACCAAAATATCCATCGACGGGGACATCGTGCGGAAGAAATTGCGTTTTACGTCATATACGCCCTTTTTGAAGAAATCGGCAAGCACCTTGTTTCTATTAGACGCGCAAACGAGTTTACGCACGGGCAAGCCCATTTGCTTTGCGTACCAGCCCGCCAAAATATCGCCAAAATTCCCCGTAGGCACAACGAAATCCACCGCGTCGCCCATCTCGATTTGACCGGAAGTTAAAAGGTCTAAATAGGACGAGAAATAGTACGCAATTTGCGGTGCCAAACGGCCGAAGTTAATCGAATTCGCACTCGAAAGACGCACGCCTTTTTTCGCAAGCTCGTTATTGAAGTCTTCGGACGCGAATAATTTTTTCACGGCGCGTTGGCAATCGTCGAAATTGCCGCGAATCGCGGATACGTTGACGTTATTGCCGTCTTGAATGCACATTTGCAAACGCTGCATTTTCGCAACGCCTTCGTCGGGATAGAATACGTTTACTTTCGTACCGGGTACGTCGCGGAAGCCTTCCAGCGCGGCTTTGCCGGTATCCCCGCTCGTAGCGGCTAAAATAAGGATATCGTCTTTGATGCCCGTCACTTCGCAGCTCTTTTTCAAAAGGTAAGGCAAAACGGTAAGCGCCATATCCTTAAACGCGCAGGTAGGGCCGTGGAAAAGCTCTAAAATAAATAAATTGCCGTCGATTTTCACAAGCGGCGCAGGGTCGTTGCCGCGGAAGGTAGAATACGCTTTTTCGCAAACTTCTTGCAAGAAGTCTGCACCCAAATCGTCGGCAAGATACTTACCCAAAACGAATGCCGCGCGCTCTGCATACGACATTTCCGACATTTTTTCCATTTCTTCCACGCTGATTTTTGGGAAGGATTCGGGAACGAACAAACCGCCGTTTTTCGCAAGCCCTTGCACGATTGCTTGCGCACCCGTCACTTTTTCACCGCCTCTCGTGCTGATAAAATACATCTCTATCACCTCTTTCTATCGTTCGAACACGCAAAAACCACAGTCTTTCGACTGCTTGTCCTTTTTTTGCCTGTTATCTATATCACTTTATACAAACCGCCGTTTTTTACAAACGCTTGCGCTTTGCTTGCTCTTTCTAAAAACGCCGAGCGGCGCACACCGCTCGGCAATTATCACTCTTACAAACGCCTTGCGTCCGTAGCACAAACGGAGAAAAAAGCGGTACTCCGTTCGCCTTTATCGCGCAATTGCGCCAAAAATCAGTCTTCTAAATATTTCGTCACGAAATCGGGCAAATCTTCTTTCGCCGCAGAAACCGCAACCGTAATAATCATATTGTTGTTTTTTGCTACCTTGTCAAGCATATAGAAGAATGCCGCAAGCTCTTGCACGGGTTTGCCCGCAATGCGAACAACGCCGTCGATAAATACGTACTCGTTATCGTGGTTGCCAGCGATAACGCCTTTGATGAATCCGCAAAGCGCAGCTTCACCTGCTACGTCGTATTCGCTCGTGTCGATGAAACGCACTTCGCGTTCTAAATCATACATATAGCGCTTCGAATCGGTGATGAAAATCAAGTGGCCTTTCGCCTCGTTAACCGCCGCGTTCGCCGCGTCGATCATCATCTTGGTTTTACCCGTACCTTTTGCGCCATAGATTACTTTAATCATAATATAAATCCTCCCAGATTTAGTGCTCGCCCGCTTGCAAGTATTGCTTGCTTTTGGGTTTATACTATTCTATCAAATTTTTCAACGAATTTCAATACCTTTCGCAAAAATTTTTCCTAAAATACACAATTTTTTTTACTTTTTTCTTGTAAGAAAGCAAAAATAGGAGTTTTCACCCCTGTTTTCGCTTGATTTTGCTTATTTTAATTCTTCCACGAACGCTTTGATGCGCTTCAACCCTTCTTCCAAATCCGCTTCCGACAACGCATACGAAAGGCGCACGCAATCGTCCGCGCCAAACGATACTCCGGGCACGGTCGCCACTTTTTTAGCGTCCAAAAGCACGTCGGCAAATTCGACCGAGCTCGTAATGGGTTTATCTTGATACTTTTTACCGTACAAGCCGTCCACGACCAGCATCACGTAAAACGCGCCGTCCGGCTCTACCGCCTGCACGCCGTCGATATCTTTTATCAACTGCAGCAGCTTTGCCCTGCGCTTGTCGAATACGTCCACCATTGTTTGAATATCTTTATCCGACATCGACAACGCTTCTATCGTCGCGTATTGCGAGATAGAGCAAGCGTTGCTGGTTGCGTGGCTTTGGAACGAATCGATGGCTTTTGCCACGTCCTTGGGAGCGGCAAGATACCCCACGCGCCAGCCCGTCATCGCATACGTTTTGGATACGCCGTTGATGGTAATGGTCAAATCCTTCATCTTTTCGCTGCATCTGGCAATCGAGAAAGGTTTTACGCCCTTATAGCAAAGCTTTTCATAAATTTCGTCTGCAAGCACGAAAATTTCCGCTTCTTCGCATACCTTGGCAATCGCGCGCACTTCTTCTTCGTTATACACCGCGCCCGTCGGGTTGGACGGCGAGTTGAAAATGAGCATTTTGGTTTTCGGCGTAATCGCCGCTTTCAATTCTTCTGCGGAAAATTTGAATTTGTTTTCCTTTTTGCATTCTAAAAACACGGGCGTCGCGCCGCATACCTTTACCACTTCGGGATACGTCAGCCAGTAGGGTGCAGGAATAATTACTTCGTCCCCTTCTTCCAAAACCGCATAGCAGGCGTTAAAAATCGAATGCTTTGCGCCGTTGGAAACGATAATTTGCGACGGCTCATACGCAAGCGCGTTATCCTTTTCAAACTTTTTACAAATTGCCTGTCTTAAAGGCAACAACCCCGACGACGGCGTGTATTTTGTGCAGCCGTTATCCAGCGCCGCTTTCGCCGCCGCGATAATCGGGTCGGGCGTGTTAAAATCCGGCTCGCCAACGCCAAAAGACACTACGCTTTCGCCTGCCGCTTTCATCGCTTTCGCCTTTGCCGAAATCGCCAACGTCAGCGACGGTGCAAGGGTGGTCATTCTATTTGCAATTCTCTTTTTCATCCTGTCTATCTCCGTAAAAAATCAAACTTTTTCTATACGCATACTATTGTACAAAATTTTTTCTTTTTTTGCAACTTGAATACGCCCCTTTTTATAAAAATAATCGAAAAAATGCAAAAAAGTTTGTATTTTGATTTGTTTTATCGATTGATAAAATCATCTTTTTGCATAAGCAAAGGAGTGATATACATATCACCCCTTTCTCTGTTTTTTGATGCGGTTTTTTATTTATCGAACGGTTTTTGACCGTACAACGCTTGCACGTTATCCGAGTATTTTTTCATACGCTCTTGTTGTTTAAGCTCAATATCGCTATCCAGTTTTTCAATCGCCTTTTTCTGTTCCTTGGAAAGCTTGGTAGGCACTTCCACCAGCACGCGCAAAATTAAATTGCCCGTACCCGTGCGTGCAGAACGAATGCCTTTTCCGCGAATGGTAAATACTTGACCGCTTTGCGTGCCTTCGGGAATGGTGAACTCGAACGTGTCGTCGATTGACGGTACTTTGACCGTACCGCCCAGCGCCGCCGTTTTGAACGAGATAGGCAAATCGAGATGTAAATCGAAGCGGTCGCGTTTGAAAATTTTATGCGGTTCTACGCGGAAAACTACGATTAAATCGCCGGGGATACCGCCCATCGGCGCGGCTTGCCCGTAGCCCTTCTTTTTCATATAGCTGTTCGTATCCACGCCTGCGGGAATATCCAGCGTGACCGTCGTTTCCTTGCGTTGCGAGCCCTTACCCTTACAATCGGGGCATTTTTCACGGATAATTTTACCGCTGCCGCCGCAATCGGGACATACCGTTTGACGAATGGTGCGCCCAAACATCGTATTTTGTACTTGTTGTACAACCCCGCTGCCTTGGCACTTACCGCAAGTAGCGTACTCCGTTCCGTTTTTCGCGCCCGTACCGCGACA
>JAZRIK010000011.1:0-13139 GCA_045645245.1 Candidatus Scatosoma sp. | reverse complement strand
ACTTAACGAGCGTATATTATAAGGGCTCGGCAAGCGAATGGAGTAATATTTTGATTGATGGATATAACTCCCACTTAACCAACGCGACGCGATATTATTACGTTGAAAACCAAGCGGACGTACCGACGGACGGCGGAAATTATTGGCACTATAACGAAAACGGGGAAATTGCCGTTTGGTAAGGATAAAAACATAAAAACATAAAAACGATACGCACCGCAAAAAGCGGTGCGTAGTTTTTTGCCTTGCGGCGCATTTCGTTTGCGATATTATCGATAGAAGTGGTTGCATTTTCGCGGTTTTGGTGGTATAATAAAACAAATAGAGGAAAATTATGAAAAAACTACTTACCTATTTCAAGCCGTATAAATGGCAAAGTATGTTAGGGCCGCTTTTTAAGCTATTAGAAGCGACCTTCGAGCTGCTTGTGCCGTTCATCGTCGCGTTGATTGTGGATAAAGGGCTGGGCGAACGCGTGGCGGGCGCGTATCCAAACGCCGACAAAGCATACATCGTACAAATGTGTCTGATACTCGTTGGGTTTGGCTTATTCGGCTTTTTATTTGCGGTAATCGCGCAATATTTCGCCGCAAAAACGGCAACGGGAGTGTCCGCGTCCGTGCGGTTTGCACTCTTTAAGAAAATTCAATCGCTGTCCTATCGTGACATCGACAAATTGGGTACGTCCACCCTGCTTACGCGTATGACGGGGGACGTGGATAAGTTTCAATCGGGCGTGAATTTGGCTTTGCGGCTGTTCCTGCGCTCGCCGTTTATCGTATTCGGCGCGATGATTACGGGCGCGCTGATTGACCCGCAGTCGATCGGCGTATTTGCTTTGACCGTATTCGTGCTTGCGCTCGTGGTGTTTGCGGTAATGCTGATTTGTATGCCGCTATATAAAAAATCGCAAGCGAAATTAGACGAAGTGCTTCTTTCCACCCGCGAAAATTTATCGGGGGCGAGAGTGTTGCGTGCATTCTGCCGTGAAGAGAATGAAAAACAGGCGTTCTCGGCGCGGAATGACGGACTTACCAAAGAGCGTAAATTCGTGGGTGCGATTGCGGCGATTACCAACCCGTTGACCTTCGTGCTGGTCAATGCGGGGATTATTTTATTGCTTTATACGGGGGCCTTGCGCGTGGATAGCGGGCGGCTTTCGCAGGGCAGCGTAATTGCCTTATATAACCTGATGGGGCAAATTTTAATTGAGCTTATCAAGCTTGCAAATTTAATTGTGACCGTCACCAAGGCGGCGGCTTGCGGAAGCAGAATAGAAGCCGTTTTACAAATGCAGCCGTCCTTGCAAATGGTTGAAGATAGCGATGTGCAGGATAAGCAAGACGCGTTTATTCGTTTTGAAAACGTGACGATGCAATACAGCGAAAATGCCGACCCTGCATTAAGCAATATTTCCTTTACCGCCCAGAAAGGCGAAACCGTCGGCGTTATCGGCGGTACCGGCTCCGGCAAGACTACGCTCGTCAATCTAATTCCCCATTTTTACGACGTAAGTGGGGGGCAGGTATGCGTTGACGGTAAAAACGTACAAGAAAAGAGTATGCTTCCATACCTGCGCGAACGGGTAGGAATCGTACCGCAAAAAGCGGTTTTATTCAAGGGTACGGTGCGCGAAAACCTGCTTTGGGGCAAGAATGACGCCACCGACGACGAGCTTTGGAATGCGCTTAAAATCGCGCAAGCGGACGCGTTTATCCGTGAAAAGGGCGGTTTGGATACGATTGTGGAACGGGGCGGCAAAAACTTTTCAGGCGGCCAAAAGCAGCGCCTGACGATTGCGCGCGCACTCGTTAGAAACCCCGAAATTTTGATTTTAGACGATTCGTCTTCCGCGCTCGATTATGCAACGGACGCGGAGCTTCGCGAGGCAATTAAAACGCTGAATACGACGGTATTTATCGTTTCTCAACGCGCGTCGTCCGTTCGCGACGCGGATAAAATTATCGTGTTAGACGATGGAAAAACGGCAGGAATCGGCGACCACGAAACGCTGATGCAATCGTGCGAAGCGTACCGCGAAATTTACTTTTCTCAATACGAAAAGGGGGGTGACGCGGTATGAGTAAGCAGGTAAATATGCAAGCGAAAAAAAGCGCGCTTCCTACAAAAGGCGTATTTTTCCGTATTTTACGCTACGTAGGCAGGTACCCGTTTGCACTCACGCTGTCGTTGCTTTGCGCGGTCGTGTCGGTGGCGGGCGCGTTGCTCGTACCCGTATTTTTAGGCGACGCCATCGATTGTATCGTGGAAAACGGCGTTGCTTGGCAGCCGCTGTTTTTGCAGTTTATAAAGACTGCGATTGCCGCGGGGGCATCCGCACTCGGTCAATGGGCGATGAGCTTATGCAACAATCACTTATCCTGCTGTGTGGTGCGCGATTTGCGCAAGGACGCGTTTGATAAAATTGTGCGGTTGCCGCTGAAATATATTGATACGCACGCGCACGGGGATACGGTCAGCCGCGTAATTGCGGACGCCGACCATTTCTCTGACGGATTATTGATGGGCTTTACGCAATTTTTCACGGGACTTATGACCATCGTAGGCACGATAGGATTTATGCTTGCGACGAATTGGAAAATTGCCTTAATCGTTATTTTGATTACCCCCGCTTCGTTGTTTGTCGCGCGGTTTGTGGCGACGCATACGCATAAATTTTTCGTAGAACAAGCCAAGGTGCGCGGTGAACAAACGGGGTTTGTGGAAGAAGCAATTTCCGGCTTAAAAACGACGCAAGCGTTCGCTCGCGAAGATGAAAACGAGCAGGCGTTTGCAAAATTGAATGCGGACTTGCAAAAAGCGTCGATGAATGCGACTTTCTATTCTTCGCTCACCAACCCGTCCACGCGCTTTATCAACAATTTGGTATATGCGGCGGTGGCGCTCGTGGGGGCATTCGACGTGATCAGCGGCGGCTTTACGGTGGGCGGACTGACCAAGTTTTTATCGTACGCCAACCAGTACACCAAGCCGTTTAACGAAATTTCGGGTGTGATTACCGAGCTTAAAAGTGCGTTCGTATGCGCAGCGCGAATTTTTGAACTCATTGACGAACAGGCGGAAAGCAGCGACGAAAACAATCAAACGCTGGAAAACGTGCAAGGCAACGTAGCGTTAACGGACGTTTGCTTTTCCTACTCGCCCGATAAAAAACTCATCGAAGACTTGTCTTTGACTGCAAGCAAAGGCACGCGCATAGCCATTGTAGGCAGGACGGGGAGCGGGAAAACCACGCTTATCAATCTTTTGATGCGCTTTTACGACGTGGATAAAGGCGAAGTAAACGTAGAAGGCGTGGACGTGCGCGCACTCACGCGCAAATCGCTGCGCTCAAATTACGGTATGGTTTTGCAAGAAACGTGGCTGAAAAACGGCACGGTGAAAGAGAATATTAAAATGGGCAAGCCGAATGCAACCGACGAAGAAGTGATTGCTGCGGCAAAAGCCGCCCACGCGCACAGCTTTATCAAGCGTATGGAAAAGGGGTATGATACGCCGCTTAAAGAAGACGGCGCTTTATCCGAAGGACAAAAGCAGCTGCTTTGTATTGCACGGATTATGCTTGCTTTGCCGCCGATGCTCATTTTAGACGAAGCCACTTCGTCTATCGATACGCGCACGGAGTTGAAAATCAGCGACGCATTCCAAAAGTTAATGCAGGGTAGAACGACGTTTATCGTTGCGCATCGGCTTTCGACGATTATTCACTCGGACGTAATTTTGGTGATGGAAAATGGGGAAGTGGTGGAGCAAGGCACCCATCAGTCGCTGTTAAAGAAAGGCGGCGCGTATGCCGCATTGTATAACGGTCAATTTGCTTAAAAAAGCGTTCAACGCATACCTGCCCCCTTTGTTTTGCAATTTGGCAGGGCGTATAAAGAGATAAAAAACATATTTTTGTCGGCGCGTGCATATAGTATCGGTGGAGGTGGGTATGCGGCTGCTTGGCGAAATATTTGAAAAAATCGACGAAGAGGGCTTTTCGCGCTGCACGTTGCTGCTGGGCGGCGCCGCGTATTTAGAAGGCGTAAAAACGGTGGGCGACTTTTCGCCTGAAAAAATCGTTGTGTTTTTCAAAAAATACGCTTTGGAAATCGAAGGGCAAGACCTATTTATCCGCAAATACGTGGACGGCGATTTGCTATTGAACGGAAAAGTGCTTTCCCTGCGCGTTTTATCCGAAAACGGGGGGCGTTATGTATAAAAACCGCCTGCAAGAATGGTTGGAGAAAAGAACGCGCGTACAACTCGCCATAGACGGAATTATGCCCCAGCGCGCGCTGTTAAAACTCAAAAGAGCGCAAATTTCCCTTTATAACGTAAAAAAAGTGCAAAAAAACCGCATACTTTTTTCTATAAGAAAAAAAGACTGTGAAAAAGTTTTTGCAATTTTTCCCAACGTATGCTATAATAGAAGCGTATCGTCCTCGTACGTCTGTCAAAAAATAAGCGAAAAAGGGGTCGGCAGGGCGGTACAATGGCTGCAAAAGCGGATAGGCCTGCTTTTGGGCGGCTTGCTCTTTTGTATATGCACTTTGTCGGCGGACGCATTTGTGTTTGGTATCGAATGGTCGGGCTCGACGGTGTATGCGCGCGAAGTGCAAATCGCACTCGAAAAAAACGGAATTTATTTATTCCGCCCATACGCAAAAGGGAATGAAGACCTTGTCTGCGCGGAGCTTTTACAATGCGACGGCGTGAGTTTTTGTTCGGTGAAAAAGGACGGCTTGCGGGTACGGATAGAAGTGCAGCTTTCCCCCTTTATCGACGTGCAATGGGCGCAAGGGGATATGTTCATCGCGTACACGGGTACCATCAAAGCGTTGACGGTGCTCAAAGGCACGCCTTTGAAAAAGGTGGGCGATACCGTGCAAAGCGGGGAAAAAATAGTGGGCGCGTGGATAACGGACGGCGGAGAAAAAACGAAAAGTATGCTCGTAGTCGCGCGCGCGGCTGTGGCGTGTACGCACGAGATAGACGTGCAAGCGGAAGATATGCAGTCGGCATTTGCGCAAACGTATTTATCGCTGGGGCTGACGGATGCCGATACGATAGACGAATGTGTTATAACGCCGACGGAAAAAGAGAATACATTTCACGTGAAAATACAATTCACGGTGGTACGCACAATGAATTTTTAGCGTTCCAAAAACAGGAGGATATAATTTGGCTGTAAAAGCAAAGGCAACGCAAACGGTGGATATTCGCTCGGTGGACAAGCTGGTGCAAATACTCGGCGCGTTTGACGAAAACTTAAATTTTCTTGCGCGCACGCTCGCAATTACCGCGTACGTGGAAGGCACGAAAATTCGCTTGGAAGGCGAGCAGGAAAACGTTAGCATCGCCGCAAAAACGTTGCAGGCGTTGTTATCGCTTGCGGGCACGGGCGAAGAAATTGACGAAAGCCGACTTGCGTACTGTATGGAACTTGCAAAGGAAGGCAAGCAAGACGATATCGCGCTCTTGGGCGAAGGGGTAGTGGCAATTACTTCGCGCGGTAAGCAAATCAAGTGCAAAACGGTCGGACAAAAGGCGTACGTGGACGCGATCAAGAAAAACACGGTCGTGTTCGGCGTCGGCCCTGCGGGTACGGGTAAAACGTATCTTGCCGTTTGTATGGCGGTGTCCGCATTCAAGAGTAAGCAGGTAGAAAAAATTATACTCACGCGGCCGGCGGTAGAAGCGGGGGAAAAGCTGGGCTTTTTGCCGGGGGACTTGCAAGAAAAAGTGGATCCGTATTTGCGCCCCTTATACGACGCACTTCAAGAAATGCTGGGCATCGAAACGTACGCAAAGCTGATGGAGCGCGGCTCTATCGAAGTTGCGCCCCTTGCGTATATGCGCGGCAGAACGCTGTCGAACGCGTTTATTATCTTGGACGAAGCGCAAAACACTACCAAGGAACAAATGAAAATGTTTTTGACCCGAATGGGCGAAGGCAGTAAAATGATTATCACGGGCGACGTCACGCAAATCGATTTAGACGGTAAGCAAAGCGGACTCGTCCACGCAACCGACGTTTTGGACGGAGTGGACGGCATTTGCGTTTGCCGTTTAACGGCAAAAGACGTAGTGCGCCACCCGCTGGTAATGCGGATTATCCGCGCGTACGAACAGGACGCGGAGAAAAGCGAAGAAAACAAACGCAAACAAACGAAAGACGACCGCGACCAAGCGCGCGGAAAAAAGGAGTAAGCGATGACGAGTAGAGAATTCGCTAAAAAATGGACGAAAGGGGACACGTTTAGAAGTTCGCTGTGGTTTTTCCTGCACTTTTTGATATTTGTGGGGCTTGCGGCAATCTTGGTTTTAAGCGACCATTTATCCGACTTTGGGGCGTTTATGAGCCAAAACGGCGCGAACTATTTATACGCAGGGTTCTGTATTTTTCTCATTTTCTTAATTACGTATTTCTATTTCTTTTTTGAAAATCGGGAAATGCTGGAACGGGGGAAAAATATTGCGCTTATTTTCACCGTGCTCGATTTGTACCTGATACTGTCCTGTTTAATCGGTTATAAGCTGGCGATTTATGCGCGCCCCGTGGCGCTCGTAGCCCTTTTGATTTTTGTATTAGTCGGTCGGCGCGACGCGATTTTTATGAATATTATTTGCGCGCTGCTCGTGTTTATTATCGACACGTTTGCCGTGCCCGAAGTGACGATGACGCAGTGCTATTCTTCGCTCGTTATCTCGTTCTCGGCGGGTATGTTTGCTATATTCCGCGCGAATAAAGCGAAAACGCGTTTTAGTATCATCAATATCGGTATCATTATCGTTATTCCGATAGACATTGTCATTTTCCTTTTGGAAATTACCGCGCTCATCGGGCCGCAAACGGTGGGGGCGGACGGTTTAACGCCTTTCCAAAATATCTTGATGCAAATGGGCTACGGCTTGTTTGGCGGCGTTATGTCCACCGTTATTTTCTTATTTGCGCTGCCTATTTTCGAAGGACTATTCAACGCGCTGACCGTGTTTAGACTGCGCGAGCTCACCAGCTCGGACGCACGCATTTTGAAACAGCTCAAAGAAAAGGCGCCCGGTACGTATAACCATTCGATGCTAGTTGCACAGCTTGCCGAAGCGAGTGCGGCGGCAATCGGCGAAAACGTAGATTATGCGCGCGCGGCGGCGTTATATCACGACGCGGGAAAATTGCAATATCCCGAACATTTCACCGAAAATCAGGGGGATTACAACCTGCACGACGAGCTTACGCCCGAACTTTCCGCGGATATTATTCGTTCGCACGCAAAAGACGGGTATAACCTAATCCGCAACCAACACTTACCCGAATTTTTCGCGGACGTTGCGTTGCAGCACCACGGCACGATGCCTATCCGCTATTTCTATGCAAAGGCGCTCAAAATGACGGACGGGGAACTCAATATTGAAGACTTCTCGTATATGGGTCCCAAACCGCAAACGAAAATCGCCGCGATTATTATGATTTGCGACGCGTCGGAAGCGGCGGTGCGCGCGGCGAATGCCCGTACCCCCGAACAGGCGGAAAAAGCCATTCGCGCGGTAATCGAAGAGCGTATGGACTTGGAACAATTTGCCGAATGTGACGTGACGATGGCAGACTTAACGAAAATCCGCCAAGCGCTCGTCAATGCGCTTACGGGCGTATATCATCACCGTATTAAATATCCCAGCATCAAATACCGCCGTACGGAAAACGGGACGAAAGGGGAAGCGTAATGGCAAGTTTTCAAGTGTACTGTGAAGAACGGGATTGCGAGTTGAATTTGGAAAATTTACAGCGCGTTATCGGCGAGCAAATCGTATCGGATATTCCCCTTGCCATTGAGCTTTTATTCGTATCCGCAGACGAAATTCGTGCGCTGAATGCGGACACGCGCGGGGTGGACAAGGTGACGGACGTATTGAGCTATCCCACCTTGGAAAGCGTAAAAAACGCGCCTATTTACGGCAAAAACCATCCCTTTGACATAGACGAACAGGGCAATTTATTGCTCGGCTCGATTGTGATTTGTAAGGACAGAGCCAAAGAGCAGGCGGAAGAATACGGACACTCGTACGAGCGGGAATTAAACTACTTATTCGTACACGGCGTAATGCACTGCTTGGGCTACGACCATATTACGGACGAAGAAAAAAGCGAAATGCGCGCGCAGGAAGAAAAGGTGCTTGGCGCGTTGGGAATTGTAAGAGGAGAAGAAGTATGAAAAGTGGCTACGTAGCCGTGATCGGTAGAGCGAATGCAGGAAAAAGTACGCTCATCAACGTTATGGTTGGGGAAAAGGTATCTATCGTATCCCCTAAACCGCAAACGACGCGCGATCGCATTTTGGGGGTGTTGACGGAAGACGATTATCAAATCGTATTCGTGGATACGCCGGGAATTTATAAGGCGAGAAACGCGCTGACCGATATGATGATGAAAACGACGGAAACGAGCGCAAAAGACGTGGATTTTTTACTCTACGTAGTCGATGGGCATAACGGACTTACAGACGAAGATTTCGAGCTGATGAAAAAGTATAAGGCGCTGGGTATTCCTATGGCGGTGGCTTATACGAAAATCGACATTATGCCCAAGGAAAATATTCCGCTGGATATGGCGAAATTTGCGGATAGCGGTTTGGACGTGGACGTGTTCCCCGTATCGGCGAGAAAGGGCAAAAACGTGAAAGCGTTGCAGCAATTTCTGGTGGAAAAAATGCCCGAAGGCGAGAAAATTTTTGAGCAGGATATCGTATCGGATAAGAGTGAACGGTTTATGATTTCCGAGATTATGCGCGAGAAAATTTTGCTCAAATTCGATAAAGAAATTCCGCACGGCATCGCCATCGTTATCAATGAATTTTTCAAAAACGAAGGGGGCGTGTACGAGATTAACTTGGATATCGTATGCGAAAGAGCCAACCATAAAGCGATACTTATCGGCAAGCAGGGCAGGGCGATAAAAGAAGTTTCGTCGTTTGCCCGCCAAGATATGGAAAAGTTTTTGGGCGGTAAAGTTTTTTTGACTACCTACGTCAAGGTAAAAGAAGACTGGCGCGACAGACCCAATTTATTGCGCGAGTACGGCTACGACGACCAAAACAAATAATTCATCGAAAGAATAATCATTTTTTTCCGCGTATGAAAAATTTTTCTTCTCGCAAACTAATGGCGTAGGGGGAGCGATATGCGGGATAAAGAACAGGAAAATCAAGCGGCGAAGCTTGCGTGGGATATGTTTAAGGAAACGGGCAGCGTGAGCTATTATATGCTGTATTACGATTTACTTCGCCGTAAATAACGGATAAACCAAAGCCAAAAGGGGAGAGAAATGGAAGTCAAAACGGACGCGGTTGTACTTAAAACAATCGATTATAAAGACAACGACAAGCTTCTCACTCTCTTTTCCCCGTCGCTGGGCAAAATTACGGCGTCCATCAAGGGGGTAAAAAAGCCCAAAGCCAAGCTGGCGTTTGCGGCGCAGCCCTTTTGCTTTGCAGAGTACGTGCTTGCCGAGCGCGGGGGCAGATATACGGTGACGGGAGCGTACTTACACGAGAGCTTTTTCGAGCTTCGTCTAAACGTAGAAACGTTTTACGCGGCGTGCGCGGCGGCGGAAGTATGCCAAAAGCTTTCGCTGGAAAACGAGCGCTTTCAAGGTCTTTTCATCGGGTTTATCGAGTGCTTGAAAGCCCTTTGTTTATCGGGCGAAGACGGCGCGGAATCGCTGATCGGCTTTTTGCAAATTGCCCTGCGCGAAAGCGGATATCCCATCGATTTGGGGTATTTGGAAGAATGCGACGGCGATATCGGCGACAAGCTGTGGTTTGATTTTGCCGACGGAAAATTTACTGCGTTTTCCCGTTTAGAATCGGGCGAGCGCGCGAGCGTATCCACCTATCATATTTTGCGTAAAACGAGCGGTTTAACGTACGACGAAACCGCGAGCGTCGGCGGTAAAAAACGCGCCCTGCGCCTGCTCAAAGCGTATTTGGTGGAAAAAACGGAAGAAACGTTTGAAAATTTAGGCGAATTTATCCGCCTTTACGAAGAAATAGAGTAAAAAATACCCCCGACGGATTGATTGATCCGTCGGGGGTAAATTTATGTCTTATTTGTTTATATCGGCAAAAAATTCGTCGTACGAAACGCCGAAAAATTCCACCAAAGCAATGATATAGCTCGCTTTCGGCTCGTTGATACATCGCTCCCAAAAATCCACCGCTTTTTGGCTCACGCCGACCGCTTTCCCAAGCCCCGCTTGCGAAATTCCCTTTTCCAACCGCAATTCTTTTATTCTTTCCCCTAATCTCATACTATTATTATAGAAGAAAACTTCTTAAAATACTTGACAAAGAAGAAATCTTCTTATATAATAATATTAGCGTGTGAAAAAAATATTATTTTTCGCAGTACTATTGACAAATGCTGGGAAATTATTTATAATAGAGCTACGCTAAAAAAATCAAACAAGGAGTACGATGTATGTTGATTTGTAAAAAATGCAGTGCAGAATGTAGCGATACGGCAAAATTTTGCCATATTTGCGGTGAACGCATCGACGGCAAAAAACGCTGTGACGCGTGCGGGGCGTGGAACGAACAGGACGCAATTTTTTGTCCTTCGTGCGGTGCGAGAGTAGATGGTAAAACCGTTTGCTCCGCTTGCGGAACGCTGTTTGAAGGGAATTTTTGTCCCGAATGCGGCAAAGCCGTAAAGCAAGCGAAAACGGCTAATTTCCAAGCGGAAAAAACGCAAAAACCGCGTGGAACGGTAGGCGAAAAGGTAAAGAGCATCAGCGAGCTTGTCAGCGGGGCGTGTGTGGCGCTCGGGGCGTTGTTTGCTCTGATTTTCGTGTTCTTTATCGGCGTGGAAGTTAGCGTTTTGGGTTCGTCTTTGGGCGATTTAGGTCTTTCCGGTATAGGCACGAAGCTTAATTTGTATTATTTCTTTGGCGAAGCGCATGATTTAGTAGAACTGCAATCTATCACAGGGGAACTTGGCACAATAGAGCGTTGGGTGCAGTTGATGTCGCAAAAAGCACTTAAAGAACACGCAATCGCTGGCACAGTCGTTTCGGTATTGATTTTGCTGGTAGTTGCAGGTACGGCGATTACCGCACTCACGCTGTACGTTTTGAACTGGTTAAAAATAACGAAGAAAAGCTCGTACGGCTGGGGCATGGCTGCGATCATGAGCTTTATCGGCAGCGTAGTGCTGTTTGCAAATCTTAACAGTTTATCGATGAATATGCTCAAAAACACGGAAGCGGTTTCACTCGTTTGGACGGGTGCGACAACGGCAGGGTTTGTACTTTGCGCGGTATTTGGCGGTTTGGCGGTTGTAGCGAAAGTTTTAGCACAAGGCAGTGCGCCTTGGAAACGCGACGGCATTGTAAAGACAGCGCTTTCGCTTGCAGGAGTTGTACTCGTATGCGTATGGCTGGGCGCAGTAGGCGGTTTAGGAAAACAAATTCAACTGTTCGTGACCAGCGCTTCGGATTCTACCAGTATGAGTATAAATATGGAAGTGAAGCTTGGATTTATATTGTTTAGCAGCTTCTTTATCGGCGTATTACCCTATGACGCGATGGCAGCGGATAAAGAATTGATTAAATCGAAAGTTTCTACCGTTGCGACGATGAGTGTTATCTGTCAAATTTTGTCGATTGTATTGATTGTTTTGGCGGTAGTTGTTTTATTTATACATATCAAAAACGCACATAAAGATCAACAGCAATCCAAGACGGTATTTATTGTCACTATTATTATGTGGGTGCTTTCGTTAGCACTTTGCATTCTTTGCTCGATTTCTGTGGACAAAATTAAAGATTGCAGCGAAATGGTACAAGATTATTTGGTGAACGGAATGACTTTCTTGCATCCTAGGGCGGCAAAATACATGGGCTATAACGTAGCGTTTACGATGGTAATGTCGTCGGTGTATCTTGTGTATGAAATCGGCAAAAAAGTGCTCAAATCATTATCCAAAGCAAAAGAAAACGCATAAAATAAAAACACACGAAAGCGTTCGTCTATTTAGGCGGACGCTTTTATTTTTGCTAAAAAATAATAAAAAACCCACAAAAATATGAAAAAAATGAAAAACCCCCGCTCAAAGAGTTGATATTTTTTGCATTTTGTTATAAAATGATACGTGCGAAAAGATAAATGGAACACACGCGCACGGGTAAAAGCGTGCGGGCGCGTTCGTTTTTGTGCGTTTTTTCGTATTAGTGAAAGAAAAAGGAAAAAATCAATCTGGAGGAATATTACAATGGCAAAAAAATATTGCTATCTCTTTACGGAAGGCAATGCAAAAATGCGTGAAATTCTCGGCGGTAAAGGTGCAAACCTTGCGGAAATGACCAACATCGGTCTGCCTGTACCCCAAGGTTTTACCATTTCCACCGAAGCTTGTACGCAATACTACGAAGACGGCAAGCAAATCAATCCGTCCATTCAAGCGGAAATTTTACAATACATCGAAAAGATGGAACAAATCTGCGGTATGAAGTTCGGCGACAAGGAAAACCCCTTGCTCGTATCCGTTCGTTCGGGTGCTCGCGCGTCCATGCCCGGTATGATGGACACCATCTTGAACCTTGGTTTGAACGAAGAAGTGGTTAACACCCTTGCAACCAAATCGGGCAACCCCCGTTGGGCTTGGGACTGCTACCGTCGCTTTATTCAAATGTTCTCCGACGTCGTTATGGAAGTAGGTAAAAAATACTTCGAAAAACTCATCGACGAAATGAAAGAAGCAAAAGGCGTGACGCAAGACGTTGAGCTTACGGCGGACGATTTGAAAGACCTTGCAAATCAATTCAAGGCAGAATACAAAAAACAACTTGGCAAAGACTTCCCTTCCGACCCGAAAGAACAGCTTTTCGAAGCGGTTAAAGCGGTATTCCGTTCTTGGGACAACCCCCGTGCGAACATCTACCGTATGGACCACGACATTCCTTATAGCTGGGGTACGGCAGTAAACGTACAAATGATGGCGTTCGGTAATATGGGCGAAACGTCGGGTACGGGCGTAGCGTTCACGCGTAATCCCGCAACCGGTGAAAAAGGGCTTATGGGCGAATTCTTGACCAACGCGCAAGGCGAAGACGTAGTTGCAGGCGTTCGTACGCCGATGCC
>JAZRIK010000010.1:0-26757 GCA_045645245.1 Candidatus Scatosoma sp. | reverse complement strand
AAAGCTTTCGATTGCCGAAGTGGTGGAATGGCAGACGCGACGGACTCAAAATCCGTTGGTAGTGATACCGTGTGGGTTCAAGTCCCACCTTCGGCACCATATAAACCAAAAACGAACTTTGAAATTTTTCAAAGTTCGTTTTTCTATTTGAAAAGGCAGGCAATACCGCCCGCCTTTTTCGTTATAAATGTGCAATTAAAATTTTCAAATTTCCTGTTATGCAAACGTCTTTTTTGTTTGCAGAAATAAAATAGCTTTCCCCTGCCGTTATTGCTTGTCCGTTGATTGTGCCGTTTCCAGATACGGCAATTACGCAACGGAAGGATTCAGCGTCCATAGGCAACATATATTCGCCCTTTACACGGTGCGCTTCCAGCGTAAAATACGAGCATTTTGCCACCACGTTTCCATCGAAAGAAATCGGGGTATATTGCTCAAAATTCATCACCTTTAATGCCTTTTCAACGTGTAATTCGCGCGGGTTCCCGTTTTTATCTCTACGGTCGTAATCATAAACGCGATAAGTTAAGTTGCTGTTTTGCTGCACTTCGCAAATTAAACAGCCCTTTCCAATAGCGTGTAAGGTTCCCGACGGAATAAAATAACATTCGCCCGCTTTCACTTCATAAAAATTCAACAGCGATAAAATGGTATTTTCGACAATCGCTTTTTCCACTTCTTCTTTCGTGACGTCGCGGTTAAAGCCTAAATAGATGCCTGCGCCTTTTTCCGCTTCCACGATATACCAAGCTTCCGTTTTTCCAAACGAATTTTCGTATTGAAGCGCATAATCGTCGGACGGATGCACCTGTACGGATAAATTATCTCGCGCGTCGATCCACTTAATCAGCATCGGGAAGAAGGGAAATTGCTTGGCTTTTTCGCCTAAATCGTCAGGCGTGACAGTATCGCGCAGCGCTCTACCGTCTTTTAAGCAGGTAGGCCCGTCGTTATGGAAAGAAAGCTCCCAGCTTTCCGCGCAAATTTCCGTATTTGTTTGTTTATTGTATTTATTTTTTAATTTTTGTCCGCCCCAAAGATAATCTTTGCAAACGGGATATAATTTTTCAATCATAATCAATCCACGTAAATTTCATTAATCAAGAGTGCAATAAAGCAAGCTGACCAGTTATAGTCGGTAATTGAGTGAATATGCACGCGATAATCGGGCGGCAAAACGGGATCGCCCTTTCTCTTTAATGCATACGGATTAATTTGACCGTCTGCATCGTAAAATTCAAAAACCGTACCCGTTTCTTCGTACCAGTGCTGTACGCTCGCAAGCACCTTTTCGCGCATCTCATTCGCCAAATCGACAAAGCCATATTTGCGCAAGCTCAAAATGGTGAAATAGTCGATATTGAGCCAAGTGCAGCCGCGCCACATATCGATATCGTAAAACGGCGACGATTTTGCGATAGACGGAATGGGCATTGCCGTCGCAAATTCTTTTTCGTCCGTCATTACTTTGAGCAGTTTTTCCGCCTGTTCTTTGCTGGCAATATCTGCAAGCATCGGCAAGAAGGAAGACGCGGTGCGCACTTTCGTCAATGCGCCGTTAAATAATCTATCATAATACATTCCGTCTTCTTCATCCCAAAGACAGCTATTAATTTTATCTTTCAGCATCGTATAATGCTCCGCAAAATACTCGGCGTCTTGTTTGTTTCCAAGCGCGTCGAAGATTTTTGCAAGATACTTGCAATCGTTCGCTAAATAAGTAGAGAAATCGATTGCGTCCAGCTCTTCTTGGAAATCAAAACGGGGACTGTTATCTAAGCCCGATTCGTCGCAACGGCAATTCAGCTCGGGGTTCGTTTTCCATTCGACAAGTCCGTTTTTATTGTTGTCGCGGTTATTGATAATCCAAAGCAAGAATTTTTTCAAATACGGCGCGCATTTTTCCAAATATGCCTTATCTTTGGTTTTCGCAAAGATATTCCATACACCCCAAGAAAGTACGGGCGGTTGCAAATATTCCGATTCATATACCACGTGCGGGCGGTGCATATGCCCGATAAAGCCGTCTTCTTTTTGCATTGCAAGAACGGCAAAAATTGCGTCCTTTGCCATTTCTTCGTTATATTGCAAGAAAGAAAATGCGTGGAAAACCGAATCCCACAGCCACATATTTCTATGCGGAACGCGGTCGGGCGTAGTCCAACGGCACACAAACGGCGCGTTATATGCTTGCAAATTAGGCGAATGCACGTTTTCTTTATTGATAGATAAGCACTTATAATATAATTTTTCAAAGCGCGTATCCTTGCAAGCGGGCAAAGCTTGAAAATATTGATAATTCCGTGCGCAAACGCTGTCGATTTCTTCCATCGTATATTTTTTCATCGGAATATTTTCCAAGCCAAAATAATGCAAATGGAATAAGTAGTTATCCCCCACTTTTTTAACCGAGAATGCGTATTTTTCGTCAAAACGAATTTCGTCTTCTTCTACGGGTATATTATGCTGGCGCAAAATTTCTTTTCCAAACCATTTGTAGCGTTTAACAACGTACCCCTTTGTCGTAATCAGTTCGGGTTTTACGGGGGCGTAGCCGGCTACGGTGTATGCGTCCATAAATACAACTTTACCGTTTTTACCGTTTGCAGTAAAGTCGATCACGTCACCGGAAACCAGCTTAAAAGCAATATCCCCTTCCAAAGGAATGGAAAGCGTGGTTAAAATTTCCGTTTGAAAACGCAAAGTAATGGGTTTTGCTAAAAGCATTGCCGACCAGTCGTTTAAGCTATGCGTTTCACCGTCTAAACCGCTAAACGCAAAAAGTTGACCATAACTGTAATGATTAGGTAATTGCATAATGATTCCTTATAAAAATGAATTTTTATACTTTCATTATACAACTTATTTGCGCAAAAAGCTTGCGTTTTTTATAATATTCAATAAAAAAATTGTGTTTTTTATAAATATTTTTTGAAAAAGACTTGTTAAAAAATGTGCAGCGTGATATAATGAATTTATACTTGATGCTGGAGAAAGGATAAATGAATCAAGAAAACGCCCCCCAAAACTTGTCAGAAATGGATATAAACGTATATCATAAGGACGAAACTACCTTTGTCGGTTGGGAAAACGGTTTTCGTTTCCATTTTTGGTACGATGCAAATACCAGCCGACACACCCACGACTTTTTTGAGTTTTTTATAATTACGGAAGGTACGGTAGAACACTTTTATAACGGCAACGCTAGCCTAATATCGGCAGGCACCCTTTGTTTAATGCGACCTGGGGAAGTACATCAATTTACGCAATACAAGGACACGAAAGCCGTTCATTTTAATTGTTCCATATCCCAAACGCTATTTAATTCTATTTGTAATGGCTTATCAAAATTTGCTTACTTGGCTTTATCCAACGCAAACCATTTGCTTTCTTATTCGCTAAACGATATTGAGCTACAATATTTTTTACAATTAATTTCTTTGCTGCATACGTCGGCTAATAATACCGCCAAACAACTGACCGTTGCAAAAACGTTTATACAAAACTGCTTATTGTGTTTTTTAACCGATGATAAAGACGATACGCGGTATCCCAACTGGTTCGTAGATTTCATCAATACCATTCACTTGCCCGAATATTTCACCAAGCCCATTTCTACGCTGTATGCGCTTGTTCCCTATTCGCAGCCGCGTTTGAATGCGTATTTTCATCAATATACAAATTCGACGTTGATTGCATACGTCACCAAGCTACGCATCAATTATAGCTGTAATTTATTGATTTTTTCTAATTATCCCATCACGACGATCGCAGGTATGGCTGGGTATAATAATTTGAGCCATTATATCCATACCTTCAAAAAATTAACGGGATTTTCGCCTGTTAAGTATCGAAAACATAATACGCAAATGCAAAAAGACGCCTAACGTGTAGGCGTCTTTTTGCATCATTAAATCAAATTTTCCAAAATGAGTTTATCTGCTACGAGCGCGATAAATTCGCTATTCGTCGGCTTTTCCGTTCCTAAATAAATTCTTGCGCCAAATATTGCATTGATGGCGTCAACGCGGCCGCGATTCCACGCCACTTCGATTGCGTGACGAATAGCGCGCTCCACTTTGCTTGCCGTCGTATTAAAATGCCGTGCAATCGACGGATATAATTCTTTCGTCACACTGTTGATAATGTACGGATGCGCAATTGTCATTTTAATACCTTCGCGCAAATACGCATACCCTTTAATATGCGGCGGAATGCCTATCGAAATGAAAATTTCACTTATCTTCTCGTCGGCAGTGACCGGCTGACGCTTCGCACAAGGTACGTCGTTTGTTTTTACTTGCTTATCCTTTAATATTTCATTGATACGTTCCATTGCAGTTGCGATGGAGAAGGGCTTGACCAAATAATACGACGCGCCTGCCGTAATCGCTTGTTCAATAATTTCATCGCTCGGTAAGCCCGTTGCAATGATTTTCGCGTCCGTCCAAGTCTTTTTGACTGCTCTAATCACTCCCAACCCATCTGTCCCTTTCAAAAACATACTAACGATAACCAAATCGGGTTTTGCATTCAAAATTTCTTTAATGCCTTCGTCGCCATCGTCTCCCGCGTGTAAAACGCTGAACTGCTCGTTTTCGCTCAATGCACTCTTTAATTGCATTAACGCTGCCTGGTTCGATTCCAAAATAATTACAGAATTCGCCTTCATATAACTTTTTCTCCTATAAAAAAATATATTTTGCCAACGTCCTGCTGACAAAATATATTATACACTATAATTTTTTACATGTAAAGCGATTATTTTACAATATTCAATAATATTTTTCAAAAATCATTAAATATTGTTCAATAATCTGTCGAATTATGTCGAAAGCGTTCAATAATCGGTTAATTAGGTCGTTTCGTCGATAAATTCGTCGTACGTCACCTGCCTATCGTACGTTTTTGTATCGTTGATTTCGATAATACGGTTTGCAACGGTGTTCATCAATTCTTGGTCGTGCGACGTAAGCAGCATACACCCTTTATAATGGCTTAAACCGTTGTTCAAAGCGGTGATCGATTCGAGATCCAAGTGGTTGGTAGGTTCGTCGAAGATAAGGAAATTGCTGCCTTCCAGCATCATTTTTGCAAGCATACAGCGCACCTTTTCGCCACCGGAAAGCACCTTTGCTTGTTTTAATGCTTCTTCACCCGAGAATAACATTCTGCCCAGCCAGCCGCGTAAATATTCTTCATAATGGTCGGAAGAATATTGCGAAAGCCATTCTACTAAATTCAAATCGCAGCCATTGAAATACTCGTTATTGTTTTGCGGGAAATAGGAAACGGAAATGGTTTTCCCCCAACGGATTGTACCGCTGTCCGGTTGTTCCTTGCCCATCAAAATATCGTAAAGCATCGTTAAAGTGGTGCTTTTATCGGATACGATACCGATTTTTTCATCGTGCTGTACGGTGAACGATACGTTTTTGAAATACCCTTCCTTGGTTAACCCTTCTACCATCAAAATATCGTTGCCGATATCTTTTTCAAATTTGAAATCGATATACGGATACTTACGCAAAGACGGCTTAAAATCGTTAATCGTCAACTTTTCAAGCTCTTTCTTTCTAGAAGTAGCTTGACGGGATTTGGAAGCGTGTGCAGCAAAGCGCGCAATAAATTCTTGCAATTCTTTTGCGCGTTGTTCCGCTTTCTTGTTTTGTTCCTTTTGCTGACGCGCCAAAAGCTGGCTGGTTTGATACCAAAAATCGTAGTTGCCCACGTACATATTGATTTTACCAAAATCTACGTCGCAAATGTTGGTGCAAACTTTATTTAAGAAGTGACGGTTGTGGGATACGATAATGATGGTATTTTCAAAATCCATCAAATAATTTTCCAACCAACGTACCGTTTTAATGTCCAAGTTATTCGTCGGCTCGTCCAACAGCAATACGTCGGGGTCGCCAAATAACGCCTGCGCAAGCAGTACGCGCACTTTTTGCTTTGCGTCCAGCTCACTCATCGGCAAATAGTGATATTCTTCCCCGATATCGAGCGCGTTTAAGAGCTGCCCTGCTTGATATTCTGCGTCATAGCCGTTCATTTCTGCAAATTCACTTTCCAAATCCGCGGCGCGGACGCCGTCTTCTTCGGAAAAGTCGGGTTTTGCATACAACGCGTCCTTTTCGTCCATAACGTCCACCAAACGCTTATAACCGAGCATAACGGTACGCAAAACCGTGTGATCGTCGTACATATTTTGGTTTTGTTGTAAAACGGACATACGCTCGTTTTTATCCAGAGAAACAAACCCCTTTTGCGGTTCAATTTCACCGGAAAGTACTTTTAAGAAAGTCGATTTACCCGCACCGTTTGCGCCGATAATACCGTAGCAATTCCCTTTCGTGAATTTCAAATTTACGTCTTCAAACAACTTTTTACTGCCGTATTGTAAGGATACGCCCGTCACTTGTAGCATTGTAGCACCTCAAAAAAACATATTATCTTGAAAATTATACCATATTCTTGTTTATATTGCAATCGTTTTGTACGCTTAAAAGCAAAAGAAAAAGGACAACGCTCAACGAACGCCGTCCTTTTAGCTATTTATTAAAGTAATTTTTCAATCGCCGCAGAAACGTCTGCAACCGTAAGAAGATTTTCCACTTCTTCATCGGGAATCATAACCCCGTATTCGTCTTCCAAACGGCTCAAAAGTTCTACAACGTCCAACGAGTCGGCGCCAAGATCTTCAACGATTTTCGCATTAGCCGTCACTTTTTCAACGGGTAAGTTCAAAGCTTCTGCAAGCATTGCTTGAATTTTTTCCAACATAATTAAATTTCCTCCGTAATTTTGAAGTTATATAACTTACTGTATTATTGTAATATAAATATATGAAAATGTCAAGCGTTTTATTAAATTTTACTGCTTTTCATTGTTAAAGCGATGCGATTTTTCTTCAAATCCACGTCTTTTATACGCACGGACACGATTTGCCCCACCTTTAACACTTCGGACGGGTGCTTAATGTATCGATCGGTAATTTCGGAAATATGCACTAAACCGTCTTGATGTACGCCGATATCAATGAATGCGCCAAAATCCACTACGTTGCGGACGGTACCCGTAATTTCCATACCTTTTTTCAAATCTTCAATACCCATTACGTCTTTTCTGAGCATAGGCGCGGGCAAGCTATCGCGAATATCACGCCCGGGTTTCATAAGTTCGGTCACGATATCGTCCAAAGTTGCGCAATCCAAATCAGACGCTTTCGCCGCCTTTTCTTCGCCGTACGCCTTGATTTTTTGGCGCAAATCGTTAATTCTACGCGCGCGTACGTCATCTTTTGTATAATGGAATAATGCAAGCAGTTTTTCCGCTTTCGCGTACGATTCGGGATGAACGGCGGTATTATCTAAAATATTATCGCCGCCGTCGATACGCAAAAAGCCCGCGCATTGCGTATAGGCCTTTTCGCCAAGCTTTGCCACCTTTAAGAGTTGCTTTCTCGATTTGAATTTTCCGTTTTCTTCGCGATACGCAACGATATTTTTGGCAACCGACGCATTCAAGCCCGCGACGTATTTGAGCAAGGAAACGCTTGCCGTATTCAAATCCACGCCAACGCTGTTTACGCAATCTTCCAAAACGCCCGACAAAGCGCCGTCCAAACGCTTTTCGTTCATATCGTGCTGGTATTGTCCTACACCGATAGATTTCGGGTCGATTTTGATAAGCTCCGCAAGCGGGTCTTGCAAACGACGCGCAATCGAAACGGCACTACGCGCCGTGACGTCGTAATCGGGGAATTCTTCCGCGCCCAAAGCGCTTGCCGAATACACGCTCGCGCCCGCTTCGTTAACGATTACGTACCCCACTTCTTTACCGCTTTCCGCTTTGATTTCTTTGATAAGCTCTGCGATGAACATCTCGCTTTCCTTGCTTGCCGTGCCGTTGCCGCAAGAAATTACTTCTACGTCGTATTTTTTGATTAATCCTTTCAAAATAATTTTTGCTTCCGCCGTTTTATTTTGCGGGGGCGTAGGGAATACGACTGTTTTATCAAGCACCTTACCCGTGCCATCTACTACGCAAATTTTACAACCTGTGCGGTATGCAGGGTCCCAGCCCATCGTAATTTTATCCTTAACAGGCGGTTGCATCAGCAAAGGCTTTAAGTTGAGTTCAAACATCTTAATCGCCTGCTCGCTTGCGTCGTCAAAAAGCTGTGCGCGAATTTCTCGTTCTACCGACGGCGCTATCAAACGCGAAAAGCTATCTTCCGCCGCTTGCTTAACGATTTCACTGGACATTCCGCCGTCTTTTAAGAAAGACCCCGCCGTAATGCGTTTGGCAAATTCATCGTCAACGACCACGGAAACTTTCAAAAATTCTTCCTTTTCCCCACGATTTAACGCCAAAATTCGATGCGACTTAATTTCAGCAACCGGCTCACGATAATCGGCGTACATCTCATACGTCTTCGTTTCGTCTGCCGCCGCTTTGCCTTTTGCGTAGCAGGAAACGATTTCGCCGTGCCGCATATAGAAGTTGCGCAATTTTTTACGCGTAGCGGCGTCGTCCGAAATAATTTCCGCAATAATATCTTGCGCGCCGTCTAAAGCCGCTTGCGCCGTTTCCACTTCACCGTTGATATATTTTTCCGCTTCCTTTTGCACGTCAACTGCCGCGTTTTGCGCCAAAATAGCGTCGGCAAGCGGTTGTAATCCCTTTGCGATTGCAACCGACGCGCGCGTTTTACGTTTTTGCTTGTACGGACGGTAAATATCTTCCACTTCCGTTAAAATCGTCGCTTTCTCAAGCGCAGCGCGGATTTCGTCCGTCATTTTGCCCTGCTCGATAATCGCGCTTGCCACTTCTTCCTTGCGTTTTTCCAAATTGCGCAAATAGGTCAAGCGATCGCTTAACGCACGCAAAACTTGGTCGTCGCAGCTCCCCGTCATTTCCTTTCTATATCGCGCGATAAACGGAATGGTATTGCCTTCGTCAATCAACGCAACGATGTTGCTCGTATGGGTCAAAGTTAAAGAAAATTCTTGTTTCAGCGTTTGTATAATATCCATAATTCACCTTTTCATATCTTATTCGATAGGCAATGCTTTATCGGTATTGCCAACGATTGCCGCGGCCATTTGTGTACGGTCAAACATTACGTCGATTGCTTCGCGTGTTTGCTGATACGTCATCGCGTTGATTTTTGCAAGCTTTTCTTCAAAATCGAACACCTTGCCGTTATTGAGCATATATTTCCCGTACAAAAGCATTTGCGAATTCGTGCTCTCGTTGCTAAAAAACATACTCGATTTCATTTGTTCACGGCTGCGCTTGAATTCATCTTCCGTAATGCCGTCCTTTTTCAAGCCGTTCACAACGCCCAAAATCGCGTCGTATGCCTGCCCGATTTGCGACGGGTTTACGCCCGCGTAAATGGTATGCGAACCGCATTCGTTATACTGCGAAAGATACGAATATACCGAGTAGGCAAGTCCGCGCTTTTCACGAAC
Organism: Candidatus Scatosoma sp.; assembly: GCA_045645245.1. GTDB lineage: Bacteria > Bacillota > Clostridia > Christensenellales > Borkfalkiaceae > Scatosoma. Next base: position 17,275 of record JAZRIK010000010.1, on the reverse strand, counting down.
TTCTTGGAAAAGCCGTGCGCTCATCGACCCGCCGAGTACGCTATTGACCGCTGCAAACAGCTCGTCAAACTTACTCCCCCTAGGCGCGGACGGATAAGCGATTGCCATATGCACCTGCTCGATGGGCTTGGTTTTTACCAAACTGGACTTTTTCGTAATCAGTAAAGGCGAGCGCACTTCAAACGCGCCTTGTTCTAAGTCGTTAAAATGCGTTTCCACAAGCGATTGCGCCGTAGTCGGGTCAATATTCCCAGCGAAAGAAATAACGATATTTTCGGGGCAATAACGCGCTTTTTTATAACGCATAATATCGTCCACGGTAAAGCTTTTTACGTTTTCAATGCTGCCTAAAATATTTCTGCCGTAGTTTTCCTTGCCGTAGAACGCGCGAGATAACAAATCCAAGCACAAGTCTTCGGGCGTATCTTCGTTCATAGAAATTTCTTCGCAAACTACGCCCTTTTCACGTTCCATTTCTTCTTCGGGGAAGGTCGAGTGCAAAAACAAATCGGAAAGCAAGGCAAAACAATCGCTCGTATGCTCGGACGTGCATTTTGAATAATAACAAGTCAAGTCCTTTCCCGTAAAAGCGTTTACCTGCGCCCCCAAACGATCGAATGCGTCGGAGAGTTCAAAAGCGTTTTTACTATGCGTGCCCTTAAATTGCATATGCTCGATAAAGTGCGAAATGCCGTCTTCCTTATCCGTTTCCGCACATGCGCCCGTTCCAACAAGAATCCCCATCGTCACGGACATAATTCCGTCCATTTTCTTCACCACGAGCTTAAGCCCGTTTTCGTATTTCTTTTCAAACGTCATAATTTAACCCTTTTCGCGCAAATTTTCGGATACGGTAATAACCGAAAGCGATTGCGCTTTATAAAATTTTAATATATCGTTTAGCGCATCCACCGTTGCCTGCATCGGATGCATTAAAACAAGTTCACCGCTTTTAATATTTTTCGTTGCGCGCGTGTAAATGAGCGACGCATTTTTATCCCGCCAGTCGATGGTGTCGCGCGACCATAAAATGGTTTTCATTCCCAACGCCTTACAAGCGGATAAGGTTGCAGAATTATACGCCCCCGACGGCGGTGCGAATAACGTCGGCTCAACGCCGATAGCAAGCGAAATAAAGCGATTACACCGCTCGATTTCCGCTTGATTATCTTTGAGTGAGAGTTTGTCTTGGTCTTTGTGAAAATAGCCGTGATTGCCTATTTCGTGGCCGTTTTGAGCAATATCGCGCAAGCATTGCACGTTATCGTCCGCCCACGAGCCGCCGATAAAGAAAGTTGCTTTTGCTTCGTGACTATTAAGGATATCCAAAATTTTATAAACTTCTTCCGTCCCCCAGTAAACGTTAAACATCAACGAAACGCCGCCGCTTTCCGCATTTCCAAAGCGATATAGCTCTACCCCTTCGCCGTCCGTTTGTAAACTATCCTGCACGGGCGCAAAGCTCAACGCGCCTACGCAAAGCAATAATCCCCCAAGCACAACGTTCGTCCATGCGCCCACCTTTGAAATTTTATTCCACCAGCGTTTTTTCGGTTTATCAGTCAAATCCACACCTCGAAAAAATAAGATTTATATTATCCTATTTATCCGTTAAAATGGTTATGACTTTTTCCGCTCAATCACTTAATTTTGACAATCGTCACGCCCGTTTCCCCTTCGCCGTAGCGCCCTAATCGAAATTCCGCTACGTTTTTATGCGCCCGCAGGCGTTCGTGAATTCCTGCCCGCAATTTACCCGTACCTACGCCGTGCACAATACGCACTTCTTCCAAGTTGGCAATAACGGCGGCATCGATAAACGCTTCCACTTCGGGAAGGGCCTCGTAAACGGTCAAGCCGATTACGTTGATTTCCAGCGACGGTATCGGTTTTGCTTGTAGCGATTTATTAACCTTAACGTTATTTTGCGTATTTTTTGCAAAACTTTTCCCTTTTTTGCGCGTGTTTTCTGTTTGTTTAGGTTCAATGACTAAATACAAATCGGATAACTTACTGCGCACGCGAATATTTCCGCATAAAACTTCTGCTTCTTTCTTTTGCAGGCGTACGTTTTGTAAAATACCCGTTTGATTGATATTTTTAACGTAAATTTTCTCGCCGATTTTCAAATCCTTCTCGGTTGCTTGTACGTATTGCGGGCGCAAAATTTCTTCCTGCTCCGTTTCGTATGCTTGATTACTCAAACGGTTTTTCAGCGTTCTCGCTTCGATTAAATCTGCCTCCGTAATCGTTTCTCTTGCGAAAATTTCTTCGATTTCCTGCAAAATTTCTTCCGCAGCAGCCGTGCGTTCACGGATAATCCTGCGCGATTCCGCTCTTGCCTGCGAAAAGAGCTTTTCTTTTTCGTTTTGTAGCTTTTCGCGTTCCATATTGAGCGTTTGCAGCTTTTCCTGCCATTCGGCTTTGAGCGCATTGCTTTCGCGTAAAGCGATATCCGCCTGCACGCGGCTTTCTTCGGCGGTGCGCACGATGTTTTCAAACTTTTGCGCGTCCGTGGATAAGTTGGACAATGCGTCTTGTAAAATTTCTTCGCTCAACCCTAAACGGCGGGAAATTGCGAGCGCATTACTCGACCCGGGCAAACCGATACGAATAACGTATAACGGTTGCAAGGTATCCGAATCGAATTCCATACAAGCGTTTTCAATGCCCTTGGTAGAAAATGCAAATTCCTTTAGCGATTTATAGTGCGTCGTCACAACCCCTGCCGCGCCCGATTTTAACAGCCGCGCCACAATCGCTTTTGCAAGCGCCTGTCCTTCTTCGGGGTCCGTTCCACCGCCCAGCTCGTCAATGAGTATTAAGCTTTTTGCATTTGCTTGCTCAACGATACGGATAATGTTGGTGATATGCGATGAAAAGGTAGATAAGCTTTCTTCAATGCTTTGCGCGTCGCCTACGTCGCAATAAATTTCGTCAAAAACGGATAAAACTGCGCGTTTGGCAGGAATAAACAGTCCGCACATAGCCATTAGACAAAAGAGCCCTACCATTTTCAGCGTGACTGTTTTACCGCCTGTATTTGGACCGCTAATGAGTAAAAACCGATAATCGTTCCCAAGCGATAAGCTAACGGGTACAACCTTTTTTCTATCAATGAGCGGATGCCTACCCATTTGTATAGAAATTATTCCGCTGTCACTCATTTCCGGCTTCACGCACGAGAGTTTATAGCTATATTCCGCGCGGGCATAGGCAGCGTCGATTTCTTGCAAAATTTCCATATCCGCAGACAACGAATCGGCAATCATACCAACTCTACGGGACAGCTCGCTTAAAATACGCTCCACTTCTTCCTTTTCATCGATAGCAAGGGTGCGAAGCTCGTTGTTCATCTCCAACACTTCTTCCGGCTCGATGAAAAAGGTTGCGCCCGATGCCGAACGGTCGTGAATAAACCCCTTGATATTGCGCTTATACTCGGCGCGAACGGGTAAAACGTAGCGATTATCGCGCATCGTCACGATGCTTTCTTGTAAGTATTTGGCTTCTCCGCCCGTTAAGTATTCGCTTAACCTTGTACGGATTTTTTCGTTCAATAAGCGAATTTCTCTACGCAGGTTATATAACTTTTCGCTTGCAAAATCGCTCACCTGCGTATCGCTTAAAATTTTTGAATGAATATCTTCTTCTAAATTCGCGTCAAAATAAATGCGGTCGGCGATTTCTTTCATATCCGTCACGCTTTCGTCGTTTACCGCGTGTATGCTTGTATAGGCAAGGCGCGCCGAGCGCAACAAAGCTTGCGTTTTCAAAAGCTCGCCGCACGATAAGGTTGAGCCCTTTTTCGCACGAATAAGCTCGTCGTAAAACGCAGGGAAAAACTCCACCTTTGCAACGCCGTGTTGAAATAATAACGCAATGCATTCTTCCGTAATTTTTAAGCGTTTTTTCGCTTCCTTTAAGCAAGCAGTCGGCAAAGTATCCACCACCTTTTGCTTTCCGCCTTCCAGTGTAGCAAACTGCGCTGTGAGAGATAAAATTTTGTTTAATTCCGTTTTTTCAATCGCATGTGCATTCATCGCTGATTTTATAACACTCCACGTTTATAATGTCCAGAAGTATGGTTTTGGTACAAAGTTTTTTGCGCGCGCTCGTCGCTTGCCGCTTGCATAGCGGCCTTTGCGTTTTCGAGTAAAGTAGCATCGACGAGTTGCCCAACCCCTTCCACGCCAACGCCTACCAAATCGGCGCAGTTGTAAATTTCAAATCGGCATTCTTCCATCGCGTTCGTCCATCTGCGCACAGGGAATTTGCGTTCGTTTTCGTCTAAAAGCAGGTACTGCGACTTTTTATCGCACGCTTTGCAGATTTTTCCAAACGGGCAATAGCACAAATCCATCAATTTGATATTGCCGCTTGCAAGCGCAAATGCTCGCTCGCCGACAAGCGGTTTCATTTCTTGCTCGTTCAGCTCTTTCGACACTTGATAATAACTCGCCTGCGAAAGCTCTAAAAATTGCGATACGGATGCGGAATTGCTCAAATTCAGCCCTGCCCCCGCCATTACTTTACAGCCAAGTTTTTGTGCAAAGGCAATCGCGCTGTAATTTTCCGCATAAACGCCGTCAAATTCATTTTCTTGCAGCAGTTGCGCGATATATTCTTCGTCTTTCGAATTGCAAAACGCAGGATAATAAATATATTTTTCAAACGCGCCGTTGATAAAGCTTTGTGGCAGCGGTTTATTGTATGCAGTCGGCTTATAAATGGCTACGTCCGTTTTCACACCCGCAAAATCGCTGGCAATCAACGCCGTTTTTTCATTGCGACCAACGAAGCTTTTCAATGGAATACCCGCTTTCGCATACTGCGTGCGTGCGCCAAGCGCGATACTTTTAGATAGTTTTTCGTAGAATGCTCTTCTAAATGCGTTCAACGCCGACTTTGGCATAAAAATATCTCCACGCAAATCGACCGTATCAAAAGCTACGGCTATCGGCAAACCGTCCGTTTTTGAAAAGCAGTTTTTCAACTCTTCAACGGTAAGTGGACGCGTCGTTGCGCTTTGCAAACGCTCGTTGGAAATAAGCTCTACTCCATTTGCGCGCGCGATAGCAAACTCGCCTTCGCGGAAACATAAAGACAAGCAAATTTCACCTTTTTTGTCGCCTACAAGCAAGCGTTCGTTGCAAGCGGTATCCGTCGTAATAAATACGCTATCGCCGTTTTTAAGGCGCGTTTTAGAAGTAATGATAAACGCCTTGTTTTCGCTCTTTATAAACGCAGCGCCGCCCACTTCTTGTCCGTCTCGCAAAATCTTAAACGCGTCGCCTGCTTGCGGCTTAAACGCACTCTCTACAAGGTATTTTCCGTTGATTACTTTCACTACGCCCACCTTTTCGCCAAGGTGACCTTGAATTTGCGTAGATAAAAAGCGTTTGTCCTGTCCAAAAGCAAGTCCTTTCGTATAATTTCCGCGGTTATAGGTGCGTTTCAAAGCGGAAAGCGCATTTTGCCGCACGGATATAGGCAGGTTATCCAAAATTGAGCGATAGTATTGCACCGCGGCGGCAACGTATTCTGCACGGCGCATTCTACCTTCGATTTTGAATGAAAGCACGCCAAGGGCGATATATTTTTCGATATCTTCCCCTACGCATAAATCGGAAAGAGATAACGCATAATTTTTTTCCGTATTGCCTTGACGATCATAGGCATAGCGTTTACGGCAGGGCTGTTTGCATCTACCGCGGTTGCCGCTGTTTCCGCCAACGAACGAAGAAAAATAACATTGACCGGAAAAACACGTGCAAAGCGCGCCTTGTACAAATACTTCCGTTTCAATAATCTTTGCAATTTTCGCAATCTCGTCCAGAGGCGTTTCACGCGCCAAAATCACGCGGGAAAAACCGCATTCTTTGGCAAAAATCGCGCCGTTTTCGTTGCATACGCCCGCTTGCGTACTCAAATGTAAAATAATATCGGGATACTTGCTTTTGAGTGCTTTACCAAGCAAAATATCCTGTAAAATAATCGCGTCCGCCCCAACGCTCCAAACGTTTAACGCGGTAGCAACAAAAGCTTCCACTTCGTCGTTTTTCACCATCGTATTCATCGCTACGTACACCTTTACTCCGCAAAAATGCGCGTCGCGAATGATATTTGAAAGTTGTTCCAAATCGAAATTTTCCGCGCTCTGGCGTGCTGAAAACGCGCTATATCCAAGATATATCGCATTTGCTCCGCTGTTGATTGCGGCTTTTGCACACGCTTGATTGCCTGCAGGCGCTAAAATTTCTAACATTATCTACCGATACTCCTTGTGACGAGTTCTTCCGATGCGTCGTAGCCCATACTCTTCAAACGGAAATTACGCGCTGCAACTTCTATGATAATCGCCAAATTTCTCCCGGGACTGACGGGAATGGTCAATTTAGGTACGTCGATACCAAAATACGTAGCGTATGCCGTTTCGTCGCCCATTCGGTCGTATTCTTTATCCTTTTGCCAGTTTTCCAGCTCAATAATCAGTTGAATATTCTTCTCATCTAAAACCGAGCCCGAGCCGTACATACTCTTCACGTTGATAATACCGATTCCGCGCAGCTCCATAAAATAGCGGATAATTTCGGGTGCAGTGCCGTAAAGCTGGTTGGCAATTTCTTTGATAATAATGTTATCGTCCGCAATCAATCTATGCCCGCGCTTGATAAGCTCCATCGCCGTTTCGCTTTTCCCTACGCCGCTCTTACCCGTGAGTAAAATACCTACGCCAAATACTTCCATAAGCACGCCGTGCTCACTCACGGACGGCGCAAGTAAACGGTTTAAGTAAATATATAAATCACTCATTAAGTCGGTGGTCATTTTCGGGCTGCGGAAAATGGGGCAGGAAAATAGCTTTGCCCCTTCGATAAGTTCGGGTAAAGCGGGTAAATCGCGGCTTAAAATGATACAGGGCAGTTCGCCGTGCTCCATCAAAGAACAAATTTTTTGCTTGCGTTCTTCCGCTGAAAACGTACGCAAATATTCATACTCCGATAAGCCGAGTACGATAATGCGGTGCGCGTCAAAATAGTTAAAAAACCCGCCTGCAAGCTGCAACCCCGGCCGCTCCACGCTCATACTGGACAGCGTAATAACCCCGCGCCCGGTATAAACAATTTCTAAATGTAAATCGTATGCAAATTTATCTAACATAACACTTTGCGTCACGTTCGAATTCATATCTTACTCCTTCGTATATCCGTATTGTTCAATCGCGTGTGCGATTGCGTCTTGTTCGTTTGTATAAGGCAGCACGGCGACCGCTTGCTTTAGTTCGGTAGCCGCGTTTCGAACGGCAAGCCCTACACCCGCTTTGGTCAGCATAGGCAAATCGTTCCATTGATCGCCGATTGCCACCGTTTTCTCTATAGGAATTTGATAATGCTTTGCAAGCGCTTCGAGTGCTGTGCCTTTGGAATAGTTGGCATTGACAACTTCCACCAAAAACGCCGCGCTTTTCGTCACGCAGCAATCGGATAATTGCATATTTGTAATCGTATCAAACACCATTGCATTTTTTTGCGGCTCAACCATTGCTAAAATTTTATATACGGTTAAATTTTGTTCCCTAATCCATTGAGACAACGGTTTGTCTAATACGCGTATTGCTTTTACGCGCACTCCTTTTTCGTATAATTTGAGCGGCTCGTCGTCCATATTTGCGTAATAATTTTGCAAATCGTAAATATGAATATGCAAGCCCATTTCTTCCATTTTTTCGCAAATTGCAATCGCATTATCCTGCGAAAGCGCGCCTTGAACCAGCGTTTCACCACTCTCAATATCCATAACGATTGCGCCTTGGCAACAGGAAACAAAGCCATTTAAGCCCAGCTCCTTTACGCGCGGTAAAATGCCCGACGGCATTCTGCCAGTCGAGATCGCAAATGCGCCGCCGTCGCGTATATATTGCGCAATAGCGTCTTTATTCTTTTGCGAAATTTCTCCGTTCGATTGTACGAGCGTTCCGTCAAAATCGGATATAATCAACGGATAATTTATCTTTTGCATCAAAGTTCTTCCTTAAAATAATCGTAAATTTTCTTTGCCAAATCTTCGCCGATTCCGTCCGTTTTTTCTAAATCAGCCACACTCGCGCGCATAATTTTATCTATCGTACCAAATCGATCCATCAGCGCCTTTTGCTTTTTCTTTCCTATGCCGTCAATCTCTTGTAAAACGGACGCCAAATTGCGTTTAGAATGCAAGCTTTTGAAATACGTAATCGCAAATCGATGCGCTTCGTCGCGCATACGTTGCAGCATACGCAGTGCGTAGTCTTTTTTATCCATTTTGATTGCGTCGGGCGAATATAAAGTAAAAATTTCTTCTTCGCGCTCGGCAAGCGCAATCAGCTCAATATCCTGTACGTTCAACTCGTCGAAAATTTCTTTTACCGCGGATAATTGTCCCTTACCGCCGTCGATGACGATAAGCTGCGGCTTTGGAAAGCGCGTCTCTTCGCTTGTGCCCAGCTTTAACAACCGTCTTTTCATCATCTCTTGGTGGGAAGCGTAATCGTTCGCACCTTCGACCGTACGAATTTTGAACCGTCGATAGCTGGTTTTATCTGCTTCGCCGTCGATGAATACGACCATCGAGCCGACCTTATCCACACCGCTTATGTTGGAAATATCATAACATTCCATACGTTTGGGATATTTTTTTAACCTCAAAACCGTTTGTAAACGCTTACAGGCGTTTTTCGTCATATCGTTCTTATGCTCGATTTTACTAATCGACTTGGATAAATGCTCGCTTGCGTTGCTTTCCGCCATTTCTAAAAGCCGTTTCTTAACCCCCTGCTTCGCGCGGACGATTTCCACTTTTTTATTGTACTTTTCTAAAAAATACCTTTCTAAAAGCTCCTTTTCGCAATAGTCCTGCACGATAATCTCTTGCGGTATCTCGTGATGGGTGTAAAATTGAATGATAAACGCCGTCAAAGCGTCCGCTTCCGAAAATGAGCCGTCTTCCAAAGCGAAGTTCGTGCTGCCCTGCATAATGCCTTTACGCGTCACCAAAACGTTTACGGCAGAATACAAATAATTTGTCTTTAACGCAATAACGTCCGCATTCATCGCACGGTTGAGCGCGGTAATTCGTTTGAGCTTTAGCTTGGATAACATTTGCAATTTTTCGCGCAAATCCATTGCGAGTTCAAACTCTTCATTGTCGGCAAAATACTGCATTTTTTCGCGCAAAATATTTTCCGCTTCTTCATAATCGCCGTCCAAAAAAGCCATTGCCTTTTTAACGCGTGCAAGATAATCGCTTTCATCGCACAAATGCGCGCAAGGCGCGCCGCAACGGTGCAAGTGATGCATAAGACAGGGCTTTTTCGGTTTTGCGGTAATTGCCGTGGAACAGGTACGGATATTGTAAACGCTGGAAAGCACGTCTAAAATTTCCCCGCAACGCACTCCGCCCATAAACGGGCCGAAGTATTTGCCGTCTTTTTGTATTCTGCGCGTGATAGATACACGCGGAAACGCTTCTTTGGTATGCACCTTGATATACGGATACGTTTTATCGTCTTTGAGCAGAATATTGTACTTTGGCTTGTACTTTTTAATTAAATTATTTTCCAGCGCGAGCGCGTCGATTTCCGTTTGCGTGATGATATAATAAAAATCGGCGATATTTTCCACCATAGCGCTTACTTTTTCGGGTTTTGCGGAAGTATGAAAATATTGACGCACTCTGTTTTTCAAAACGCGCGCCTTGCCAACGTAAATTACGATACCGTCCTTGTCCAGCATAACGTACACGCCGGGGCTGTCCGGTAATAATTTCAGTTTTTCCGCTAAATTACCCATAAACTGCTACAATTTCTCTTACACATCGCTCAAAATGCGCTAAAAAGTACTTTGTACTTTTATTATATACTAAATTGCGCAATTTTGCAAGGGAATACGCATAAAAAACCGTTTAACAGCCCAAAAACTCGATACCTTTTAGCAAAACGTCGTTCACGCGCTCGTCAGCTAAATTATAAAAGACGATTTTTCCCTGCCGTATCGATTTTACTATCCCTGCGCTTTTCAAAAACCGTAATTGATGGGATACCGTCGTTTGATTGATATCCAGTATGCGCGATAAATCAGTCACACACAGCTCGCTAATCGCCAACGCGGCTAAAATTTTCACTCTCGTATAATCGGCAAATACAGAAAAAAAGCACACAACGCCTTCGAGAATTTCCCCTTGCGGAACGTAATCCTCGATTAAGCTTTGCGTGCGTTTATCCAAAAGCAGCATTTGCATAATATAAATCTCCCATTTGTTAATTTGGGAATATGATAACATAATCATCAATCAATATCCTGCCGCTTTTTGTCTATCCGGTATTTATTTTGTCATTTACATAACCTTTTTAACGGTATATCCCGCATCTGTCACCGCTTGTGTGAGTACATCAATCGAAACGTCGTCACTGCATTCGATAGTGGCTGTTTTCTTTTTCAAGCTTACTTCCACGTTCACGACCCCATCTACCGCCGATAACGCCTTTGTCACGTGCGCTACGCAGTGCTGACACATCATACCCTCTATTTTCATCGTCTTTTTCATATTTGTTTCCTTTTTTATTGCATTTTTATCGTCAAATTTTACGCTGAATCGTGTTAAGCGCAATGCGTTGCTTACTACGAAAAGCGAGCTTAAACTCATACACGCTGCCGCGATCATAGGGTTAAGTGATACCCCCGCAAAGGCAAACACACCCGCCGCAACCGGAATGGCAACGCAGTTATAGAAAAACGCCCAAAATAAATTTTGTTTGATATTTTGCACCGTTTTTTTACTCAAATCTATCATTGCTGCAACCAAGCGCAAATCTCCGCGCGAAAGGACTACGTCCGCGCTATCAATGGCAATGTCCGTACCGTTCCCCATTGCAACGCCCACGTCCGCTTCTTTAAGCGCTGGGCTATCGTTGATACCATCGCCAACCATCGCCACAAAACCGCCTACTTCGCGTGTTCTTGCCACGGCGTCCGCTTTATCCTTGGGCAACGCTTCGGCAAAATAATCGTCGATACCCACCTGCATAGCAATCGCCTTTGCAACTTGTTCGTTATCGCCTGTCAGCATTCCCACACGCACGTTACGCGCTTTCAAAGCCTGCACAGCGGCATAGCTTTCGCTTTTCAAAATATCTGCCAACGCAAAAATTGCAATAATTTGCTCATTATCCGCTAAAAATATAACGCTCTTGCCTTGCCCAGAATATTCTTTTTCTATCTGATATACGCGCTTTTCATCTATATTTTGCAGCAAACGACGGTTGCCAAGCAAATACTGTTTTCCATTATATTCCGCTGTTGCGCCCTTGCCCATTATATACGCATAATTTGTAATTTCCAAACCGCTATCGCGCCCCGCTAACTCCTTTTGCGCAAATGTGCAAATGCACTCTGCTATCGGGTGGTTGGATTTACTTTCAATGGCTTCCGCAAGCGCTAATGCCATTTCTTTTTTGTCATTGAAACAAACGAAATTGAGCACCTTGGGTTCGCCCACGGTCAGCGTTGCCGTTTTATCCAGCAATACGCAGTTGATATCTTTCGCTTTTTGCAACGCTTCCGCGTCTTTGAATAAGATACCCAGCGACATACCCTTTCCCGTTGCAGCCATTACGGCAACGGGCGTTGCCAAACCCAGCGAACAAGGGCAGGAAATAACCAATATGCTGATTGCGTAATTTGCCGACTGCGCCAAATCGCCCGTTGTCAAAATCCAAACCATAAAGGTAATGAAAGAAATAACGGTGACTATGGGTACGAAAATCCCTGCGATTTTATCGGCAATTTTTTGCAGCGGCGCTTTACTCGCCCCAGCTTGCTTGACCATTTTCACAATTTGCGAAAGCGTAGTATCTACCCCCACCTTTTCCGCAACAATCTTGATAAATCCGCTTTTTACGATATCCGCACTCGTCACGTGGTCGCCGGTTTGCACTTCTACGGGCAAGCTTTCGCCCGTAATCGCCGCGCGGTCGATAAATGCGTGTCCATCGGTAATTTTACCGTCAACGGGAATATATTCCCCCTGCTTTACGATTAAAATATCACCCACTTGAATTTCGGAAAATGCGCGCTTTATTTGCGCTTCGCCCGCTTCTACCGTGACGGTACTTGGCATCAATTTGATAAGCTTTTCCACTTCGTCGCCCGTCTTGCGCTTTGAGTTTTCTTCCAACCACTTTCCAAGCGTGACGAGCGTTAAAATCATTGCAGCGGATTCGTAAAAGAAATGAAAATGCTCGTCTAAATTTCCAACATAAAGCAAAATTGTAAAGAAGAAACTGTAAATAAACGAAACGCCTGCCCCAAGCGCTACCAAAGTATCCATATTCGGCGCGCGTTTTATCAATGCTTTTGTGCCGTTTGTAAAAAACTTAAAATTAACGATCATAACCGCAAGCGTAAACAGCATTTGCAAAGTTGCGCTAACCGTCGTGCTTGGCTGCGGTAAACCGATCATACCACCCATAGAAAAATACATAAGCGGCAGTAAAAACGCAGTTGAAATTAAAAACCGCTTTTTTAAGACGTTCGGTTGCGCTTTAACCTGTAAAACTGCCTTCTCGTTATAATCGGAAATGCCATATCCCAAATCGGATACGGCTTTTATAATTTTATCCTTTTGAATTTGCGTTTCGTCGTAATCGATGACGGCGCATTCTCCCATCAAAGAAACTTCTGCGCTCTGTACGCCGTCTAATCGGCGTAAAGTGCGTTCAATCCCAGAAGAACACGCCGCGCAGGTCATACCGCTAACGCTAAATTTTTCACGCATAATCAAGCTCCTTATATGCTATATAATAGCATATTTTTGCGTTTTTGTCAAGCTGCAAGTCGAGTAGAAAATATAACTTGTTAAAATTTAATTAAAACGCAAAAAGACGGGTGCGAAAATACACCCGTCTAAATTTGCTATTAGACGAAATTAGTTATTCTTTTCTTCTTTCGCTGCAACAACTTCTGCGCCGTCGTAGTAGCCGCAGTTTTTGCATACTCTATGCGCTTCAGCCAATTCGTGGCAATGAGGGCATTCTACAAGCGTAGCTGCCGTTGCTTTATAGTTTGCAAATCTCTTGTTCGTTCTGCTCTTGGATTGTTTACTCTTGGGTACTGCCATAATAACACCTCTTCTTAATTCTTTTCGTTTGATTTTGCTTGTTAAAACTCAATTCCTTTGCAATCGTCGCCGCACGAAAGCGCAAACGGCATACTTGCCATTATCGCGTCGTTGATAGCAGGCGTCAAATCCACTTTACCGTTGGAATACGAATAATCTTCACAATCCTTCGTCGGCTCGAATAAGGCGGAAAGCTCGCCTTCTACGGCTGCGTTTGCGTCTTTTAAGCAACGCGAGCATTGTCCGATAAGTTTATAGAAAATGCTTCCGCGAATTTCAAATGCGTCGTCTTCGTATAAATCGTATTGAAAACGCACTTTCACAGGCGCGGCGTATTTCGCAAACGGAACGGATATGAGCTCATCGGGCGCAGAATAATCAAATTCCATCTCTCCCGAGTACTTTTTTTGTGCATTGAGTTTTCTGATATCAATAATCATCTTTTCACTAGCTTATAAAGTATAGTATATTTCAACGACTTTGTCAACTTTTTTTTAACAAATTTTATGAATTTTTACAATAATTCTACCGTTTCTCTTGCAATAACAAGTTCTTCGTTGGTCGGAATGATAAGAACCTTGACTTTCGAGTTTTTGCCCGTGATGTCGCGGATAGCGCCGTTATTCTTCTCTTCATTCTTTTCAGGGTCGATTTCTAAACCCAAATATTGCATATTTTCACAAATTGCCGCACGCACGCAAGCGGTATTTTCGCCAACGCCCGCTGTGAAAACGATACAATCTACGCCGTTCATCGCCGCCGCATACGCACCTACGTATTTTTTGCAAGAATACGCAAATACGTCCAGCGCAAGCTGCGCTCTTTCGTTGCCGTTTTCCGCTGCCGAAGTTAAATCGCGGAAGTCGCTGGAAACGCCGGAAAGACCAAGCATACCGCATTTTTTGTTAAGATAAGTAAGCGTTTGAGAAATATCCCAACCCTTCTTTTTCGCCAAGTATTCAGCCGACGCAAAGTCGATATCGCCGCTACGCGTTCCCATAGGCACGCCCGCCAAAGGCGTAAAGCCCATCGAAGTATCCACGCTCTTTCCACCGTTCACTGCCGTAATGGAAGAACCGTTGCCCAAGTGACAGGTAATAACCTTCAATTCTTCCGGCTTTTTACCCAAATATTTTGCCGCTTCTTGCGAAACGAATTTATGGCTCGTGCCGTGAAAGCCATAACGACGGATTTTATATTGATCGTAATCCGCATAATCAATGCCGTACATATACGCATATTTAGGCATAGTGAAATGGAAACTGGTATCGAATACAAACGCCATCGGCGTATTAGGCATCATTTTGCGGCAAGCTTTAACGCCGATTAAGCCAGCGGGATTATGCAAAGGCGCAAGGTCGCAAAGCTGTTCAAATTGCGCAATCGTTTCTTCCGTGACAAGCGTGGTTTTCGTAAATACTTCGCCGGACGCCACCGCTCTATGTCCCACTGCGTCGATTTCGTCCATAGAAGAAATAACGCCGATTTTGCTATCCGTCAATGCGTTCAAAACAAGCGAGACGGCTACGTTATGGTCGGGCATAGCTTGTTCGATTACCGTTTCGCCGCCCTTTGCTTTGTGTACAAGTTTAGAACCGTCAATACCGATGCGCTCGCAATTCCCTTTTGCGATCACCGCTTCTGTTTCCATATCGATAAGTTGGTATTTAAGGGAAGAACTCCCAGAATTAATAACAAGTACTTTCATTTTTTCTTCTCCTAATTAAAGTTGCGTTTGCAATACGGTAATGGCTACCGCCGCTACGATATCTTCCGATTTACAACCGCGCGATAAGTCGTTCAACGGTTTTGCAAAGCCCTGGCAAATAGGGCCAACCGCCATAAAGCCGCCCAAACGTTCCGCAATTTTATAGCCGATATTACCTGCTTGTAAATCGGGGAAAATAAATACGTTTGCTTGACCTGCCACGTTCGAATCGGGCGCTTTCAAAGCCGCTACCGAAGGAACGATTGCCGCGTCGAATTGCAATTCGCCGTCCAGCTTCAAATCGGGCGCCTTTTCTTTTGCAATTTTCACCGCTTCCGCAACCATCGATACGTTGTCGTGTTTCGCGCTACCTTTTGTGGAGAAAGAAAGCATAGCTACTTTCGGTTCAATGCCAGCAATCGCTTTTGCCGAGTTCGCCGTAGCAATCGCGCAATCTGCAAGCCCTTCGCTCGTATAAGTGGGGTTCAAGCCGCAATCGGCAAATACCACCAACCCATCGGGGCAGTATTGATTGCCTTGGGGGGGACAAATCATCAAGTTAAAGCTGGAAACGGAAGAAACGCCCTTTGCCGTTTTAATAATTTGTAAGCCGGGACGAAGAGTATTTGCCGTCGAGTGACAAGCCCCCGAAACCAAACCGTCCACGTCGCCCATTTTCAGCATCATAGCGCCGAAATACGTGCCGTCCGCCAAAAGCTTTGCCGCTTGGTCGGGCGTCATGCCCTTGGAAGCGCGCAGTTCGCACAATTTCGCATTATACGCGTCCAGCTTGTCCGAAGTAAGCGGATTAATAATCGTCACGCCCGTCAAATCCACGTCGGGATTCGCCGCTTTAATTTGTGCTTCATCGCCAAGCAAAACAATTTTTGCAACGCCTTCCTTTGTAGCGTCTGCAGCCGCTTTGACCACGCGAGAATCTTCCCCTTCGCAAAGCACAATCGTTTTATTTAATGCTTTTGCCTTAATTTTAATCTCATCTAAAATATTTTTCATGCTTTTTCTCCTAGAAACGCTTTATTATTTTTTGATTTTGATATATAATGATATTATGACGAAAACCGTCACCAACGTATATTATAGCACACATTTTTTTGATTGTAAAGGAATTGAAAGAAAGAAAATGAAAATCTGCGCGATAATTTGTGAATATAACCCCTTTCACAACGGTCATTTATATCAGCTAAACGAAGCAAAGAAACGCACGAATGCGGACGCAATTTTGTGTCTTATGAGCGGGAATTTCGTTCAGCGCGGCGAAGCGGCTATTTTGCATAAAAATATTCGCGCCCAACACGCCATCAAGGCAGGTGCGGATATCGTTATTGAGCTTCCGACCGTTTTCGCTACTTCTAACGCCGAATTGTTCGCAAAAGGCGCAATGCATATTCTTTCATCTATCCCCGAAGTGACGACCTTGTGCTTTGGCGCGGAAAATGCCGATAAAACCGCTTTCTATCTTGCAGCAAGATATCTTAATAACGAGCCCCCCGAGGTATCGGAAGCGATTAAGCGTGAAGTTGCAAAAGGTACAAGCTATGCAAAAGCGCGCGCACAAGCTTTTGCAGGGTTTATTCCGTTTGACTTGCTCAATTCCCCTAATAATATTTTAGGATTAGAATACGCCAAAGCAATACAAAAAATCGGGGCGAATATCGAAATTTTACCCATTCAGCGGCAAGGTGCAAATTATAACGATACAGCTTTACATCAAAATTTTTCTTCCGCTACGGCGATACGCCAAGCCATTTGCCGCCAAGAAAATACAAGTGCTTGCCTGCCCGATTTTGTTTTGCAAGATTTGCCGAGCAGCTTAGATAATCATTTGGACGCGTTGGAAAAGTATGCACTACTTTCCACGCCAAGAAAAGAAATTGCCTGCGTTTGCGATTGCACAGAAGGGTTAGAAAACGCATTCGTTAAAGCGGCAAGCTGCTCTTCTCCGCTCGAAAAGTCGCTTTGCTCGCCCAGATACACCGCATCGCGCATTCGCCGTATCGCCTTGCAAAACCTGCTTAAAATCGACGAAAAGCAAATACGGGCATCTTTGCGATCCCCTTTATATTTACGCGTTTTAGCCACAAATACGGCGCGAAAAGACGTACTTTCCGCTCTTGGAAAAGGCAAATTTCCCTTAATCGTTCGTTCAAACGATGCAAACAAGCTTTCGGCGGACGGGGTAAAATGCTATGAGCGCGATTTGTTTGCCGAACAAATTTATTCTTTATTATATCCATCAGCGAAAATCGATAAAAGTATATTTTAGTAAAAAATAAAGCGGTTGAGAAAATCAACCGTTTTTTATGTAAAAAACCTTACCGTTTTGGTAAGGTTTTGGAGCTACTGCCGGACTTGAACCGGCGACCTGCTGATTACGAATCAGCTGCTCTACCG
>JAZRIK010000009.1:0-10389 GCA_045645245.1 Candidatus Scatosoma sp. | reverse complement strand
CGAACGGCAAACGGAAAAACTTGCGTTGCTTTTCAGGGGGCGTTATGCGCTCCGATTCGATTTGTATCTTTTTTTCAGGATCACGCACGGCGGTTGCCATTGCCGTTTTACCGCGCATCATGATCCCTTCCATAACGGCTTGACCGCCGATGGAAACTCTTTTTTGTTGATTTTTTTTCATATTGATAACCTTTTTGTTTCAAGGAATATTTTCAGATTTTTATCGGTTGTTATAGTAATATGCAACCAAGCCACAAAGTATTTTGTAGCCCTTTTGGCGTAGGAAAATACAAGCAAGACAAGGAGCAGGAAAATTTCTTGCAGGGCGCGTACTTGGGGTACGTAACCAAAAGAAATTTTTCTTTGCGACGCCGTATTGCGCTATATTTTGTAGCCGTTTGGCGTAGGAAAATGCAAGCAAGACAAGGCAACTGCGGCTTTCCCGATGGGAGTTTACTTGCGTAAACGAGCAAGGGAAAACGTAAAGTTAACGCAGTATTGCGTAATATTTTATAGCCACTTGGCGTAGGAAAATGCAAGCAAGACGCGAAGCCGCGCGGATTGGACGACGGGAACGTACATAGCCGTACGTGACCGAGTACAAACGCAAGTGGCGACAAAGTATTGCGTAGTATTTTATAGCCAAGAAGAAAAAAAAGAAGTTCACCGTTGACTTTGGGTGAACCTCTCTCTCGTTTTAGATAAAACTTAAATTCTTTCTTTAACTTTTGCTGCCTTACCGGTAAGCTTACGCAAATAATACAGCTTCGCTCTTCTAACTTTACCGCGTCTTACGACCGTGATGGACGCAATTTTCGGGGAGTGAAGAGGATAGGTTTTTTCTACGCCTACGCCATACGAAATATGACGAACGGTGAACGTTTCGGAAACGCCGCCGTTTTTCTTAGCGATAACCACGCCTTCGAAATTTTGTACACGTTCTTTGCCGCCTTCGATAATTCTGTAGCCAACTTTAACCGTGTCGCCTACTTCGAATGCAGGAACTTCCGCTTTCAAACTTTCTGCGTTGATAGCTTCAATCAATCCTTTCATTTCAGACTTTACCTCCGTTATTTACGAAACGCTCATAACCCGCTGCATAACTCCTCGCTATGCCCGAAAAAGGCAGAGGAACGTTCGAAGTCGGTATATATTATATATAATTTTACCTGCTTTGGCAAGCGTTTTTGCATTGTTTTTTAGATTTTTTTACTTAAATTGCAAAAAGATATACATAGTACGCCGCAAACCCCAAAAGCATCACAATTCCGCCCCAGCGTTTGATTTTGTGGTCTTTAATCCAGCCAAGCACACCCAAAAGCACCGCTGCGCCAAGCGCGATTGCCGTGTCGATTAAGAATACCGATTCAAACACGAGAGGCGCAATCGTTGCCGCAATACCCAGCGTGCGGAGTATGTTGAAAATACAGCTGCCCACGATGTCGCCTACCGCGATGTCGGTATTGCCTTTGCTTGCCGCTACTACGCAGGTGACAAGCTCGGGCAAGGACGTGCCGATGGCTACCACCGTTAAGCCGATAATTCGATCGGAAATGCCGATTTCTACCGCGATTGCCGTTGCCGCTTCGACGGCAAGCTGCGCGCCGAGTACGACGATACCCAGCCCCACGAGCGTGACGACCGTCAAAAACCAAGTGTGCGCTTTCATCGCCTTATACCATTTGCCGTACGGCGTTTTCGGCTCGTCTTGGTCTTCGTCGTTGGGGATAACCACTTCTTTGCGTTCTTCTAAAATTTGCGTACGTTCTTTTTCTTTGTCCCGCTGCCCCATTGCGATTTTGATAAGCAATACCGTATAAACAGTGGAAATGATAAAGAAAACGATACCTTCTAAACGGCTAAGCTCGCCGTCTAATCCGCACAAAAGCAAAATTGCCGACGAACCGATTAGCACGGGAAAGTCGATTTTTAAGGTGTCTTTATACACGGGCAAAGCGGCAATGACCGCGGACAAGCCCAAAATAAGCAAAATATTCGTGATATTACTGCCTACGATATTCCCGATAGCGATACCCGTATTGCCTTGCACGGACGAAATAATAGACGTAGCAAGCTCGGGTGCGCTGGTACCAAACGCCACGACCGTTAAACCGATGACAAGATGGGGAACGCGTAATTTTTCCGCGATGCCCGCTGCGCCATCTACAAACCAGTCCGCCCCCTTTACAAGACAGACAAAACCGACTATGAGTAAAATAATTGCTACCCACATTTCCATAATTTTCTTCTCCTTTATAACAATGAGTATTATACCTTTTTTTGTAGATTATGTCAATTTATTAAATATAGTTTAGATTTTTTTTACACATTGAACACATTTTATTGACTTTCTTTTTATTTTCTTTTATAATATGTATAGTTTACTAAATTATAATGGAGGAGTTTTATGTTCGACTTTCTTATCCAAGGGTTTGCAAACCTTTCGTGGCAACAGGTTGCTATGTGGATTATCGGCGGTATTTTAATCTATCTCGCCATCAAAAAAGACATGGAACCTGCACTTTTGCTCCCGATGGGCTTTGGCGCAATTTTGGTTAACCTGCCCTTATCGCCCGTGATTGGCGACCCTGCTAACGGCGAGCATCTTGGTATCATTACTTCGCTTTTCCAAGTGGGTATCGAAGCGAGTGAAGCAATGCCTTTGCTCTTGTTCATCGGTATCGGCTGTATGATCGACTTTGGACCGCTTCTTACCAACCCCAAGCTCTTTATCTTGGGCGGTGCGGCGCAGCTGGGTATCTTCATCACCATTATTTTGGCGGCGATGATCGGTTTCCCCTTAAACGACGCGGCTTCGATTGGTATTATCGGTGCGGCGGACGGCCCTACCGCGATTTTGGTTGCTATTCAGCTTGCGTCCAAGTACGTGGGTCCTATTATGGTGGTAGCGTATTCGTATATGGCGCTCGTGCCTATCGTGCAGCCCGCGGTTATCAAGATGTGTACGACGAAAAAGGAACGTATGATCAGAATGAAATATTCTGCGAAACAAGTGTCTCCGCTGATGCGCGTTTTGTTCCCTATCATCGTGACCGTGATTTCCGGTTTGATTGCGCCCGATTCGCTTTCGCTGGTCGGTATGCTGATGTTCGGTAATTTGCTCCGTGAATGCGGCGTGTTAAAATCGCTTTCCGAAACCGCGCAAACGACCTTCTCGAATATTATTACTTTGCTCCTTGGTATCACCATTTCTTTCCAAATGCAAGCGGACGCGTTCTTGTCGTTGGAAACGCTTATCATTATGGCGCTTGGTTTGTTCGCATTCGTGTTCGATACCATCGGCGGCGGTATGTGCGCAAAGATTATCAACCTGTTCAGCAAAGAAAAAATTAACCCGATGCTGGGTGCGGCGGGTATTTCCGCATTCCCTATGGCGTCGCGCGTCGTTGCGAAAATGGGTACGAAGGAAGACCCCGGCAACCACTTGCTTATGCACGCGGTTGGCGCAAACGTGTCCGGTCAAATTGCGTCTGCGATCGTCGGCGGTTTGATTATCGGTATTCTCGGCCCGTTCTGCGGACTTTAAGGAGGTAAAAAATTATGTTGAATATGTTATTAGCGGCTTTTGATAACCTTAAACCTATGCGTTGGGACGCATTGGAACCAGCACTCAACTTCCTTTGGCAAGGGCTTTTGGCGATTTTCGTCGTAATCGGCTTGATTATCGTTGCGGTAAAGATTACCGCGTGGGCGATTGCGAAATGCGGCGAAATTAAAGCGCGCCGCGAAGAAGCGCTTAAAAATATGCAAAACGAAGAAAATATATAACAAATTTTGCCTTTTAAGTTGACAAGACCGACGGTATCGGCGTATAATATTACGTGACGGTTGCCGTCGGTTTTTTATTTCGTTTTTAAGGAAACGGTTATGATTCATTTACTTATCAAATTATTTACCAAAGGGAATAATGATTATTCGGATATCAAGGTACGCGGCAAGCTCGCTTCGCTTGCGGGCGGCGTGGGAATTGCGCTCAACGTTTTACTCTTTATCGGGAAATTGACGCTTGGCTTGGTTGCCGCGTCGGTGGCTATTGTTGCGGATGCGTTTAATAATATTATGGACGCGGGCTCGGCGATTATTGCCCTGCTCGGCTTTCATTTGGCGGCAAAGCCCGTGGATAAGGAACACCCGCTTGGGCACGGTAGAATGGAGTACGTGACGGCGTTCATCGTGGACATGGTTATCGTACTCGTGGGTTTTGAGCTGTTCAAAAGCTCGATTGAAAAGATTGCAAATCCCGTTTTGCCTACCGTGGGTATCGTGACGATTGTCTTGCTTGCGGTTGCGATTTTTATCAAGCTTTGGCTGTTCTTCTTTTATCGGAAAATTGCAGGTTTAATTCAATCTTCGTCCTTAAAGGCGGCGTCGTTCGACTCGCTGTCCGATTGCGTGGCGACGGCGGTGGTTTTGCTCTCGGCTATCGTTGCAAAGTCGTTAGGAGTGGCAATCGACGGCTGGGCAGGAATTTTGGTTGCCCTTTTCATTTTGTACACGGGCGTAAAGGCGGCGAAGGAAACCATCGATTTATTACTCGGCTCGCCGCCCGATAAGGCGTTTATCGATGAAATTTACGCGTTTACCAAGCAATACACGCGCATTGTAGGGATTCACGACGTTATGGTGCACGATTACGGCGTAGGCAGGCAAATTGTGTCCTTCCACGCGGAAGTGCCGTCCGATTCGGATATTAATATTGCGCACGAAGAAGTGGATCAGTTGGAACGGGATATGCACGAGAAATTTGGCTGTATCGTGACCGTACATCTCGACCCTATCGTCGTTAACGACCCGCTTGTGAACGAGCTGCGCGCGCTTGCCGATGAAACGGCAAGGTCGGTCAACGGACAATTTTCCATTCACGATTTCCGTATGACCAAGGGCGAAACGAAAATTAACCTGATTTTTGATTTGGTGTTGCCCGCCGATTGCGAGATGAGTGCGGCGGACGCGGAAAAAGCGGTTGCCGAACGCATTAAGGCGCAGCGGCCGGAATGCTCGTGCGTGATTCGCGCGGAACACCCGTTTGTGTAAAACTTCTATACAAAAATCCCGTCTGAATGTATCAGGCGGGATTTTTTATTATGCTTTTTTCTTATCGAATAAAGTTCGTCCAAACTTTTTTCTCTTTGGTGGGCGCAATGCCTTGTTGTTTGCCTTGCTCGATACATTTTAACAGCCACGCCATATTGTTGCCCAAAACGCGCATTGTTTGCAGACCTTCCGCGTCCTGCAATACTTCTTGCGCGGTATTGCCGTGTACTTCGTTCCAGTAGTTGGACGATACGATGGGCATTTGGTTGATGGTGAAATATTTGTTGATAACGTCAAACGTCGTGCTTGCGCCCGCCCTGCGGCAGCTCACTACCGCCGCGGCTGGTTTGTAGGCAAGATACTTGCCGCCGCTGTAAAATACTCTGTCCATAAAGCTAACAAGCACGCCGCTCGCCGACGCATAGTACACGGGCGAGCCGAATACGAAGCCGTCGCATTCGCTTGCCTTTTTAACAAAGTCGTTCACAGTGCCGTCGTCGAATACGCACGCGCCGGTTTTTTTACAAGCCCAGCAGCCGCGGCAACCGCTCACCGTTTTATCGCCTAATTGATAAATTTCCGTTTCCACGCCGTTTGCATTCAACGCTTTTTCCACTTCGGCAAGGGCTGTGTACGTACAGCCGTCTTTGTGCATACTGCCGTTGACAAGCATTACTTTCATATTGTTTTTTCTCCTTTATTTTGCTCGTTTCCACCGAGTATCGCTAAACATTGCTTAAACGCGGTTGGCAACGATATCGTTTCTTGAATTTCGTCTAAATGGTAGGTATCGAACGGCGCGTCGTTTGTTTGAATATGCACGCAGGTAATATTCCACTTAATATGCGTGAAAATATGGATAAAATTGCGGCGATTTTTTTCCGTGAACGCGTACATGCCCCATTCGTTTAGTATTTGCTGCGCCGTTTCGCCGCAAGAAATTTGAGAAGGGAATTCGTGCATACCTTTGAGTACGCCCTGCTCTCTTTTTCTTATACAAAAGCCGTTTGGCGTTTGGATTAAAAAGACGAAAACGTTTTCTTCGCGTTTGGGTTTTTTGGGCTTTTGCACGGGATACAGCGTTTGCGTGCCGTTTTTGTTTGCTTGACATAAATGCGACAGCGGACAAGCCCTGCAATCGGGATTTTTCGGTTTACAAACGAGTGCGCCCAGCTCGAATAAGCTTTGCGTATAATCGCGGCTCTCTTCCCCTGCGCTTGGATATGCGCTCGAAAGCGCGTTTGTCAGCCATTTTCGATATGCCGTATCGGAAATTTCCGTCGGGTTTTCGGTGAGCCGCGCGATTACGCGCAAAACGTTGCCATCGACCGCCGCCCTGCGCTTGCCAAACGCAATGGATAAAATTGCGCCCGCCGTATATTCGCCGATTCCCGCAAGCGTTTTGAGCGTGCGCTCGTCGTTGGGGAATATTCCTCCCAAATTATACACGATGGTTTTCGCCGCTTTTTGTAAATTGCGTACTCGGCTGTAATAGCCAAGTCCTTCCCATAATTTTAAGAGCTTTTCTTCTTCGCAAGCCGCAAGTGCTTCGACCGTCGGCAGCGCGGAAATAAAGCGCGCGTAATATTCTTTTACCGCTTCCACCCTTGTTTGTTGAAGCATAATTTCGGATACCCATACGTGGTATGGCGTGGGATCGCTGCGCCAAGCCAGGTCGCGTTTGTGCGCCCGATACCATAAAAGCAAGGGGGCAGGTATTTGATGAAATATATTTTCTTGATTTTTTGACATATGTAGCGTTATGCTTGCGCGGGCTTGGTAGGCAAAGAATTTAGATAAATAATCGTTTCTAACGGCGACGGAACGGACGGGTACGTCATACCGATTGGCATAGACAACGAGCAGTCGTCGTCAACGTACGTCACGTCGGCGCGGCCTTCTTCGCGGGTAGTCACCAAACAATTCCCCACACCCACGAACACGCCGGGATTGCCGCTGAAAATGCTGCCCATCAGCTCTACGCCGCTGATAATATGGATATTTTTTTGCGTTGCCACCAGCTCTAAAAACGAGCGGTACGCCTGCAAATCGCCGTTGGAATCGGCAATCAGCGTTTCTAAACCGTCTAACACTACGAATAAGCGGGGATAGCCCGCGCCGCGCGCGTATTCGTCGATGAGCGCTTGCACGCATTCTTTCGCCTGTTCCACGTCCGCTTGTGTACGGATATACGGAATCGTCGCGTCCAAACGCTTTAATTTTAATAATTCGCCATATTCTAAATTGGGCGAAATGATTAAAAAGTTGGCTTGCGATTTGGGATAAACGGCAGATAAATGGCAAAGCAGACGGCGGATATACTGCGTTTTGCGCGTACCCGTCACGCAGGTATGGCGGACGGTGTAAGGGTGCGCTTTCGTTTGCGATAACACAAGCTCATTCGCCGCGTCCACGCCAAGGGGGACTCCGTCGTATAGATGGGTCAAAAGCTCTTCGTTTACACTCGTTTCCGCTAATCTTGCCACGTATTCTTCCGCTCTCATATTCTTTGCTCCTTATTAATGCTGCCTACTATCCTTTTTATTATACTACTCCCGCCAAAAAATGTCAAGCGAATAATAAAAAACGCGCTTACAAACGAGTAAACGCGTTGATTTTTTGTGTTTTTTAGCTATAAATGGTGAAATACGAATCTTTATCGTAGGTAATCGTGACCGTTTTTTCGCCATTTTCGGACGGGCGATATACCGTGACCGTCACGCTGTCGCCCTTGCGCACGTCGAACAGCCAGTCGGTAATAAGGTACCCTTGCGTGAGCGTTATCGTTGTGCCATTCACCGTCATTGAACGGAAAATATCCCCTACCTTTAACTTGCCGTATGCCGCGCCCGTAGTTAATACTTCCGCCACTTCCAGCTGTTCCACAAGTACGATTTTGCCGTTTTCATCGACCGTTGCGATTGAATCAACGACCAACGTACCTACGCCAAACATTGCGCGCTTGAATACGCCGTTATTGTCTAAAATGTTGTTGACGATTTTTTCGATTTGGGAAATGGGCAGCGCATAGCCCATATTGTCGGTATCTTCTTGCGCGTTCTTTGCGTTGGTAATGCCGATCAGCTTGCCGTTTGCATCGAATAAGCCGCCGCCCGAGTTGCCCGAGTTAATCGCTGCGTCCGTACGCATAACGCGGAAGGAAAGCCAACTGTCCGTGCCGTCCATCGATTCCATTTCAATCGTTTCCGATTCCACCGAAATTAAACCGTTCGTGACGGCGATACCGTGCGCGCGCGCATTCCCGATTGCGTACACCTTTTCGCCCACCGTGACTGCGTTGGAATCGCCGATTTCAGCGCAGGTTGCCGCACTCCGCTTTAAGTATTCGCTGCCGCGTACCTGCAAAATGGCGATGTCGTACGCCATTGCGCCGCCTACGTACTGTGCTTTGATGCCGTCGCCCAACCAGTCGCCTTGGTCGTTTTTATTGATTACGCCGTCTTCGTTTGCATCTACCAGCTTGCCCGTTTCGTCTGCGCCTGACGTGAAGTAGTTGCGCGCGCCGTATAAATATACGTACGTGCAATCGGAAATTCCCGTTTGCGTGTCCGTGCCCGCACTATAAAGCACGTGGTAGTTGGTGATAATCAGCGCGTCCCCTTGTTCTTTATCTAAGTTGATGATGACGCCGCTGCCTGCCGAAGCCGTTGCTTTAACCACCGTTTCTTGGCGGAAGGGGAACGTATCTTGCATTTCCGTTGTGGTCGTCGTAAATGCCGAATAGATACTTACCACCGACATTACGTTGCTTGCAATCGTTTTGACGTCGTTGTCTTCGCGCAGGTCAATGTCGAAATATTCTTCTACAAAATCGATAAGACTGCCCGAAAAGCCGTCTTCTTGCTTGGCTTGTTCGTACAGCGTTTCGATATCAAAATCCTTACCGTCTTTACCGCTTTCGCCGCGCAAAGACGCGAGCCATTCTTGCTCGGTGCCTTGAAAGCCGTTTTGCACCGCAATATCGTAGGCGTTTATGATTTCTTTTTGTTCAACGCAGCCGCTGGCACCAAGCATTAAGCCCAAGGCGCAAACCAGCGCGAGCGTTCTTTTGAAAAATTTATTCATAGTTCCCCTTTTTCGCATTTTTTAGCGATATTTTTCTCATTCTTTATCCTTATTATACGCAGCGCGCTTGCACGCGTTATGAAAAAAGAATAAAAATTTTGTGAAAACCTTAAAAATCTTCTAATTCGTCCAGCGTGAGCTCGAACGATGGAATGAAATGCTCGAAGAAGTATTCGATTTCCGGCATTTGACGGCTGTGTAAGTCTTCTTCGATGCTGTTTTTTGCACGCACAAACTCTCCGTTGCCGTAGCGCAGCTCTTCCATACATTTTACGTACGCCGCCAAGCGATCCGCCGCTTTTACAAGCTTATACTCGATAGTGTCTTCGTCCGCGAGCACGAAGGGGGAAATTTCCCCTTGCAGCTCTTGCGGAAGCATTCCGATAATTTTTTGGCAAGCGATACGCTCTAATTCTTTATACGCGCCGTGAATGCTACGGTTATAATATTTGATAGGCGTAGGTAAATCGCCCGTCATTACTTCGCTCGTTTCGTGGTAGGCAGCGTATAAAACGGTTTTGAGTACGTCCGCATTGCCCCCGAATACTTGGTTATGAATGGTGGCAAGCGCATGGGCGAAAATCGTCACGCTGTACGAGTGCTCCATTACGTTTTCTTCCCGTTCCGAGCGCATCAGCTGCCAGCGCTTGATGTGCTTCATTCTATCCATATACGCGTAAAAATCGTGGCGCATTTTTTTACTCCTTACGTAGATTTTATTGTGTCAAACTCTTGACAAGCAGGGCTTGTGTGTATTATAATTAATTTACAAAATTAATATCCGTCGTGGGTGCCTTTTTGGGCTGAGATTATACCATTTGAATCGGCAGGGTAATACCTGAGCGAGAGATTGATATGCTTTTTTGTGCTACTTTTTTAGCGCAGACAAGAAGTTTTTTCTACCCACGCAAAGACTGCGTGGGTTTTTTATGCAACTACGTCTTAAAAGCGTGCGACGGAAAAGGAGTGTTTTTATGTTTCTTTATTCTCTTTTAGACGTGTCCGAGCAAACGACGGATTTGGTCAAGTGGATTTCCATCGCTGCCATCGTTTGTTTGGTCGCCGTCATCCTTTTGATTTCCGCCTTACGAAAACGGAAAATTGACGCGAAACGCTTGGCTTTTGCAGGAGTTTGTGTATCCATGTCGTTTACACTATCCATTCTTAAAGTTAGTCCCGTACAATACGGTGGGTCGATTACGTTTGCGTCACTCGTGCCCATTTTAATCTATGCGTACGTGTACGGCT
>JAZRIK010000008.1:0-4287 GCA_045645245.1 Candidatus Scatosoma sp. | reverse complement strand
AAGGGGCAGGTATGCGTTCACCTGTTGTTTCTTCTTTTTATTCGCCTTTGGGCTTGGCGGCGCAATTTTAGCGCTGTACAGTGCGTTTTCCTACACGCAAAACGGCTACGCTATCACGACCGCGCCCTTTACGCTGGTGCTTTGCGCCACCCTTTTATTTACACTTTTTTTATATGCGTTGATTAAAAAATGGTATCAAAAACGCGCGGTTTTTGCGCATATATATAATTGCGCAATCGCTTATAAACAAAGGCGTGTAGCCGTTTTGGGCTTTTACGACAGCGGCAATTTTGCGCAAAAAAACGGCACGCCCGTTTGCTTTATTACGCCCGACATTGCCTACGATTTACAATCGGATGAAATGTGGTCGGATATGAGCAAAACAAAGGGGCAGGTATGCGATGAACTTGTTGTTTGTAGCGTTGGCGGCGAAAAAACGCTCTCCCTTTTCAAAGCCGATTTAGAAATTTGTATGCACGGTACCATTTTACGCAAAACCGACGTATATTTTGCCGTTTCGCCGCATATCATATCACGAGAATATAAGCTGCTTCTACATACGTCTATTTTCGACAAAACCGCATAAAATACCGCAAAATACACAAAAAATACGCAAAAAATACATAAAAAGGTATGATAGAATATGAAATTCCGCGACATTTTACAAATTTTCCTGCAAAAAATCCCCTTTCTCGACGCAAAAGCCACACTCGACTACGTGTGCGGAAACGGCGAAGCGCTTCCTTTACCGCTTTCGCCCGAAAAAGAAGGGGAAACGCTGCATTTACTCATCAATGGAGATGGGCAGGTACGCGATCAAGCCAAATCCGAGCTTATCCAACACAATTTGCGCTTGGTCGTTTATATCGCGCGAAAATTTGACAATACGGGCGTAGATAACGACGATTTGATTTCCATCGGCACTATCGGACTGATTAAAGCCATCAATTCGTTTAACCCTACCAAAAATATCAAGCTTGCTACCTATGCTTCGCGTTGCATTGAAAACGAAATTTTAATGTATCTGCGCCGCACCGCACGGCTCAAAAGCGAAATTTCCTTTGATGAACCGCTCAACACCGATTTTGAAGGGAACGAGCTATTACTCTCCGACGTTTTAGGCACTTCCGCCGAAAGCGTTTATGGCGACATCGAATCGAACGCGGAAAAGGAACAGCTCAAAGAAGCGTTAAAAGCACTTTCCGAGCGCGAACGAAAAATTATGTTTTTACGGTTTGGCTTGGGTGGAAACGAAGAAATGACGCAAAAGGACGTCGCCGACCTTTTAGGCATTTCACAAAGCTATATTTCACGCTTGGAAAAGAAAATTATTTTGCGTTTGAAAAAGGAAATTGCAAAAATGGAGTGAACAAAGCTGAATGCGGGAACACTTAAAAACGCGCAGAAAAACGGCGGTATAGCCGACCTATCAAATAGACGACCATAGCGAGAAGCAAATACCAGTACGCAGAGCCGAGAATAAATGGCGGCTGCGACGAAACTCCAAATATTCCTACGGGGGAAAAGACGTTCATAAAAAAGTATGGGTACGGAACTCCCCTGCCGAAATCGATGCGAAATAGGCACAATACGGTGGTATATAAAAGATACAAGCACGGTGGCAGCAAACACGCCCAAACGCCGTTTTTAGGCAAAATAAAACGCGGGCGGTCAAGAAAAAAATCGAGCAGGGAAAGCGCGGGCGTTATGACGTGCGTAAAAAGGTTGGTAAGCGTCCAAGGCCGATAGCTTGCATCGGAAAAAGGCGCGAGCAGCAGGCAAAAAACGAGCGCCGTTAGCGTGATGGATACGGTGAAAACGTAGCGTAAAAAATAGAGTGAACGCATACCTGCCCCACTCGTTTGCTTGGAAGCGGATAAATTTATAGCCAAAACAAGCATTATCACGCCTATCCAAACGTTCGATTGCGCAGTGAAATACAGCAGGCGTAAAAGCGGGTGCGAATATCCGTCCGCCCGCGCGGTAAGCAAGCCGAGAATTACTCCGAAAAAGGCAGAAACGGCGGTTAAGTATTTGAGCGAAATACGCAGATAATTTTTCATACGTATATTGTTTGCAGTTGGCAGGGAAAATATAATCGTCATAAAAAAAGAAAGGGCTTACACCCCTTTCTTTTTTTATGTTGGGGACAACAGGACTTGCGCCTTTAGCGGCGCGCCGCGCTCCGCCATTATCAATGGCGTCCTTTGCCATTATCTTTTTTTGGAAAAGTGTACTGCCGTTGGCAAAGCGTTTTGCTCACGCAAAACGGCTCCTACCCTCAAGCCCTGTTGTTGTTCGTTATATAATAACTGCAGCGGACATCCTCCGATGTCCGCTGCAGTTATGGTGGAGACAACAGGACTTGAACCTGTGACCTCTCGCATGTGAAGCGAGCGCTCTAACCAACTGAGACTATGCCTCCGCTCTTTTTATGAAAACATTATACCACTCGTAAAAAGAATTGTCAACTCGTTTTAAGGCATTTTTGTACTCTATTTGTCAAGATTGCCGCGCTGCGTTTGGCTATGCCAAATGGCAAGCCGAGCGCAATGAAAAGCTGGGGTATTTTATTCTTCGGGATTGCTTCGTTTCACTCGCAATGACGCGGGGGGGCGCAATGACAGGGTAAGAAGTTGCGTTAAAGTAGCGTTTCAAATACACGCAAAACGGCGTCGATTTGGCGGCCGATAATTCCCCGTTTCGTGTTTTCAAGCGTGCATTCTTTACAAAGCGCAAACGTTTCTTCGCAGTCGCGTTTGAGCGATAAGACCGCGTCCGTACCCGAAAAATATACCGCGTTTTCAAAATGGTGGTACAAGCTGCGATAATCGAAATTGATTGTCCCCACTACCCCGCACTCGTCGTCGGAAACGATGCTTTTTGCGTGGATAAAGCCAGGCGTGTATTCGTAAATTTTTACCCCTGCTTTAAGCAAAATCGCATAATTTGCGCGCGTTAAACGGAAAACCGTCTTTTTGTCGGGAATTCCCGGCGTGACGATGCGAACATCTACTCCGCGCAGCGCCGCCGTGCATAACGCGCCGCGTAAATAGTCGTCTAACACCAAGTACGGCGTAAAAATCCAAACGTACTTTTGCGCGCGGTTGATTACGTCTGCGTACACCGATTCGCCCGTGCTGGTTGCGTCCAAGGGAGAATCGTCGTACGGTTGGATATGCAGCGGTTTTTTATCCGTTTGTTTTTGGGGCGGTTGCGTGGTTTTTTCGCTATTCATAGGGGGCAGGTATGCGTCGATGGATTCTTTATCCGCACTAAACGCCGTCCAAAGATAGAAAAATGCTTGCGTGAGCGAGCGCACCGATTCGCCCGTGAGTTTGACGCCGCTATCCTTCCAGTAGCCAAAGCGTTGCTTTTGTGCGATATACTCGTCGGCGATATTGATTCCGCCCGTAAAGCCCACTTTGCCGTCGATAACCAAAATTTTGCGGTGGTCGCGATGATTCATACGCAAAGAGAAAAAGGGAACGACGGGATTAAAGCTGACGCATTTGATATTTTCGTGCAGCGTTTCCAAATATTTTTCGTACTTGGGCGGCAGGGTCATCATACAGCCAAAATCGTCGTATAAAATGCGAATTTGAACGCCCTGCATCGCTTTTTTAAGCAGGATTTTGAGTATTTGGTTCCACATTTTTCCGTGCGAGATAATGAAATACTCGAAAAGAATGAATTTTTCCGCTTTTTCTAACTCCGCTATCATCTGCGGGAACATTTCTTCGCCGCTTTTATAGTATTCGACCGTGCCTGTGTTGAAAAGCGGATAATGACAATACTTTGCCAAATAGTGCGTAATGGCTTCGTCGCGCGTTTGCGGGGTAGGAATCTCCACCGCGCCATACGCCTTTTCAAGGGCGTTTTGCGTGATTTTTTGCGCGCGGAAAACCTTCTTTTTCATACGGCGCGCAGGTCTGCCCCTGCCATTCATCAAATACATAGGTACTCCAAAAATAGGTACAGTCAAAATGAGAATAATCCAGTTGAGCCGCGACGACGGGCGTTCGTGACCGCTGATAATGTAGATGACAAAAATGATTTCTAATACGAGTGTGGTCACTTGCAAAGCAAGCGCCCAAGGCGAGTTGTAAGCGAGCAAATACGTAAGTACGCCAAAGCCCACAAGCTGTGCAAGCACGGCAAATAAGAAGGTATAAAACCTGCCGTAAAGAATGCGTTTATAGCTTCTGTCGTTGTCGAACGTACGCACGATCCACTTTTATTGTTTTTCTGTAAATTTTTTCATCTTTTTCATCTTTTCCCCTTTCA
>JAZRIK010000007.1:0-12571 GCA_045645245.1 Candidatus Scatosoma sp. | reverse complement strand
AATCGTTTAATTGTTCTTTGCTTAACGTATTTACGCAAGACGAGGAAGGCGGTAAAAAGACGTACACGGAAATTAGCGACGGAATGCAAATTTCTATGGGCGGTATGATTTCCGCTTACAAAAAATTAAAAACGCGTAGCGGTGCGTTTATGGCGTTCGTTACGGTGGAAGATTTGTACGGATCTATCGAGTGCGTTTGTTTCCCGAAAACGTACGATAAAATCAGAGAATTTTTAGAAGTGGACCGCGTGGTTTCGCTCAAAGGTAAAATTTCCATTGACGACGAAAAAGCGCCTGCAATTATCGTAGAAGATATGCAAGAATTCTCATTTGAGCAAGCGCAGCAACCCAAAGCAAATAAGCCAGCTGTTTCCGCTGCTGTCGCGGCGGAAGAAAAGCAAGTTTCTGCGCCTGCGAAAACGGTTTCCGAAACGGATAAAACGCTGTGGCTGAACGTGACGGGTATGGACGAAGAAGATATCGACGAGCTTATCGAAACGCTCACTTATTACGAAGGGGAAACAACGGTATATTTCGTAGATGGGAAAAAGAAAATGCGCTGTTCGCAAAAAGTGGCGCCCACTCGTGCGCTGATGGCAGAGCTTTCGGGCTTTTTATCGGAAGATAAAATAAAACTTTTGTAAAAAATTGCCAAAATACGTCGTAAAATGATTGTGTTTTGTAAAAGTTTTGATATAATATTGTGTAGTGAAGAGAGTATTATGAGGTGAAGATATGAAACGTATAGCTTTATTGACAAGTGGCGGCGACGCGCCCGGTATGAATGCTGCCATTCGTGCAGTGGTTCGTTCGGGGCTTTATTTCGGTATGGAAGTATTTGGCGTTGAGCGCGGTTATGCAGGGCTGATTGAAGATAACGTAATGCCTATGGAAATGCGCAGTGTTTCTAATATCGTTCAATGCGGCGGTACGAAATTGCGTACGGCAAGATGCTTGGAAATGCTGACCAAAGAAGGTACCGATAAAGCGGTTGCAACGCTGGAAAAGCACGGCATCGAAGGTTTGGTGGTCATCGGCGGCGACGGCTCTTTCCGCGGCGCGCGTGAATTGACGGAAAAATACGGTGTACCTACCATCGGTATCCCTGGTACGATTGATAACGACCTTGAATATACCGATTATACGCTGGGCTTTGATACGGCGGTAAATACTTGCTTGGATATTATCAATAAATTGCGCGACACGATGACCTCGCACGAGCGCGTGTCGGTTGTAGAAGTTATGGGCAGACATTGCGGGGATATCGCATTGTATAGCGGTATTGCTTCGGGCGCGGAAATCATCGTCGTACCCGAAATTAAGTTCGACCTTCAAGAAATCGTGGGGCGTATCAATCGTTCGCGTGCAAACGGTAAGCATTCTAATATCATCGTCATTGCAGAAGGGGTTATGGGCGCGGATCAATTTGCGCGCGCTCTGCAAGAACATACGCATTATGCGGTGCGTCCGACCTGTATCGGTCACGTGCAACGCGGCGGATCGCCCACAATGGCGGATAGAATGTTGGCGGCGCAATTTGGTAATAAAGCCGTGCGTTTATTAAACGAAGGCATCGGCAACCGCGTAGTGGGTATTCGCGATAACAAAATTATCGATATGGATATTATCGAAGCCGTTTCTATGAAAAAGAAGTTTAATTACGAGTTGTATGAAACGCTGCAAATGATTTCTATGTAAACGATTTTAACCATTTAGACCGTTTTTCGAAAGAAAAGCGGTTTTTCTTTACACTTTTTTTGTTTTTGCTATTGAAATTTTCGTTTTTGTGTTATATAATAATATACGATAAGTAAGGCGCGAGACAAACTCGCATAATGATAGGTGGAAAATGATTTTAACTGTTTGTATGAGTCCTTGTACGGACGTGACGATTGAGTTGGATGCACTCAACGTAGGTATGACCAACGTGGTAAAGAGTAAAACGATTACGTATGCAGGCAAAGCGCTAAACGTTGCAATCGGCGTAGCGCGGTTGGGCGGTAAATCTTATACCACGGGGCTGATGTATAACGAAAACGGATATTTGTTTGAGAACGCCTTAAATAAAGAAGGGGTACCGTTTACGTTTGTTTGGAATAAGGGGCGCGTGCGCGAAAATTATAAATTTATCGACCATAAATCGATGCTGACGGAAGTAAACGACGTGGGCGCGGAAATTAGTAGGGAAAAAGCAAACGAAGTTTTAGCGATGGTGCGTATGCTTTCTGAAAAGAGCAGCGTGACCGTGTTGTCCGGCGGACTTCCGCGCGGCGTGGGCGCGGGCTTTTATGGGGAGCTGGTGCGCGCCGTTTCGCCTAACTCACTGAAAATCGTTGATGCGACGGGAGATAGAATGTTTTCCGCTATTGCGGAAGGCGTTGATTTGGTAAAACCAAACTTGGACGAGTTGGAAAATGCGCTCGGCAGACATTTTGAAAGCAAAGAAGATATGCTTGCGGGCTGCTACGAATTGATTGACCGCGGGGCAAAACGCGTGCTTTTATCGCTTGGAAAGCAAGGCGCGGTGATTACGGACGGGAATAAAAATTTTTACTGTAAAAGCATTAACGTTGCCGTCAATTCGACGGTTGGCGCAGGGGACGGTATGGTATCGGCGGCGGCAATGGAGCTGAAAAACGACGCGCCGCTTTCCGAAATTCTACGCGCGGGCGTAGCCGCAGGCACGGCGACGGTTATGACTAGCGGGCAAGTTTCCTTTACCAAAGAAAAATACAACGAAGTAATTTCTAATTTACGCGTAATAGAAATTTGAAAAAAAGACGCATATTTTATGTCTCTTACGTATAATGTAATATAAGTTTTTACCGTATTACTTGCATTCAGCGGACAAAACCGTGTTGCAAAGTGAAAAACAGGCGGGGAAACGCCCAAAATAAGCGGATAGAAACAAGCAAAAGAGAAACGGTTAAAAAAGCTTTGCAGCGATGGACGCGTTGCAAAGCAAATAACTGAAATATGAAAAAAACTATCTTTCCGCGGCTACTTTGCCGCGGTTTTTAATTTCTCTAAAAAAAGCTGTAAAAACTCTTGAAAAATTTGTCGAAAAAGGTTATAATGGTGAAAAGATAATACGCACATAGCATAAAGGCAAGATATAACGCGTATTATAAGGAGTGAACAATATGAGTTTTAAGATTCAACAAGAAAAATTTGACGACGTTAAGTGGTTTGATAGCATTAAAGAAGGCAAAGACACCTGCGGAACGTATGCGTTTTGCAGTGCTTGTCGCAAAGAACAGCCAAATCCGTGTGCGCGCGCTGCAAGCCGTTATGCAAACGGATACATACGTATTGCCGTTATATATCGGCATTAAATGATTATGAAAGGGGGCGTATGAAAAGAGCCGAAAAGTTGGTTTCCGCATTACTCACAATTGCGCTTGGCGTTTTGCTGATCGTTTTACAGGGCAACGTCGTTAGTATATTAATGACGGTTGCGGGCGTCGTTTGTATTACGCTTGGAATTATGGACTTGTTGGATAAAGCAATTCCGCCGGCGGTTGTAAAGTTGGTCATAGGTACAATTGTAATTATTTGCGGTTGGGCGATTGTAGAAGCGGTGTTGTACGTCGTTGCCGCTATCTTATTAATCGCAGGCATTTTACTGCTCTATGAAAAGATTAAAAAGAAAATTGTTTGTCCGACGATTTGGCAAACCTTATGCGAATACGCCGCTCCCGCCATCTCTTTGGTGATAGGTACTTTACTGCTGTTCAACCAAGGAAATACGGTAAACTGGGTATTTATCGTCAGCGGTATTTTTACCGTTTTCGAAGGCGCGGTATTATTCGTCAACGGATTTTTCGGGGATTGATTATCCCCGCTCAATAACAACGTTTTGTCGCTTTGACAAGACGTTTTTTCTTTTATTTTCCAAGAGAAGAATGAAAAAGATAAAAATTTATCGATTTAACGATTGAAATTTATTTTCAAAGCGTTCAAGCATTTGAAATTCAAGTGATATTGTGGTATAATAGATGATGGTTAAAAAGAAAAAATCATAAAACGGAGAGATGAATTATGAATAGTAAAGTGACAATTATCGGTGCTGGCTCTGTAGGGGCTACCATAGCTTATACTTTGGTTGCAAACGGACCCGTTTCGGAAATCGTTTTGATCGACATTGCCGGCGATAAGGCAAATGCGGAAGCGTTGGATATGAGACAAGCTACGCCGTATTTGAACTCGGCGAAAATTTATGCGGGCACGTATGAAGACGCAGAGGGCTCGGACATCGTTATCATTACGTCGGGCGTAGGCAGAAAGCCCGGTCAATCGCGTATCGATCTTACGCAAACGAACGTAAATATCTTAAAAACGATTGCTCCTGAAATTGTAAAACACGTTCCCAACGCAATTTACTTGCTTGTAGCAAATCCCGTTGACGTACTCACCTACGTTTTCTGTAAAATTACGGGCGTGCCTAAAAACCGTGTAATCGGCTCCGGTACGAGCTTGGATACTATTCGTTTGCGTACGCGCCTTTCTCAGTTGTATTCGGTTAATCAAAAGCAAGTCCACGCATACGTTTTGGGCGAACACGGCGATTCGTCGGTGGTGGCTTGGTCAAGCGCTCGCATTTCCGGCGTAGCTTTGGAAGATTACGAAGCGGCAATGACGGAAAAGAATGCGCTTGCAATTACCCCTTATACCCACGAAGAAGTGGAAGAATACGTTAAAAAGTCGGGCGGTAAAATCATCGCAGGTAAGGGCGCAACCTTCTATGGTATCGCGGCGTCCGTTTGCCGTATCGTAGAGGATATTTATGCAAACGCAAATACGATTGAAACGGTTTCGGTGGTGATGGACGGCGAATACGGCGTTTCCGACGTTGCGCTCAGCACCCTTTGCGTAATCGGTAAACAAGGCGTTATCACGACGCTTACCCCTAAACTTACGGCGGAAGAAGAAGAGAAATTCCGTCATAGCGCAGACGTATTAAAAGGCGTTATTTCGCAAATTGAAATTTAATCGGAGAAAGGAAAGATGGAATATCGTATTGAGAAAGACACGATGGGGGAGATGAAGGTCCCCGCAGATAAATACTGGGCGGCACAAACGCAAAGAAGTTTTCAAAACTTTCGTATCGGCGAAGAAATTATGCCCCGCGAAATTACCCGCGCATTTGGTATTTTGAAAAAGGCGGCTGCGCTCCCAAACTGGAAGCTGGGCAAGCTTTCCGAAGAGAAAAAGAATGCGATTTCCGCGGCGTGCGACGAAGTAATTGCAGGTAAGCTGAACGCGCATTTCCCGCTCGTCGTATGGCAAACAGGTAGCGGTACGCAATCGAATATGAACGCGAACGAAGTAATCGCAAACCGCGGCAACGAAATTGCAGGCGCAAAGTTATTGCACCCCAACGACGATATTAATAAGAGCCAAAGCTCCAACGATACCTTCCCTACGGCAATGCACATCGCGGCGGTGGACGCTATCGAAGAAAACTTATTCCCTGCGATGGATACGCTGATTGCTACCTTGAAACGCTTGGAAACGGAAAACGAAGGGATTGTAAAGAGCGGCAGAACGCACTTGCAAGACGCAGTACCCATCGCCTTCTCGCAGGAAATCAGCGGTTGGACGAATATGATTGAAAAAACCAAGGCACAGCTTACGCTGACCTTGGCAGGATTAAAAGAGTTGGCGCTTGGCGGCACGGCAGTCGGCACGGGCTTGAATGCTCCTAAGGGCTTTGCCGAAGAAGTGGCGGCGCAAGTGAGCGCATTGACGGGGAAAACGTTTATTACGGCAGAAAATAAGTACCACGCGCTTACGGCGAAAGACGAGCTTGTGTTTGCGCACGGCGCGTTGAAAGCGCTTGCTTGCAACTTGATGAAGATTGCAAACGACGTACGCTGGCTTGCGAGCGGTCCCAGAGACGGGCTTGGGGAAATTTTTATTCCTGAAAACGAGCCGGGCTCTTCCATTATGCCAGGTAAAGTAAACCCGACGCAATGCGAATCGATGACGATGGTTGCCGTGCAAGTAATGGCAAACGACGTAGCGGTTGGTATGGGCGCGTCGCAAGGGAATTTTGAGCTCAACGTATTTATGCCGGTTATTATTTATAATTTCCTGCAATCGGTGCGTTTGCTTGCGGACGGTATTCGTTCGTTTGAAAGCAACTGCGTGACGGGAATTAAAGCGAACAAGGAAAAGATGAAACACAATCTTTACAATTCGTTGATGCTTGTCACCGCGCTCAATCCGTATATCGGCTACGAAAACGCAGCGAAAACGGCGAAAAAAGCGTATAAAGAAAATATTTCCTTGAAAGAAGCTTGCGTGGCGCTCGGATTCTTAACGGCGGAAAAATTCGACGAAGTATTCCGTCCCGAAGAAATGGCGTATCCGCAAAAATAAACTTTTATATCGAGAAAGGTAATAAGCGATTATGAAGATAACTTACTATCCCGGCTGTACGCTCAAAACGAAAGCCAAGCAATTAGATAGGGCGGCGCGTTTATGTGCGCAAGCTTTGGGCGTGGAGA
The DNA here is from genome assembly GCA_045645245.1 of Candidatus Scatosoma sp. Classification (GTDB taxonomy): domain Bacteria; phylum Bacillota; class Clostridia; order Christensenellales; family Borkfalkiaceae; genus Scatosoma. The sequence goes on along the minus strand of JAZRIK010000007.1, from coordinate 6,059 downwards.
TGGAAGAAATTGAAAATTGGCAATGTTGCGGCGCGGTATATCCGATGGGCACGGACGAGATAGCGACCAAGCTCTCGGCAGTGCGCGCTTTGGAATATGCAAAACGCAACGGCGGTAAATTGTTAACGCTTTGCTCCGCTTGTCATAACGTTATTAAACGCACGAACGAAGATATGAAAACGAATGACGATATTCGTTTCCGTGCAAATAACTATTTGAAATTTGACGAGCCGTACGCAGGCGAAACGCAGGTTTTGCATTATTTGGAAATGCTCAAAACCGTCGTGGGCTTTGACAACATCAAAAAAGCGGTAGTCAATCCTATCAACCGCAAGGTGGGCGCGTATTACGGCTGTCTTTTGCTTCGTCCGAGCGGCGTGATGGCATTCGACAACCCCGAAAATCCGACGATCATCGAAGATTTTATCCGTGCCATCGGCGGTACGCCCGTTTCCTATCCGTTTAGAAACGAATGCTGCGGCGCGTACGTTGCTTTGAAGAACGCCGATTTACCCAAGCAAAAGAGTAAAAAGGTGCTCGAAAGCGCGAAGGAAAAGGGCGCGGAAGAAGTGATTACGGCTTGTCCGCTTTGCTTATACAACTTGCAAGTAAACGGCGGAAACGTATTGCCTGTTAAATACTTTACCGAACTGCTTGCAGAAGCGTTGGGGGTGAACGTATGACCAAACAAGAACGCATTGAAAATTTGCAAAGATTAAGCGGTACGGACGTTAGAAAGTGTATGAAATGCGGTAAATGCTCGGGACGCTGTCCTGCGTTTAAGGAAATGGATATCAAACCGCATCAGTTCGTTTCTATGCTTGCAAAAGGTAAAATCGACGAGCTTTTGGAAAGCAAAGCCATTTGGAATTGTCTTTCGTGTATGGCGTGCGTGGAGCGTTGCCCGCGCGGCGTTGCGCCTGCGGCGGTGGTAGAAGCGGTACGCGATACCGTCGTGCGTATGCAAGGCAAAAACGGCATCAAGGCAGAAGAAATTCCGCCCATCGTTGATGAACTTATTCCCCAACAACTGCTTGTCAGCGCATATAGAAAGTACAATAAATAAGTTTGAAAAATTAAGAAAAGAGAGTATATACTATGCAAAGAATCGGTGTTTTTATTTGTTGGTGCGGTAGTAATATCGCGGCGACGGTGGACGTAAAGAAAGTAGCGGAAGTTATCAAGAGCGAACCGGGCGTTGTGTTTGCGGATAACTATCAATATATGTGCTCGGAAAACGGTCAACAGCTCATTCAAAAGGCGATTAAGGAGCATAACTTAACGGGTATCGTGGTTGGTGCTTGCTCGCCCAGAATGCACGAAGCAACGTTTAGAAAGGCGGCTGCAGCGGCAGGACTCAACCCGTATATGGTTGAAATTGCAAACATTCGCGAGCATTGCTCGTGGATTCATAAGGATATGGACGAAGCGACCGAAAAGGCGGTTGTTCTCGTACGTACGGCGATTGCGAAAGTGAAATTAAACGCACCGCTTATGGAAGGGGAAAGCCCCGTTGTAAAACGCGCGCTCGTCATCGGCGGCGGTATCGCGGGTATTCAAGCGGCGCTCGATATTGCGGACGCTGGGTTTGAAGTGGATATCGTGGAAAAGAACGCGACCATCGGCGGCAGAATGGCGCAAATCGACAAAACGTTCCCCACGCTCGACTGTTCCGCGTGTATTTTAACGCCGAAAATGGTGGACTGCGCGCAACACGAAAAAATTGATATTCTTTCCTATTCGGAAGTGGAAGACGTTAAAGGGTTCGTTGGCAATTTCAACGTAAAAATTCGCAAAAAGGCGAGATACGTGGACGAAACCAAGTGTACGGGCTGTAAAATTTGTATGGAAAAATGTCCGTCCAAAAAGGGCTTGAATCCCTTTAATATGGGCTTGAACACGCACCCTGCAATTCATATTCCGTTCGCACAGGCAATCCCCAACGTGGCGGTAATTGACCCTGAACAATGTATTAAGCTTAAAACGGGCAAATGCGGAATTTGTCAAAAATTCTGCGGCGTGGGCGCAATCGATTACGAACAAAAAGACACGTTTATCGAACGTCAATACGGCGCAATCGTGGTAGCGACCGGCTTTAAGCCCATCAATATCGACGCGTTTAACGAATACGGTTATAGCGAAAATAAAGACGTTATCACTTCGCTCGAATTAGAGCGTTTGATGAATGCGGCAGGTCCTACGGACGGCGTATTGCTTCGTCCTTCGGATAAAACGCATCCCAAAGTAATTACGTTTATTCAATGCGTTGGCTCGCGTGATACGAGCGGTTGCGGTAAACCGTACTGCTCCAAGATTTGCTGTATGTACACGGCGAAGCACGCAATGCTTATCCGTGAAAAATACCCCGATACCGAAGTACACGTATTCTATATTGATATTCGTACGCCTGGTAAAAACTATGACGAATTCTATCGCCGCGCGGTAGAACAATACGGCGTTGACTATATCAAGGGTATGGTCGGCAAGGTATATAACGAAAACGGCAAATTGATGGTGCAGGGCTCGAATTTGATTGATAACGAACAAATCACCATCGAATCGGATCTTGTCGTTTTGGCAACGGCGATTGAACCCGAACCTTCCGTTCGTAAAATCGCTACGCTTTTAACGGCAAGCATCGACACCAACAATTTCTTGACCGAATCGCACGCAAAGCTCCGTCCGGTAGAAAGTCCTACCGCTGGCGTATATTTAGCGGGTGTATGTCAAGGTCCGAAAGATATTCCCGAAACGGTTTCTCAAGCGTCCGCTTGTGCGGCGAAGGTTATCGGTTTGCTTGTAAAAGACAAACTTAAAACCAACGCCTGCGTAGCAACGCCTGACGAAATGATGTGCAACGGCTGCTCGCAATGCGCAAACGTATGTGCTTACGGCGCGATTACGTACGTGGATAAAGAATTCCGTCTTGGCGGCGGTAAAACGGAAATTCGCAGAGTAGCGTCCGTGAACCCTGCAGTTTGCCAAGGCTGCGGCGCTTGTACCGTCACCTGTCCTTCGGGCGCGATGGACTTGAAGGGATTTAGTTCCAAACAAATTATGTCGGAGGTAGAGGCAATATGCAAGATGTAAAAACTGAAAATAAAGAATTTAAGCCCAACATCGTTGCATTTTGCTGCAACTGGTGTTCGTACGCAGGGGCAGACCTTGCAGGATCTAGCCGCTTATCGTATCCTGCTAACGTAAAAATTATCCGTGTGCCTTGCTCTTGCCGCGTGAACCCGATGTTCATCTTAAAGGCGTATCAACAAGGCGCAGACGGCGTTATTTTGTGCGGTTGCCACCCCGGCGATTGCCATTACGTGACGGGCAACTATTATACGAGAAGAAGAATGGCGCTCTTGTTTAGTATGCTCAATTATATGGGTATTGAAAAGGAACGCACGCGCGTGGAATGGGTTTCCGCGGCGGAAGGCGCAAAATTCTCGGCGGTTATGAACGATTTTGTGAAAACGATCACCGAGCTTGGCGAAAACAAGCGTTTGAGCGATTTGAGAGTAAAGGAGGGCGAATAAGATGCGCGAAGTTGAGTTAAAAATGCTTGAGCGCGCAACCGCGCTCTTGGAAAGCGGCGAAGTACAACGCGTAGTGGGCTGGAAAAAGGGTGATTTTTGCCACGATCCTTCGCCCGCGGTGTTTGAAAGCGTTGACGAATTAAAAGATTTCGTTTACGACTGGTTTTGCGGCGCAAATCTTTCCAAATATCTTATTCAAATTGCTAAAAAAGACGGTAAAACGGCAGTATTTTTGAAACCCTGCGATACGTATAGCTTTAATCAGCTTGTTAAAGAACACCGTATTGCGCGTGAAAAGGTACACGTAATCGCCGTTGAATGCTTGGGCAAGCTGGACATTGAAAAAATCAAAGCAAAAGGCGTGTCGTTTGTAGAAAGCGTAGAAGTGCAAGATAAAGACGTTAAAGTGATTTCTTTTGACGGCGAAACCACGCTGTATAAGCCGGAAGTTTTACTTTCCAAGTGCGAAACGTGCAATAAAACGCATCAAGCGAAGGATGAAGAAATTATCATTCACGAACGCCCTGAAAGAGACGTAAACCGCTTTGCGGAAGTGGAAAAACTCGAAAAAATGACGGAAGACGAACGCTTTGCGTTCTGGAAGGCACAGCTTTCCAAATGTATCCGCTGCAACGCTTGCAGAAACGTTTGTCCCGCTTGTTCGTGCGTGAAATGCGTATTTGATAACCCTGCATCGGGGGTTGCGGCAAAGGCGAACGACGATAGCTTTGAAGAACAGCTTTTCCATATCATTCGTGCATTCCACGTAGCAGGCAGATGTACCGACTGCGGCGAATGCAGCCGTGTATGCCCGCAAAATATTCCTTTACACTTGCTTAATCGTAAGTATATCCAAGATATCGACAATTTATACGGCGAATATCAAGCAGGGGAAACGACGGACGGTAAAACGCCGCTCACTTCTTTCACGGAAGGGGACGTTGAACCCAAAGACGTGTTTAACGGGGAGGCGAAATAATGTTAAAAATTGCAAAAGAAAGATTAAACGAACTCTATGCGAAGATTAACGAAACGATGGGTTTGTTTATCCCTATCAAAAAAGCAGGCGAAGTAAATTATCACGTTTGGGGCGAAGGCAAGGAAGTATCTTTGGAAACGCTCAAAACGGTAAAATCGCCTAAAAATATGTTTTTCCCGCAAACGGAAAATATGATGAAGTTCAAAACGGACGGCAAAAATATCGAAATTTTAGAAGCCGGTATCCGTAAAAACGGCGACGAGTTGAAACCGTTTGTTTTATTCGGCGTAAAAGCGTGCGATTATAAAGCGATCGAAGTGCTGGATAAGGTATTCCTTGCAGACCCTGTGGATACCTTCTATCAAATGCGCAGAGACGCAACGACCGTTGTCACGCTTGCTTGTTCTAAGCCCGAAGAAAGCTGTTTCTGCGGCGTATTTGGGATTGACGCAACCGCTCCGCAAGGGGACGTGACAACTTGGTTGGACGAACAATATCTTTACTGGCAAGCAAACACTCAAAAAGGTGAAGCTTTGACGGCGCTTGTTGGCGATTTGTTTGAAAAGGGCGGCGAAGAAGAAGTTGCCGCGCAACAAGCGAAAACGCAAGCCATTTTGGCGAAATTGCCGTTTGCAGCGCTTGATTTAAGCCGATTTAAGCCGGAAAATTTGAACGAGCTTTTCAACGCGCCCGAGTGGGAAGAAATGAGCGAAGCTTGTTTGGGCTGCGGTACTTGTACGTTCGTTTGCCCGACCTGTCAATGCTTTGATATTCGCGATTTCAAGACGAAAGACGGCGTAGTTCGTTATCGTTGCTGGGATTCGTGTATGTATTCGGATTTTACCTTGATGGCGCACGGCAACAGCCGTACGACGCAAATGCAGCGTTTCCGTCAAAGATTTATGCATAAGCTTGTATATTACCCTTCGCAAAACGACGGCTTGTATTCGTGCGTGGGTTGCGGCCGCTGCGTGAATAAATGCCCGCAAAGATTGAATATCGTAAAAGTAATTAAAAAACTCGGGGGTAAAGAAGAATGATGCAAGAAAATTTAATTCCGAAAGTCGGCGTTGTCACGGACATTCGTAAAGACACGCCTGACGTAAAAACTTTCCGAGTGGTAGGTACCGACGGTAAAAAATTATTTGCGCATATGCCCGGTCAATGCGCGATGGTTTCCGTGCCCGGCGTTGGCGAATGTATTTTTTCCATCACCTCTTCGCCTACAAACGAAGAATATATGGAATTTTCCATCAAAAAATGCGGTTGCGTGACGGAAGTTATCCACGCGTTGGAAGTGGGACAACAAATTACCGTTCGCGGGCCTTACGGCAGAAATTTCCCCGTGGAAGAAGATTTTAAAGGGAAAGATTTGCTCTTTATCGCAGGTGGTATCGGTCTTGCTCCTTTGCGTAGTGTTATCAATTACGTTCGTCATTATCGTGAAAATTATGGTAAAGTAGTGATTGTTTACGGCGCAAGAAGTAAGGACGATTTGGTGGACATTGAAGAAATTCAAACGGAATGGATGAACGAAACGAATACGG
>JAZRIK010000006.1:0-5631 GCA_045645245.1 Candidatus Scatosoma sp. | reverse complement strand
TTCTGTCCATCGTGACAAGCCCCTTATGGTTTTGACCGTTTTCGCCCCCTTCCGCACGCGCGTCCGCGCCAAAGTCGAACATATTCCAAACGTGGGTCGCCCAAATATATTTACGCGTGAAAAGCTGTTTGATAAGCTCTTCGTGATAATACGCTTGATATTCTTCGGTATAATCGCCTTGCTTGGGATCGCTGGTATGCCAGTTGAGCGCTTCGCAGCCGTATTCCGAACAACCGATAGGAATGTTAGGGTGCATTGCGTGGAATTTATCAAACCAAGGGCCGTTCATACTCGTTTCGCCGCCGTACCAGCCAAAATAGTGGTTGTACGAAACGACGTCGGGGATTTGCAAATAGGGATCGTCCATTTTGCACATAGAAACCGCGGCAATCGTCGTCAAGCGCGTTTTATCCATTTCGTGCGCCAAATCATTCAAAATACGATGATTTTCCAGCAAATCTTCATCGCTGCCGCCGATGGAAATTTCGTTGGAAAGTCCCCAAACTCCGATAGACGGGTGGTTATAGTTTTGCGCAATCAGCTCTTTCATTTGCGTAATGGTATTTTCTCTGCCTGTGGGCATATGCTTGGAAATATACGGGATTTCCGCCCAAACGACCATACCGCGTTCGTCGCACAAATCGTAAAAATACTGATCGTGTTGATAGTGCGCCAAACGAATGGTGGTTGCGCCCACTTCGCAAATTAAATCCATATCTTCTTTATGATGCTCGGGCAAAAGCGCGTTGCCTACCCCCCATCTGTCTTGGTGACGGGATACGCCGCGCAAGGGATATTCTTCGCCGTTGAGTATAAAGCCCCTATCGGGATCGATTACAAACGTACGGCAGCCAAAGCGGCTGCAAACTTCGTCGATTTCTTTATCTCCGCGCACGAGCGTTGCTTCGCCGCAATACAAATACGGGTCTTTTCTACCCTGCCAAAGATGAACGTTTTCGATGGGTAAACTTGCTTTCGTGTCCGACGTTTTTACTTGCGCAACTACGTTTTCGTCCTTATCATATACGGTGAATACGATTTCGTCGCCCGCTTGCATATCCGTCACAAACGCTTGCATTTCTACGGTTGCGTTATTCCCTTCTATTTTGGGCGTAATCATAATGCCGGGCGCGCCGTAATAATCCAAATCGAAGTGCGTTGCAGGTACGCCGATCAAATACACGTCGCGATAGATACCGCCGTAGAACGTAAAGTCCGCCATTTGCGGATATACCGTGTCGTTCGCCGCGTTATCCACTACGATTACGATTTCGTTTTCGTCTTGAATTTCCGCCGTAAAATCCACTCTCCACGTGGAATAACCGCCGTCGTGGTGCGCAAGCTTTTTACCGTTTACGAACACGTCCGCAGACGAGTTTGCCCCGCGGATTTCTAAATATACCTTGTCCCCTGCGGGCAGGTCTGCCTTCGCGATTTTTTTAGAATACACGCAAGAGCCGCGGAAATAATCGTTGCCGCCGTCTTGACCGTCCACTGCATTCCACGAATGGGGCAGGTTGACAACTTCCCCTTCGGCTGCGTTTACCTGCGTAGCCGCTTTATTAAAAAGCCAGCCGTCGTTGCACTTGATAATGTTTCTCATTGTTTCCTCCTATATCTCTCTTTTTTCCCTTTTTTACACACAAAAATTACGCGCCCATACCTTTAATCCAGCAACGAACGCGCTTTCTTTCTATTTTATTATAACCAAAAAACGGTTTTCTGTCAATAGAACTTTGAAAAATTCCCCTTACAAATATTGCTGTTTGAGAGAGATTTATCTGCAAAAATGGTTATTTTTGTTTAATTTGATAATTAAATGGGAAAAATCAAGAAAATAAATTGACTTAATTTGCTGTATACTATATAATGTAATCACAGTATTATCACAAAAACGTCACAAACGGTTTTGGCGTTTTTCAAAAAGGCTGTGTCACGGAAAGACGTGATAGAGCCGTTAAAAAATAGATGAGGAGGAAAATATGGAAACCGTAGAAAAAAAACGTCCTTTTGGGATAAAGGACAAACTGGCTTATGCCGCCGGTGACTTTGGCTGTAATATGAGCTTTTCACTCAAAGGCACCGTTCAAACGTTCTGGCTCGTTTATATGATGATGGAAACGGGTTTATTATCGTTGTTGCTTTTGGTCGTTCAAATTTGGGACGCAATTAACGACCCGCTGATCGGCTCGCTCATTGACAACGATAAGCGCAAGTATAAAATGGGCAAATTTAAGACGTACATCTTTATCGGGGCGTGCGGGCTATTGCTTGCAGGCGCGTTGGTGTTCCTGCCTTTCCCGAAAGCGGACGTATGGCTCAAAGCCGTGCTCTTTATCGTCGGCTATATCATTTGGGACGCTTGCTACACGGTTGCGAACGTACCCTACGGCTCAATGCTTTCGCTCGTATCCAGCGATAAAATTCATCAAGCGGAGCTTTCCACTTGGCGTTCTATCGGCTCGATGCTCGGCAATATGGTGCCTATGGTGCTCCTGCCCTTCATCATTTGGAAAAACGTCACTTACGACGGAACGGGCAATTTCGGTTTCTTGGAAAATATCGTCATTCCCGATGAATCTAAACATCTCTTTACCCCTGAAAATCTGAGCAAAAACCCGTTAACGGGCGAGCCCTATGCAATCGGCGACAATATTTTAAGCCCCTTGACCGGTGAAAAAATTCAAGTTTTGCTCGGTCAAAGAGTGTTCTGGGCAGCGCTGATTATGGGTATTCTCGGTTTTATTGCGTTTATGTTTATGATTAAAACGATTACTCTGCGCGTAAACGAGAACTCGGTAAAGACCAACGAAACGCCTGCAAGTATGAATATCTTGAAATCGTTTGGTAAGTTTATGAAAAACCGTCCCGCCGTCGGCGTGACGATTGCCGCAATGGGTATGTTCCTTGGTATGCAATCGGCAACCACCGCAAATACCATTATGTTTGCTACCTACTTCCAAAAAGCAGAGCTTTCCGGTTTGGTTATGCTCATCGGTTTCCTGCCGATGTTCCTGTTCATCCCGTTCATCAAAAAGATTGTGGATAAATACGGTAAACAGGAAGCGTCTATCGTCGGCTCCATCGTGTCCTTGTTCGGCGCGGTGATTATGATGCTCTTCCCTATCGCCTCCAAAGACGCAGCGCTTATCGTGTATTTGGTAGGGCTTGTATTCTTCGGGTTCGGTATGGGCGTTTATACCTGCATATCGTGGGCAATGATGGGCGACGCAATCGATTATAACGAATGGAAATACGGCACGAGAGAAGAAGGCACCGTTTATTCGCTCCATTCCTTCTTTAGAAAACTCGCGCAAGGGCTTGGCCCGTCGCTTGTGTTGTTGATTATGGGCTTGCTTGGCTACGTTTCCAGCTTGGGTACCATCGGACAATCTCCTGAAGTTGCTAAAAATATGTGCTGGCTGGTAGCAGGGCTTTATATGTTTAGCGCGGTATTGCAATTTGTCGGTATCACTTTCGTTTATAACTTGAATAAGAAAAAAGTTGCGCAAATGAATGAAGATTTGAGCGCGCGCAGAGCGGCGGTTGCAGCGGAAGCTATGGAAGCGCCCGAAACGCTGAACGAAGCGGCAGAACAAATCACCAACGCAAACGAAACGTTTGACGAATAAACCCGTCTAATCGCAACGAAAAAGGCAATCCTTTCACAGGGATTGCCTTTCTTTTGCCTTTATCAATATACTTATGCGTACGGTTTTTCCAGCTCCACCGTTTTGCCTGCCGGAACAAGCACTTCTTGACCGAACCAGAAAAGATATACGTCGAGTGCGGACGGGTTATATACCGCTTTTTCATTCGCCGCAAACACAAGCGAATCAAACGCCTTTACGTAGTTATACACTTCGATATTCGTCGCGTACCAAACGTCGTCGCGGCCGCCTACTCTTTCAGCAAATTTTGTCATCACTTCGTACCCGTCGTTATGCGGAAGCTCGTAGCTATGTCCCCAAACGTAGAACAACCGCGGCAATTTCTTTATGTAATGCACGTCGGGATATTCTTCTAAAAACGCGTCGGTAAGTTCCATCAATTTTGCGTTGCGGTAATGGCAGGTAGCGGGCATTTGCAGCCAGTCGCTGGGAATATCAAATTTCAGCGTGCTTACTACCGTACGCGCATACTTAACCCCGCAAACCTTTAACACCTGCACTACTTCGTCGCTTACCGAGCCGTTGGCATACGCCATACCGTTTATCACGCCGCCAAAAGCATTTTCCAAAGTAATTCTATCGTTTAACACGTCTTGAATCATCGTCGTAGTAGGCATTTCCGCAAGCGAGAGATGGTTTACACCGTGCACGGCAACTTCCATACCCGAATCCTTGAACAACTCAACCACCTGCGTTTTGGAAAGGCGGCAACGCCCGTTTGCATCGGGCTTCGGGTCTTCCGTTCTCTTAAAGATAGACGAATTTAAGTTAAACGTACCCTTCATACCGTATTGTTTGAATAAATTGACAAGCCAAACGTCTTCTCTCATACCGTCGTCAAAGCTAAACGTCAATGCGCGAAACTTAAAGCCGGGAAAACGCAAAAACGAATAATTTTTACCCATATTTTTTCTCCTTTATTTAGCAAAATTGCTTTGTTTATCCTATTATAACAGCTTTCCCATCGTTTGTAAAGAGTTTGCAGAAAAAAACACGCAATAATTTGTTGTATTCGGCGTGAAAAAGCGCGGTTTTTTCTACCGCGCTTTTGGTTATCCTTTTTTCGATTGTTTTTCAATGGCGTTTTTCCAACAGCTATGGCACATCGCCACGTACGAATCGTTCCCGCCGATTAAAATTTGTCCGCCTTTCGTCACTACGCTGCCCGTCCAGTCGATACGCGCGTTGACAATCGCCTTTTTACCGCACGTGCAAATGGTTTTGATTTCTTGGATAGAATCCGCCGTTTCAAATAATCTTCTGCTCCCTTCAAACAAATGCGTTCTAAAATCGGTGCGGAGTCCGTAGCACAGTACGGGAATATGTAATTTATCCACGATGTCCCGCAGCTGATCGATTTGGTCGGCAAGGAAAAATTGACATTCGTCCGCGATAATCACGTGGCAATCGAGATGGTTTTGATATTCTTCAAATAGATTTTTATCCGGCGTGATAATATCCGCGCTTGCTTGCAAGCCGATACGCGAACGCACTACGTCCGCCCCGTCGCGCACGTCGATTGACGGCTTAATCAGCCATACCTTCATACCCCGTTCTTCGTAATTAAACTTTGTGATGAGTGCGTTTGCCGTTTTCGACGAGCCCATTGCGCCGTACTTAAAATATAATTTTGCCACGGTTTTCTCCTTTGCGTACTTCTTACTCTTTTAAGTATAACACATTTCCCTTCGTTTTGCAAGGGGGTAATCGATTTTTTAAGCAAACTTTTTTTGTTTATATGCCGCTTGCGGGCAGGAAACACATAGACAAAAGAAAAAAGCCCCTGAACTTTTTTGTTCAAAGCTTTTTATGAAAATTATTGATTTCTCGTAGCATAGCTATCTATAAAAATCAATTATTTACTTTATACTTTATTTGCGATTTTTAAGAAGACATTCCAAAAGAGCATTACTGCTTAAACAGACAAAATACCCACAGCTAAAGTTCCTATCAGCACACC
>JAZRIK010000005.1:0-3605 GCA_045645245.1 Candidatus Scatosoma sp. | reverse complement strand
TGTAAATATTCGTCATGATACGACGGCTTGCAGGGTTGTTTTTCAAATCGAACAGCACCCTGTCTACTTGGTCGAACTCCCCTTCCTTGTACTTATGTTTTACGCCAAGCTGATAGCCGTACGCCTTACCGATCGAACCCGTTTCGTCCGCCCAGCTATCCCAAATATGCGAGTTCAAATCCTTGACGTTGTTGCTCTTTTTTTGCCAAATCCAAAGGAGCTCATCAACGCACGAACGAAACGCCGTTCTGCGAATGGTTAAAATAGGGAATTCTTCTTGCAGGTTGTACCTATTCACAATCCCGAATTTTTTAACGGTGTGCGCAGGCGTGCCGTCTTCCCATTTGGGGCGCACGGCAAGGTCGGTATCCCAAAACCCGTTTTCCATAATCTCTTTCATATTCTGCACGAAAATTTCATCCGCTCTGCTCATAATTGTACTCCTTTTTTTCTCTTGTGTTTATTCGTCTATCGTTTCGATATAAAAGCTCACGGGGCGAAAGCCGTCGTAGCAGGAAATCATCGCCGAGTGCGGATTTTTCATCCAGCCGTCGTAGAAATTGCCGCCGCCGTTTGCTAAAACTTCCAAAAACGGACGCATACTCTCCCACGCGCTTTCGCAAAGCCCGTCGGGGCGGGTTGCATTCTCACAAATCCATACCTGCCCTATTTTTATATCGCAGGCGTGGGATATGGGATTTTCGTATTTTTCCATCAAGTCGGCGTGTTCTACGCGCTTGAGCACGGTAATTTTACATTTCTTCACGATGATACTCCTTATGGTATTATACCATACGCAAAAGTTTTCGTCAAGCTTGCGAAAGTTTTTTTCGATTATTTTTGTAAAAAGTTGACAAATGGCAAAAAAACGGGTATTATATATAAGGACGAAAAAATTTAACGCAAGGAGCGATTTAGATTATGAACAAAAAGACGGTAAAAGACGTTGACGTAAAAGGCAAAAAAGTACTTGTCCGCTGCGATTTCAACGTTCCTATGAAAGACGGCGTTATTACGGACGAAAACCGTATCATCGGTGCGCTTCCCACCATCAAATATTTGATGGAACAAGGCGCGAAAGTAGTGCTTTGCTCGCATATGGGCAAACCGCATAACGTTTTCGACGACAAGCTTGAACTCAACAAAAAGGAAAAGGCAAAAATTGCCGCTCTCCCCGAAAGCGAACAAGCTGCGGCTACGGCAGAAGCGCTCGAAAAAGCGAAAAAGGACGTTAAAAAGCTTACGCTTGCACCCGTTGCCGCAAGATTAAACGAACTTTTAGACGGCAAAGTGGCATTTGCAAGCGACGTTATCGGCGCAGACGCGAAAGCAAAAGTTGCCGCTTGCAAGGAAGGCGAATGCGTACTTTTGGAAAATTTGCGTTTCCATAAGGGCGAAGAAAAGAAATTCCCCGAATTTATGCAAGCGCTCGCAAGCTACTGCGAAGTATATGTAAACGACGCATTCGGTACGGCGCACCGTTCGCACGCTTCTACGGCTGGTATCGTGGAAGAAGGGCTCGTAAAAACGGCGGCTTGCGGTTTCTTGATTGAAAAGGAACTTTCCGTAATGGCGGACACGCTTGAAAATCCCGAACGTCCTTTCGTTGCGATTCTCGGCGGCGCAAAGGTTGCGGACAAGCTCAACGTTATCTCCAACTTGCTTGAAAAATGCGATACGCTCATCATCGGCGGCGGTATGGCTTACACCTTCTTGAAAGCGCAAGGCGGCTCTATCGGTACTTCGCTCGTTGACGACGAAAAAATTGAATATTGCAACGAAATGCTTGAAAAAGCGGCTAAACTTGGCAAGAAAATTCTTCTTCCCGTAGATACGGTTGCCGCTTACGAATTCCCTAACCCCATCGACGCACCCATTGAAACGACGGTTGTGCCTTCGATGGATATCCCCGCGGATATGATGGGGCTTGACATCGGTCCCGAAACCAAGAAATTGTTCGCAGAAGTAGTTGCAAACGCAAAATCGGTTATCTGGAACGGCCCTATGGGCGTATTTGAAAACCCCATCTTGGCAGAAGGCACGAAAGCGGTTGCACAAGCGCTTGCCGACGTTTGCGGCAAAGCAACCACCATTATCGGCGGCGGCGATAGCGCAGCGGCTGTACAAGTACTCGGCTTTGCGGACAAAATGAGCCATATCTCCACGGGCGGCGGCGCGTCGCTTGAACTTTTCGAAGGTAAGGTTCTTCCCGGTATCGCTTGCTTGAACGACGTAGAATAAGCATTTATTAAAAACAAAAAAGGAAAAATGAACATGAGAAAACCTATTATTGCAGGCAACTGGAAAATGAACAACACCGCCAAAGAAGGCGTAGCACTCGTTAACGCAATCGCTCCCCTTGTAAAAGAAGCAAATTGCGACGTGGTAGTTTGCGTTCCCGCAATCGATATTCCCGCAGTGAGCGAAGCGCTCAAAGGCACGAATATTAAGCTCGGCGCAGAAAACGTACACTTTGCGGAAAAAGGCGCATATACGGGCGAAACTTCCGCGGCAATGCTGCTCGAATACGGCGTAGAATACGTTATCATCGGCCACAGCGAACGCAGACAATATTTCGGCGAAACGGACGAAACGGTAAATAAGCGCACGCTTACCGCAATCAAAGCAGGGCTTACCCCTATCGTTTGCATCGGCGAATCGTTAGAAGAAAGAGAAACGGGCAAAACGGAAGAAGTTTTGGCTACGCAAATCCGCGACGGCTTGAAAGACATCGAAGACGTCACCAAAATCGTGATCGCATACGAACCCGTTTGGGCAATCGGCACGGGTAAAACGGCTACCGCAGCGCAAGCGAACGAAACCATCGGCTTTATCCGTAAAACGGTTGGCGAAATGTTCTGCCCGAAATGCGCAAGCGCACTCCGCATTCAATACGGCGGCAGTATGAACGCAGGAAACTGCAAAGAGCTTATGGCGATGGAAGAAATCGACGGCGGACTTATCGGCGGCGCATCGCTCAAAGCCCCCGATTTTGCGGCAATCGTCAACTTCGATAAATAAGTTTTATTTGTAAAAAGTAAGGGGTAGTTTATCGTTCATCGCATACCTGCCCCTTTCATTTTGCTTTTTAGGAGATAGAAAAATGAAAAAACCTTATGCCATAATTATTATGGACGGCTACGGCATTAACCCCTCGGCGGTCGGCAACGCAATCGCTGTGGACGGAAGCAAGTTCGTCAACGCATTAAAAGAGGAATACCCTTCTGCGCAACTTGGCGCAAGCGGTATGTCCGTAGGTCTTCCCGACGGTCAAATGGGCAACAGCGAGGTTGGACATTTGAATATCGGCGCAGGCAGAATCGTTTATCAGGATTTAACGAAAATCACGAAGGATATTCGTAACGGCGCATTCTTTAAGAATACCGAGCTTCTTCGCGCTATGCATGCCGCAAAAGAAAACGGCAAAAAGCTCCACCTCTACGGTCTTGTTTCCACCGGCGGCGTACACAGCCATACCGAGCACTTGTACGCGCTTATCGAAATGGCGAAAAAGGAAGGGCTTGACAACGTTTATATCCACGCATTCACGGACGGGCGCGACGTCGCCCCCACTTCGGGCGCGGATTTCTTAAAGGAATTACAAG
>JAZRIK010000004.1:0-9682 GCA_045645245.1 Candidatus Scatosoma sp. | reverse complement strand
AGATCGGTAGCGGTTTGGTAAGCGTAATGGTACGCGGCGACGTAGGCGCAGTAAAAGCAGCGGTAGAAGCTGGTACGGCGGCTGCAACGGCGCTTGGCGAAGTAATCGCAACGCACGTAATCCCCAGACCCCACGCAGACGTTGAAAAACTTCTTCCTGCTATTAAATAATTTTATTCGTTTATTATTTGCAAGGACGACCGTAATACCTAAAACGCGTTTTTAGGTATTACGGGGGTTTTTCAATACCAAAAAAGAGAAAAAGGCGGGCAAAAACCGTCGTTTTGGATAGGAAAGGAAGGATTATGGAATTTTCAAGTGCGCAAATTGCAGAAATGGTCAAAAAAATTCTCGCGGATATGGACGGCGAGCCGGTATCGCTTGGCAACGACGTACCCGTGGGTGTGTCTAATCGGCACATTCATCTTAATCAAGCGGATTTAGAAACGTTATTTGGCGCTGGGTACGAGTTAACGCCCTTTAAGGACTTATCGCAGCCGGGTCAATATGCTTGCAAGGAATTATTAACCATCGTCGGTCCGTCCTTGCGCCCGATTGAAAACGTGCGCGTGTTAGGACCGCTTAGAAAACAATCGCAGGTGGAAATTTCCGCAACCGACTCGTACGTGTTAAAGGTAAAACCGCCCGTACGCGAATCGGGGAATTTGGCGGGCTCGGCGGCAATTACCATTATCGGACCAAAAGGGGTAGTACGCTTAAAAGAAGGGTGTATTATCGCAAACAGACATATCCATATGTCGCCGTCGGACGCAAGTAAATTTAACGTAAAGGACGGAGATTTCGTCACGGTGGACGTGGCGGGGAAACGGCGTACGAGATGGTACGACGTACAAGTGCGCGTGCATAAGGATTTCCGCTTGGAAATGCACGTAGATACGGACGATGCAAATGCAACGGGCATCGGCAACGGCTGTAAAGTACAGATCGTTAAGGAGTAAAAAAGTGTTAAAAGGTATTATTAGAGGGAACATTGTTTCCACGAGAAAACAAGAAGCGTTGGTGGGCTCGAAATTTATGGAAGTGGAGCTGATCAAAAACAATCAATTAACAGGGGAATATTTAATTGCAGTGGACAGCGTAGGCGCAGGTATCGACGAAACGGTACTCATCACTACGGGCAGCTCCGCGCGTTTGGCGTTGAATAATACGAACGCACCCTGCGACGCAGTGATCGTAGGTATCGTCGATTAAGGATAGAACGTATATAGCACGAAAAGCAGGTATTTCGTATGGATTTTAAGCAACAATTACAACAAGCAGGTATCGTCGGTGCAGGCGGGGCAGGTTTTCCCTCTTACGCAAAATTAGCGCAAGGGGCAGATTTGCTTGTCGTCAACGGCGCAGAATGCGAACCCTTACTTTATACCGATTATTATTTGCTGCTTCGTGAATTGCCGATGGTGCTTGCGGGCATTCAAGCGGTATTAAAGCAGGCGGAAATTCCGCTTGCGCTGCTGTGCGTCAAAGCGCATACGGCAAACCGATTGGGATGGGCGGACAACACGGCGCTTGCCGAAAATATACGTTTGAAGGTTTTACCCGACGTCTATCCGATGGGCGATGAAATCAGTTTGATTTATCAAGCCACCGGCAGAGTAGTGCGCCCTGGAAATTTGCCGATTACGGCAGGCGTTATCGTATTCAACGTAGAAACCTTGTATAACGTAGCGGCGGCGGTTAAGTTTGCTGCGCCCGTCACTATGAAATGGCTGACAATCGCAGGGAATATCCCTAATCCCATCGTGACGAAAGTCCCTATCGGGGTATCGATTGCCGACCTGTTTGAAAAAAATTCGATTACAATCCCACAAGATCACGTCGTAATAGACGGCGGACCGTCGATGGGGAAAATCATAAATCCGTACATAGCGGTCGTGACGAAAACGACCAAAGGGCTGCTGATTTTGCCGCGTAATTGCAGCGCGGTGGAAAGCAAGCGGATAGACGGAGAAAAATCGATAGCGCGCGCGGAAACGGCGTGCTGTCAATGTACGCGATGCACCGATTTATGCCCAAGGGGCTTGCTTGGCTATCCGTTAGAGCCGCATAAAATGGTGCGCACGGCAAAAGGCGCGGCGAAAATTATGCCGGAAATGGTGCTTGCCGCTACTCTTTGCTGCGGTTGCGGAATTTGCGAAACACTCGCTTGCTGTCAAGGCATTTCGCCCAAAGCAGTCATCAACGAATATAAAGCGTTGCTTGCAAAAAACGGAATGCGCTTTATCGCGAAAACGGACGTGGAAGTGACGGCGGAGCGCGAATACCGTATGATACCGTCCGAGCGTTGGGCGAGCGTGCTGGGCGTTGCGGCATTTGATAAATTGCCTGCATTCAAGGGCGAAGCGACCGATTTTGAGCGGGTGGAAATTGCACTCAAACACCATATCGGCGCACCCAGCGTAGCGGCGGTGCAAGACGGCGCGAGGGTCAATAAGGGCGACGTAATCGCCCAAAGCGCAAACGGGCTGTCGATTGCGCAGCACGCAAGTATAGCGGGCGTGGCGACGGTGAACGGCGATAAAATTAGGATAGATAAGGTAAATAGTTATGTTTAAGTCGGTAGGTGTAATAGAATTAAAAAGCATTCCCAAAGGGGTAGAAGCAACGGACGCGGCGCTTAAAAGCGCGGGCGTGGAAATGGTATCCGCGCATCCTGCGTGCCCGGGGAAATACGAAATTATTTTGACGGGCTCCATCTCCAACGTACAAGCGGCGGTGGATCACGTGCGCACGAAATTTGAAAATTACGTTATCGACTGTTCGGTAATGGGTAGAATTGACGAGCAAGTAATTACCGCGTTATTCGGCACGCAAACGACGGCGAAAAAAGGGTCGTTGGGCTTGTTGGAAACGTTCTCGGCGGCGACGGCTATCAAGGCGGCGGACGTTGCGGTAAAAACGGCGAGAGTGGAAATTTTCGACCTGCGCGTTTCCCGCGGAATGGGCGGAAAGGGCGTTATTATGATAACGGGCGAAGTAGGCGACGTCACGGCGGCGATTGACGCGGGCGCAAACTATGCAAAAACGTCGGGTATGCTGTCGTCGTACTCGGTTATTGCCGCACCGCACGAAGAGCTTTGGGGACAGATATAACATAAAAGGTTATCAGGTATGGAAACTATCAAATTCGTTATAGAAAAAAGCGCGAGAATTGACAAATTAATAGACGATTTATACGCGAAAATGCCGGAAATCGAAGCTGCCCGCGGTAAATTAATTACGGAAAGCTATCAAGCGAGCGAAGGTTTGCCGATTATTCGGCGGCGCAGCGCGGCTTTTGCGCATATTTTGAAAAATATTCCTATTATTATCCGCGAAGGGGAGTTGGTCGTCGGCAGCGCAACGCTTGCGCCGCGCGGCTGTCAGGTATTCCCGGAATATTCGTACGAATGGCTGGAAGCGGAGTTTGATACGGTGGCGACGCGTGCGGCGGACCCCTTTTATATCAGCGAGCAAACGAAGGCGGATTTAAGAGCGGTTTATCCCTACTGGAAAGGAAAAACCACCAGCGATTTGGCGAAATCGAATATGTCGCCCGAAGCATACGCCGCGTTTGTAAAGCACGGTATTTTCACGCCCGGCAATTATTTCTATAACGGTATCGGGCACGTCAACGTGAACTACGAAAAGGTGTTAAAAATCGGTTATCGCGGCATTATGGAAGAAACGCAAGCGGCTTTATCTGCCTTGGACGTAAGCGATGCCGAATACGTACGCAAAGCCAACTTCTTAAACGCGGTTATGGAAAGCTGCGAAGCGGTTATTGCCTACGCAAAACGGTATGCAACGCTCGCGAGCGATATGGCAAAATCGGAAACGAATGCGGCGCGGAAAGAAGAGCTTGAAAAAATTGCAAGCAACTGTACGCGCGTACCCGAATACGGCGCGCGGGATTTCCACGAAGCGTGTCAGTCGTTTTGGTTTGTACAGCTGTTATTGCAGATAGAATCGAGCGGGCATTCCATTTCTCCCGGCCGTTTCGATCAATATATGTATCCATTCTATAAAAAGGATATACAAAGCGGGAAAATTACGCTTGAACAAGCGCAGGAATTGATCGATTGTATTTGGGTAAAACTCAACGACATCAACAAAGTGCGCGACGCCGGCTCGGCGGACGGGTTCGCGGGCTACGGTATGTTCCAAAACCTGATTGTCGGCGGGCAAAATGCGTATGGTTTAGACGCCACCAACGATTTGTCGTATATGTGTTTGGAAGCGGCTATGCACGTACCCTTGCCCCAGCCGTCTATTTCCATTCGCGTATGGAACGGCTCGCCCGAAAGCTTACTTGTCAAGGCGGCGGCTTTGACGAGATTAGGCACGGGTTTGCCTGCGTATTATAACGACGAAATTATTATTCCGTCCATTATGGCAAGGGGACTTTCTTTGGAAGACGCGCGCGATTATTGTATTATCGGCTGCGTAGAACCGCAAAAGGGCGGAAAAACGGACGGTTGGCACGACGCCGCGTTCTTTAATATGTGCCGTCCTATGGAATTAGCATTTTCCGGCGGCGTGGATAAGGGCGTGCAAATCGGTCCTGCAACGGGTGACGTGGCGCAAATGCAAACGTTTGAAGAATTTTATAACGCTTATCAAACGCAGCAAAGCTATTTTATCAAATTACTCGTAAACGCCAACAACGCAATCGATATGGCGCACGCGACGAGATGTCCCTTGCCCTTTCAATCGTGTATGGTAGAAGACTGTATCGGCAGGGGTAAATCCTTACAGGAAGGGGGCGCGGTATATAACTTTACGGGCCCGCAGGGGTTTGGTATCGCAAATAATACCGACGGCTTGCTCGCTATCAAACAGCTGGTATTTGAAGAGAAAAAGACGACGCTCAAAGAGCTGCGCGACGCGTTAAAGGCGAATTTTGGATACCCGCTTGATAGCGCTGCGGCGGAAAAAATCACCTGCGAAGTGGCTTGTACGCTTGCAAAGCAAGGGGTGGAACTCAACGAAGAAACCGTTCGTACCATTTATCAAGAAGTGGCGGAAGGCTCGCTTTCGCAAGAACAAAAGGCGAGATACCAAGAAATCAAACGCTTAATTGACGAAACCTGTCCAAAATACGGCAACGATATTTACGAAGCGGATATGTTCGCGCGCGACGTAGCGAACACATATACAAAAGAAGTAGAAAAGTATAAAAACCCGCGCGGCGGCGTATTCCAAGCAGGGTTATATCCCGTATCGGCGAACGTGCCGTTGGGTGCGCAAACGGGGGCTACGCCTGACGGGCGGCTTGCTTACACGCCGATTGCGGACGGTATCGGCCCTGCGTCGGGCAGAGATAAAAAAGGACCTACGGCAACGGCGAATTCGGTGGCACGGCTGGAACAATGCGTGGCGAGCAACGGTACGCTGCTCAACCAAAAATTCCACCCGTCCGCACTGTCGGGAATGGCTGGCTTGACCAAATTCGTGGCGTTGATTCGTTCGTATTTCGACCAAAAAGGTATGCATATGCAATTTAACGTAGTGACGAAAGAAACGCTGTTAGACGCGCAGCAACACCCTGAAAAATATAAGACGCTCGTAGTGCGCGTGGCGGGATACAGCGCGTTGTTCACAACGCTTTCCCGTTCTTTGCAAAACGATATTATCAACCGCACCGAGCAAGGATTTTAAGATAAAAAACATAGAAAAAGGCAAATCATCGTATGAGTATATACAACACCAAAGGACGAATTTTTAACATACAGCGTTTCTCGATCCACGACGGACCGGGAATACGCACCATCGTCTTTTTTAAGGGCTGTTATATGCGTTGTGCGTGGTGCTGTAATCCCGAATCGCAGTCGTATGAAATACAAACGATGCAAGAAAACGGCAAAGAGAAGATCGTAGGCAAGGACGTGACGGTGGAAGAAATTTTACCCGAGCTGCTCGCCGATATGCCGTATTATCGCAGGAGCGGCGGCGGAATTACGTTATCGGGCGGTGAAATTTTAGCGCAACCCGAGTTTGCGCGCGACTTACTTCGTGCCTGCAAGGAAAACGGCTTACATACGGCGGTGGAATCAACCGCGTACGCGTCGTTTGACGTAATTGCGTCCATTTTGCCGTACGTAGATTTGTATCTGCTGGATATCAAGCATATGGATTTTGCAAAGCATAAAGAATACACCCGCGCGGACAATCGCGTAATTTTAGAAAACGCGAAGAAAATTGCGCAAAGCGGGGTGCAGCTGATTATTAGAACGCCCGTTATCCCTGGTTTTAACGATAGCGCGGAAGAAATTAAAGCGATTGCGAAATTTGCGGCGAGTTTGCCGAGCGTAGAAGAGCATCATTTATTGCCTTATCATCGCTTGGGACAGGATAAATATGCAGGGCTGAACAGAAGCTATGCGCTGCAAGACGTTCAACCGCCGTCCAAGGAAAAGATGGAGTATCTATTAAGCGTGGCGCAAGAAAGCGGTTTGAAATGCCAAATCGGCGGTTAAATAGGAGAAAAGAGTATGCAATTACAAGATAAAATGACCATTATTCAAGAATTTGTTCCCGGTAAACAAATTACCCTTTGTCATATCATCGCAAACCCTGGGGAAACGCTGTACACCAAGCTTGGTTTAGACCCGCAAACGGACTATACGAAAAGCGCAATCGGCGTATTGACGGTAATCCCGTACGAAAGCGCGGTCATCGCGGCGGATATTGCTATGAAATCGTCGGGCGCAGACATCGGCTTTGTGGATAGATTTACGGGCACGCTGATTATCACGGGCAGCGTTTCGTCGGTGGAAGCGGCGTTTACGGCAATTAGAGAATATTTCATCAATAAGCTGGGTTATACCTGCTGCGATTTAACGAAAACCTAATGAAAAAATTAATGTTGCTTGGCAGAGTAGCGGCGGGGAAAACCACTTTAACGCAGGCTCTGCGCGGTGAAGAAATTAAATATTATAAAACGCAGTACGTCAATTATATGGATACCGTTATCGACACCCCTGGGGAATATACCGAACGCAGGGAAACGAGCGGCGCGTTGGCGCTTTACGCGTACGAAGCGGACGTAGTGGGGCTGGTGCTGTCGGCAAACGAGCCGTATTCCATTTTTTCGCCCTGTTTAACGAGTATGGTCAACCGCGAAACCATCGGGATTATTACGGGTATCGACAAGCCGGACGCGAACGTGGAGCGGGTTAGACGATGGCTGCAACTGGCTGGGTGTAAAAAAATATTCCCCGTTAGTTCTATTACGGGGGAAGGCATCGCCGATTTGGCGGCGTTTTTGCAACAGGACGAAGGCGCAAGGCCGATTAAAAAGATAGAAAAGCCGATAATAAAGCAAGCGACGCCTGCAACGAAAAATTTGGATACGTGGCTGCTGTAAAAAATTACAAAGGAATAAGAAAATGAGTAAAACGAAAATAATCGCTTTTGCAAACAATAAAGGGGGCAGCGGTAAAACGACTACCTGCTCGAACGTGGGCTGCGCGTTGGCGTTAGACGGGTACAAAGTGCTGATGATAGACGGCGATATGCAAATGAACCTGACTATCTCGTATTTTGACGAAGAACAGGCGTTAGAATTTGCGCAAAGCGGTAAAACCATTCATACGGCGGTTAAGGAAGAAAAGGATATTACAAGCTTTATCGCGCATACGCATATCGACGGCTTGGACATCGTTCCGTCTTCTTCGCTGATGAGCTCGATTGAGTTCGATTTGTTTACCAAATGGCAAAGAGAATGGGTGCTGACAAAGTGCCTGGAAACGGTTTGCGCGAAAGGGTATTACGATTACGTGCTCATCGATTCGCCCCCCACGCTCGGCGGCTGGGTGATGAATATTATGTGCGTAGCCGACCACGTGATAATTCCCGTGGAAGCGAGCCCTTGGGGCTTGTTCGGGCTTGCAAATATGTTTGAATTTTGCAATCAAGTACAAAAAATCAATCCCAAGCTCAATGTTTTGGGGATTGCCATTACCAAAGCGGACGAACGGAAAAAATACTTCAAGCAAACGCTGGAAACGCTGCAAGCGCTGGACGGCGTGACGCTGTTCGATACGTATATCCGCGTGGATAGTGCGGTAGAATGGGCGCAAGATAGCAGCCGTCCTGTGGTCGAATTCAAAAAGACGAGCAGGAGCGCTATGGAATATAAACAACTTGCAAAGGAGATTATCAATAATGTCAATCGGTAAAAATGCAATGAAAAGAGTAGAAAACAACGGATATTCAAAGGTAAAAACGGACGCGCCGGATATGCAAAACAGTCACGTAATCGCCGCACCTGCACAGGAAGTGACGGAAAAGCTGATTGCGCCTATTGAAAACGCAACCGCAACCGTTAAAAAGACGGTTAAAAAGCAATGCAAAGCCAAGAAAAAGAACGGTTTTATCACTTGCTTGCTTGGTGAAGAATTGCCGTACTATTTATTGTAAAATTTGTCATAAAACCGCCCAAAACCGTATTTGTTTTGGGCGGTTTTTAATAATTTCGTTATTACGCACAAGCTTGTCAAGACGCATAAAAAGCGCAATATAACCGTATAATTCAACCATTGGTTGTATAATAAACAATCAATCGGTTAGCAAAAACAACCATTCGTCTGTTGAAAAAGCCGTCGTATTGTGATAAAATATAATTAAAAAGACGGTAAACCGTCTAAACAATAAAATATAATTCAAAGAATGGAGAAAAAAATTATGCAAGAAACGTTTGGAAAGAGATTGGCAAGATTGAGAAAGAACTTGCAATTAAAACAAGAAGATATCGCGGAAAAAGTAAATATAAGCGCCCAAGCTGTGAGCAAATGGGAAAACGACTTGTCCGCGCCCGATATATCGATTCTTCCCATACTGGCGGATATATTCAACGTATCGTTAGACGAGTTATTAGGAAGAGAGACTGTGCAAACCAAGGTTGCGGCTGAGAGCGAGCGCAAAGATATAAACGCAATGCTTTTGAAAATTAAGGTTTTAAGCGCCGATGGGGATAAAATTAAGATAAACTTGCCCTTATCTATCATTAAATTATGTTTGGATACAGGCGCGGAATTGCCGAATATCAACGGCAAAGCTTTTTTGAAAAACATTGACTTTAATCAAATATTTATGATGGTTGAAGCGGGCGTTATCGGCGAGCTGGTTGAAGTGGAATCGGCTGATGGCGACAGGGTGTCTATTGTAGTAGAATAGTATGAAATTATATATCAAAGAGAGTAAAGGAGTGGGGTTAAAATTCTGGTTGCCTACGTCCTTATTCAAATCCAAATTTATAATCAAGCAAATCAAAAAATACGGCGGTGTAGAGATAGAGCCGTTCGTCGATGCATTACCGATGATGCATCAAGCTTTGAAAAAATATATCAAGGAAAACGGGCATTTCGTTTTCGTTGACGTAGCGAGTGCCGACGGGGATAAGGTCGTTATAAAAGTATAGTAAAAAACCGCAACGATATTAAAGAATATAGAAAAGGAATAGATATTCGGCTATATCCTGTCCTTTTTATGGTATCTTCCACTTAAAAAAGTTTAAGCTGCGGTTTAACTTATATTTAGAGTGACGGCTCGTGGATACAAGTTTGTCCAAATTACAGGAATCAATACAAAACCCCAAAACCTTTTTCAAGGTTTTGGGGTTTTGTGGTGCCGCTGGCCGGACTTGAACCGGCACGGTCGTTAAACCGAGGGATTTTAAG
>JAZRIK010000003.1:0-10874 GCA_045645245.1 Candidatus Scatosoma sp. | reverse complement strand
CCCTTATATAAAAATCCGTCGCAGGTCGCGCAATAGCTTACTCCCCTGCCTAAATAGTCCGTTTCCCCGTCGATCAGCTTCACCGATTCGACCCCGCAAGATAAAATAACCGTCTTACTTTCATAGTAGCCGCCCTGCTGTGTAGCAACGCCAAATTTTCCGTTCAACGCGTACACGCCCGACACCTTTTCTTCGATTACGTCGATATTTGCTTGGTTTAACTGTGCTTTGAGCGCCGCGGAAAAATCCTTTCCGCTCACGCAGGAAAGCCCCGGATAATTGCGGATTTCTTCCGCCTTTTCAATTTTTTCGGAAAGCGATTTACTGCCAAAAATTTGACAGCTTTTTCCATTCGCCTGCAAGGTAAGCGCCGCGGAAATGCCCGCAAGCCCGCTACCGATTACGATACAATCTAACATATAAGCACCTCTCTTTTTAAGTATAACACAATTTTATAAAAAATGCAATACGCGAGCACGGAATTTTTACATCAAAAAAGTCTTTCCGCATATTCACGAAAAGACTTTATTTGCATTAGGGAATAGGAATCCAGTCCGTCCAACCGCTATCGTTGTTCGGGTCATTTGGATCGTTGGAATCGCTAGAACTCGACGACGAAGAGCTTGAAGAACTCGAAGAGCTGGAAGAGCCGCTCGTATCAGGGAACCAAGTTCCTTCATCGGGCTGACAAGCCGCAAGCGTTGCGGTTGCAATTATAAATGCGCAAATAATCAATAAAAACTTTTTCATAAGTTGCCTCTTTTGAATGTTAAAATGATTATATCATGTTTTTTATCCTGTTGTCAACTCTTTATAAATAAAGTTTTATATTTTACAAAAATTACTTTTACTTGCAATTTTTTATCGCAAAAGGAAATACTGTATAATATGAAAACGATTACCATTGACGGAAACGGGGCAGCAAGCTACGTTTCTTACGCTTTAAGCGAGCTAATTATCATCTATCCCATCACACCTTCTACGCCGATGGCGGAGCAGGCGGATATTTGGTCCACAAACGGTAAACCAAACGCCTTTGGGGCTATCCCGCAAACGCATGAAATGCAATCGGAAGGCGGCGCGGCAGGCGCATTGCACGGCGCGCTCACTTGCGGGGCGCTTGCGACCACTTATACCTGCAGCCAAGGGCTTTTGCTGATGCTGCCGAATATGTATAAAATTGCAGGCGAATTATTACCCACCGTCTTTCACGTAAGCGCACGGGCGTTATCTACGCACGCGCTGAATATTTTTGGCGACCATCAAGACGTAATGGCGGTGCGCGCCAGCGGATTTGCAATGCTTTGCTCTTCGTCCGTGCAAGAGACGATGGATTTTGCCTTGATTGCGCACGCGGCAACACTGAAAAGCGAAGTGCCTTTTTTGCACTTTTTCGACGGCTTTCGCACTTCGCACGAAACTTGTAAGGTGCAGGCGTTTGAAGAAAACGAGCTGTTATCCGTAATTGACCAAGCGGATATAGAGCATTTTCGACAGCGTGCGTTATCGCCCGATAGCCCTGTGCAGCGCGGAACGGCGCAAAACGGAGACGTATATTTTCAAAACCGCGAGGCGGCGAACGATAGATACGCCGCTTTGCCTGCTATCGTGCAAGAAACGATGAAAAAGCTTGCGCAGCTTTGCGGTAGAAAATACGATTTATTTGATTATTTTGGGGCGCAGGACGCCGATCGCGTTATCGTGATGATGGGCAGCGGCGCGGGTACCATGTACGAGTTGATTGAGAAATTAAACGAGAAAAACGAAAAAATCGGGCTGATAAAAGTACGACTTTACCGACCGTTTGACAGTGAAACGTTTTTATCGAAAATTCCGACAAGTTGCACAAAAATTGCCGTACTCGACCGCACGAAAGAAGCAGGTGCAGACGGCGAGCCGTTATACAAAGACGTATGCGCTGCACTTTTCCAAGCCAACAAAACGCATATAAAAGTAGTAGGCGGGCGATACGGTTTAGGCGGTAAAGAATTTACGCCCGATATGGCGTATGCCGTTATTCAAAATTTAACTTTGGCTGAACCGAAAAATCACTTTACGGTGGGCATTGACGATGATAGGCATTTCACTTCGCTCTCCTGCCCATCGCTGCCTTACGGTATTTCTACCAGTGCTTACGCCTGCAAATTTTATGGGCTTGGCTCGGACGGCAGCGTGGGCGCAAACAAAAATTCTATCAAAATCATCGGCGAAAATACGCCTTTATACGTGCAAGGGTATTTTCAATACGATTCGCGAAAGTCGGGCGGAATCACGGTGTCGCATTTGCGGTTTGACGAAAAACCTATTTACGCCGAATACTTGATTGACCGCGCCGATTTTACCGCTTGCCATAATCCTTCATATTTAACGCGCTTAAATATGTTAAAGGGCGCGAAGGAAAACGGGATATTTTTACTAAACTGTCCTTGGGAAACGGACGAAGAAATCGCAAACAATATTCCGCAATCGGTTGCGAAGCAAATATGTGAAAAACGCTTACGCTTTTTCGTAATCGACGCGACGAAAATTGCGCGCGAGTGCGGTTTGAGCGGTAGAACGAGTACGATAATGCAAGCCGCGTTTTTTTATCTTAATCCACGCCTGCTCCCCTATGAAACAGCGGTAGAAAAGTTAAAAGAAAAAGTAAAAGCGACCTTTTTAAGCAAAGGCGAAACGGTTGTGCAAAGCAACCATACAGCCATCGACCGCACGCAAACGGCAATAAGAGAAATCCCTTTGCGGGTTTTGGAAAATACTTCGCTAAAAGTGCAAAAAAAACATCCGTCCGACGACCATCAATATTATCAAAATTTTATGCGCCCGATGCTCAATTTACAAGGCGACGGGCTACCCGTGTCCGCGTTCAACGCCGACGGAACGTATCCAACGAGCAGTTCAAAGCTGGAAAAACACGGCGCGCCGTTGCTGCTGCCCAGATGGATTGAGAGCAACTGTATTCAATGCGCGCAATGCTCGTTCGTGTGCCCGCACGCGTGTATTCGTCCGTTCGCCATTCCAAATGAGCACAGCGAAAATTTATCCTTTCCAACCATTCCCGCAATAGGTATAAAAACCGCGCAATTCACCATTCGCGTATCTCCGCTCGATTGTATGGGCTGCGGTGTGTGCGCCAACGTTTGCCCTGCCAAGGAAAAAGCGCTCGTAATGACGCCCGCAGAAGAATTGACCACTCCGCTTGCCGTTGCGTGGGAACAGGCGTTGAAGCTCCCCAAAGCGGATACGAGTATATTAAAGCGCAACACCGTCAAGGGAAGTCAGTTTTATCCGCCGCTTTTCGAATTTTCCTACGCTTGCTCGGGCTGCGGAGAGACGGCGTATATCAAAGTATTAACCCAGCTATTTGGAGAAAAAGCCGTTATCGCCAACGCAACCGGCTGTTCGTCCATCTACGGCGGCAGCGCGCCAAATTGTCCCTACTGCGTAAATGCGGACGGCAAAGGCCCTGCTTGGGCAAGCTCACTTTTTGAAGACAACGCCGAGTTTGGGTTGGGTATGCGGTTTGCGTACGATTTTCAGCGGTTAGACGAACAACGGTCGGTTTGGTGCGTAGGCGGCGACGGTTGGGCGTACGACATCGGCTACGGGGGCTTGGATCACGTGCTCGCGATGGGTAAAAACGTCAATATTCTTGTTTTGGATAGCGAAGTGTATTCAAATACGGGCGGTCAAACGTCGAAATCTACTCCGCTTGGGGCGGTTGCGCGGTTCTCGATGGGCGGAAAACGCACCAAGAAAAAAGAGCTTGGCTTGATGGCGATGCAATATAAAAACGTGTACGTCGCGCAGGTGTCTATCGGTGCGAATAAGGCGCAATTTTTAACGGCGTTAACGGAAGCGGAAGCGTATAAAGGCACTTCGCTGATCATCGCCTATACCCCTTGCATTGCGCACGGCGTGAATATGAGTAAAAGCTTGGAAGAAGAAAAATTAGCCGTCGAATGCGGGTATTTCCCGTTATTTCGATACAACCCCGCCTTAAAAGACCAAGGTAAAAATCCGTTTATTTTGGATAGCAAAGCCCCTACCCGTCCTTTGCGAGAATTTTTACAAGGCGAAAACCGTTTTGCAAGCTTACAGCGCTTACACCCGCAGGACGCGGAAGCGCTATTTGCACAAGCGGAAAAAGATTGCGCCGAGCGGTTTGCATACTTGCAAAAATTAGCAAACGAAACGAAGTAAATAAAAAAGGAGTTGTCGAACAACTCCTTTTTGTTGATTTCAAAAATCAAATTCTCTTAATATAGTCCATAACGAAAGCACGTTTTCATTATTCGTCCCATACCTGCCCTATGCGAATGGGATTTTCTATCGAATTTTTATCCGTTTCGTTTGCTTACGCACTCGCCCGTTTTAAGCCCTTAAAGAACATAAGCGTAAAGGGAATTGCAAATACAAACGCGCATATATCGGCAATCGATTGACACATTTGTACGCCCAAAAGCTGAAAAATATTTGGCAAAATCAGCACGGCGGGGATATAGAATAAGCCCTGACGAGAAACGGCAAGCAGCGTTGCGGATACCTTGTTTCCCACTACTTGATAAGTGACCCCTGCCATAAAGTTGACGGGCAAAAACGGCATCGCCATACATTGTAAGCGCAAGGTAAGCGTGCCTATCTCGGTAGCTTTTTCCGATAAACTGAATATTTTCATCACTTGCGGCGCGAAAATTCCGCATACCGTTGCAAAAAGTATCATAAGCGTTGTAGAAAAACCGAGCGTAAATAAATACGATTTTTTAACGCGGTCAAACCGTTTCGCGCTGTAATTGTAGCCCAAAACCGGTTGATAGCCCTGCCCGATGCCCAGCGAGATAGAAAACGCCAGCATAAATACTTTTTGTACCACACCAAATGACGCTTGCGCCGCCGCGCCGCCGCCCGCAAAGGCGAGTTCGCCATAGGTGTATGCGGCGTTATTCAAAAATACGGTGCATAAGCTTGCTAAAATTTGACGGCAAAAGGACGGGAAACCCGTTCCGATAATTTCGCCGTAAACGGCAATTTTTCTCGCAATCGCACGCACGGACAACCGCACGATGGTCTTGCGCGCCAAAAACATAAGCAGCAAAATAAAGAAACTGATACATTGACTAATACAAGTGGCAAGCCCTGCCCCCGTCACGCCCATATTTGCGCCAAAAATGAAGAGCGGGTCTAACCCTACGTTGATCACTGCGCCCACGACCAGCCCGACCATAGACAGCGTTGCTTTCCCTTCCGCGCGCAAAACGTTATTCAAAACGAACGACATACACATAAACGGCGCGGAAATTAAAATCCAGCGTGCGTATTCCTGCGAGTAGCCCAGCACCGGCTGTTCACGCGAGCCAAGCAAATTCAAAAGCGGCGTCATAAATAAAAAGCCGCCGATGAAAATAACCAGTCCGCACACCGCTGCGATGAAAAATGCGGACGACGCCACTTGGTTTGCGCCTTGTCTATCCCGCTTACCCAAACGACGGGATACGATTGCGCCGCTCCCCATACCAAAGGTAAAGCCAACCGCCTGAATAATTGACATCAAGGCAAGCAGATTGCTTACCGCTGCCGTCACGCTGTCGTTGCCGAGCATAGATAAAAACATCGTATCGGCAAGGTTATAAAGGGACGTGACCATCATGCTGAGCATCGTGGGAATGCCAAGTGAAATAACCAGCTTTGCTATCGGCGTTTGCGTCATTTTGATAAACTGCTTGCGTTCTCTTTCCGCCGCCGCTTGTTCTTCTAATAAATTTTCCTGCATTTGTGTACTCATAACCCTTTTATTATACTATTATTTATCGTTTTTTGCAAGCGCGTAGGCGGTGTATTGCGCAAAAAACCGCTTTTTAACGCATTTTTTATAAAGCGCGAAATTAAAAAGCATTTTTTCCTTGCTTTTTTGACGATTGCGTGGTATAATAACGGTATGGGACAAGAAAAGAAAAACAAAAAAATGATAGAAGCCAAGCGTTTTGCGTACAAATTTACTCCGCTAATGCTGGGGCTTTGTATCGCCGTTTTGCTCCTTTGCGTGGCAGGAATTATCGTATCCGTTTGGCGGATTAGCGAATTTGGCATTCGTGATTTTTACGACGTAATCAAATACCCGTTTTTAATCGCTATCTGCGTCTTTTGTATCACATTCGTCATTTGCGCGCTGGTTCGTTCGCAATACGTGGTGGACGGCGAACATTTTACCACGCAGTTTGGATTTTTGAAAACAAAATACGCCGTAAAGACCATTACCGCATTGACCTTTGACCGCGACGTAAACAAACTTACTATCCATTTCAGCGAAGAATATGCCGTCATCGCCGTCAATCCCGAGTGGAATGAAGAACTCGTTCGCGCGCTGATGGATATCAACTCGAATATCGACTATTCGTTCACGCTCACCGACGTAAAGAAAAAATAGAATAATTTTCTAAAAAAGCCACAACGCCCCGTTCGACTATTGCAATTCTACTCGGTGTGTGGTAAAATAATTATATTTTAGGAAAGGAGAATAACAATGAAAAAAATTATTGCTTTTTTAATGTTGTTAGCGACGTCCATCGGCATTGCAAGCTGTACTAATCACGTGCACGATTTCGTATTATACGAAACGGTAAATGCATCCTGCGATGAAGACGGCTATAAACTGTTCAAATGCAGCTGTGGTGAAACTACCGAAGAAGCAATTCCTCAACTGGAACACGACTATCAGTACTTTTCCACCAAACACCCCACCTGCACGCAATCCGGTAACATCAAAAATAAATGTACCTATTGTGGAACAGTACAAACTGAAAAGATTGACGCTCTCGGTCACGATATGAGCGAATTTGTAGAAGCATCCCGACTCATCTACTGCCAAAGAGAGGGCTGCAACCGCACAAAGTTAGCCGAAGGAAACGGCAAATACGCTGAAACGCTCGCCTTCACGTTTGACGACGAAGACAAAGCGCTGCTCGAAGCGAAGCACAACGAGCTTGCCGGTATCCTTGAAGCGGCTGATCCTTATGATCCCGATCTTCACGGGCTTACCGAAGAAGGCCCGCTCGCGGAAGCGTATGCCGCTGCAGAAACTCTCTATGAAGCGTACAGCGACCTTATTTTTGAAGCACAAGGGCAATACTCTATTGCCATGACTCTCTACTACTGCGATCATAGAGACACGCAACTTGAACAACGTTATAATGATATGCAAACCTACTATACCGACTTGGTTGCAAAATTCTACTCGCTTTCTCAACCTTGGTACGATTCTATGTTCCGCGAATTCTTCTTCGAAGGCGCAACGGAAGAAGAAATTAACGCATTCCTCTTTGACAGTAATGCTTACGCGAACGAAGAATACACAACTCTTAAAGATAGAAACGACGCAATCGAGCTGGAATTCAACGGTATCAGCGATGCATCCTTTGGCGATCAAGTTCCCACGTTGTATGCCGAATTCGTTGAAAACAATACGCGTATAGCAGAAATTCTCGGTTATAGCAACTACCTTGAATATGCGTACGAAAACGTATATGACAGAGATTATACTTATCAAGACGCCGCACAGTTTGTCGAGTACGTAAAAGAATACATTGTTCCCATATACAACTCCATCTATACTCAGTGGAACACTCTCGCAAGCGGTAATCTCACCCAGAAAGATGTCAATACATATTACAGTGTTGTAAGCAACAGCTTTTTTAGCGATGCTTTTGGCAACAAGTTGTTCAACGATTATATCGATGAGATGAATATGGCATTTACGTCTAATCCCGACAAGCAAATTTCCTTCTCTGACGTTCTTAACGATCTCATAGCTGATGGGAATATGTTCAGGGGGACCTATGACGGCGCATACGTCACCTATATTCGCGGGGTAAATCTTCCCATCGCGTACTTCGGTGCCGGTTATGACTCTGCTACAACCGTTGCGCACGAGTTTGGGCACTATATGAACGAGATTTATAACGACGATGAATATACGCAATCTTTCGACCTGCTTGAAACGCACTCTCAAGGCCAAGAAATGCTTTTTATGAGCTATGCGAAAAAACAGATTAGCGGTAAAGCCCTTAAGCTTATAGAAACGTACAATCTTCTTTCTACCCTTCAAACCATTATCTTGGCGACGCAGGTTGACTGCTTCGAACAGGCAGTATATCTTAACAAGTATGAAGGACCTAACTGTGAAACGATTATGGCTGACGGCAAAATCACGGCAGACGAGTACGACGCAGTGTATGCAGGCCTTTCCGAGTACTTGGGCATTGACGAAGAGTATCGTGTTAACGAATATTGGAGATACGTGACCATTTCTTCCCCTTGCTACTACATTTCCTATGCAATTTCTGGTGTGAACGCACTTCAAATTTACGTTAACGCAGGTACTAAAGGATTTGACGCAGCAAAAGAATCTTATCTTAAACTATTCACCTACACCGACGTAGATTCCGAAATGACCACCGAAGAAGTTCTTCTTTATGCTGGCCTTACTTCCTATACTGATGAGCAGACCTTTATTCTCATTCAATCTGTCCTTGGTGAATAACAAATTATAAAAGATAAAATAATTTCATCGAAAAATGATTGACAAGCGTTTAATAACGCAAAAGACCGCTTATAGGCGGTCTTTTTTGTGCTTTTTTGCGTTTAACAATCGTGATTACACGAAAAATCGCTACTTTCCGCGGCGTTGGGCTTTCTGCCCACCGACGTATTGTCGTCTCGGCGGTTGCGAAGCTCGGGTACGGGGCTGGGCGCTACTTGATAGCGATAATCCGCCCCCCGACGGGAAATATACGTTTCAATTACTTGGTGCGACGGCACGATACGCGTGGTTGGGTTGATGACGTCTTGATACTCGAAAAAGTTCGCGTCTTTTTTCAGCGATTCTATCTTGCGATACTCTTCCTTATCCGACGTAAATTGCACCGTCGTATCCAAAATTTTGCGCACGTAATCGATATTCTCGTGCAAGGAAAGCGGTTTGGGGAATTTCGGGTCTTTAATCACTTCTTCGGGGCATTTGCGCTCGTACTTTTTCAAAAGCTCCGCCGCCTTGTGCAGGTGCGTAATTTCCATCATCAGGTTTTGTTCCCACAGCGACTTTATATACGCGTCCGTTTCCGTTTGATAACACGACCAGTAGAGATAACACTCGGTATATTCGTGCCATAAAAGCATTTCCAGCCACGTGGCGTTGGGGTCTTGCAGCGCTTCGTACTGCGTGACGTGCTCTTCTTCCACAAGCGCGATTTCTTGATATAATTTTCGCGCCAAATCGTTGCAGGCAAATGGAGTGACGTTCATATAGTAATTCATCGTTTGTTGCTCCGCCGCCGTGATAATCAGCGTGGAAAGCACCGTTTGCGTATCCGAATCTTTGGCATTGATAAACCGTTTTACGTTATCCAGCGGACATCTATGGTGCGCAATCGTGGGGCGGCCGGGCATAATTTCCGTGTATCTGCCTACCAGCCACTCGGCGGCAATCCCCTGCTCCATTTCCAAAAGATTCGCATAGCGGTATAAGTGGTCGAAATCTTCGAGCAAAGCAAAGTCGAGCGCGGTTTTTACGTTGCAATCGAGTTCGCGCTGCGCAAGCTCCGCCGTTAAATCGACGGCGAGTTGTTCATACCCGATGGTGTGCTCTAATACACTCTCGTTGGCGGGCTTTAATAATCCGATTTTGAGCTGTTGCTGCTTTTCAATCATACGCGCCATCGCAAGGTCGCGACGCAAGTCGTTGTCGTTGACGTGACGAGCCATTTGGTGGGAAAACCAGTTGGCTTCAAATTCGGTGCCGTTCATGAGTATTATACGCGTTTTCGTATAAGGGTCAACGGCGCGCTTGTCGTAGGACTTGGGATACATCTGCTTCCAGTTTTGAAAATCTTTTTCTATTGTACCTGGTTTTTCGTTAAACGGATTCATGGGCATACTCCTTTATTTTTCGTTCAATAAATAGAGTATGCCCATTTCCATTTTTTTGTATACTACCCGATAAGCCATTCACAGCAAAAGCGAACCCTTTCAATACGAAAGGGTTCGCTTTAGGTTTTTGTTGGTGACTCTATCGGGGGCTTTCGCTACGCTCAAAGAAAATGCAAGCATTTTCCGAACCCGTCGAGTTCTTCGTCTTTCCCGATAAGGTCGCCATGAAAAAAGCCACCCTGTTGGGTTGCATTCGTTATATCGGGTATCTGCCGTTTCTCGCAAGCGAGAACTCTCGGCAGGGCAGCGCAACGCAGGCGTTGCTCGCGCGAACCCTTCGGGCTCGCCGCTCTCAACAAGAGCGACCAAAAAGAGAGAACAACCCAAAGGGCTGTTCTCTCTTTTTGGTGACCTTATCGGGACTCGAACCCGAGTTTGCGCCGTGAGAGGGCGCCGTCCTAACCGCTAGACGATAAGGCCATATTTATTCAAATTATCAACCGAACTTTTCTCGATTGCTTATGTAGTATAGCACATTTTTTTAAGAATATCAACTGTTTTTTTCTACTCTACATAAAAAATGGTAAATTTTCTTATACAAACCATCTTTCCGAGCATAAAATCATTGACGAAACGCAAAGTAAAATGATACAATATATATAATTGAAATTTTACAAAAGGTGACCTATGAAAAAACTGACAGGCGTATCTTTTTTAGCGGTGTTTGTGCTCTCGCTGCTGTTCCCCCTTTTCAGCTTATCGGCGCAAACGGCAACCGCCGCGTCTGATTGCTCGCACAACTTAAACAGCAATGGTAAATGCACCGTTTGCAACGTACAAGTTGTGACCTATAAGGTAAGCAGCGGTTATACCGCAAACTGGGGCGAGCGCGATGAAGCTTGCACCTTTTTATCCCCTTATGCAAAAGATTTCTATACAGGTAATTACACCTACGA
>JAZRIK010000002.1:0-3978 GCA_045645245.1 Candidatus Scatosoma sp. | reverse complement strand
ACCGCCCTTACCGGGGGTAAGCTCGATGTTGTGTACCATCGTACCAACGGGAATGTTTTCAAGGGGAAGCGCGTTGCCCACTTTGATATCCGCATTTACGCCGCTAATAACCTTATCGCCTACGTTGAGACCTACGGGAGCAAGGATATAGCTCTTAACGCCGTCTGCGTAAACGAGAAGCGCGATGTGTGCGCTACGGTTGGGGTCGTATTGAATGCTGTGTACCGTTGCGGGAATATCGTCTTTCAATCTCTTGAAGTCGATGATACGGTATTTTCTTCTGTTGCCACCGCCGATGTGTCTGGTGGTAATTCTACCCATGTTGTTGCGGCCGCCGCTCTTGCGTTGGTCGTGCATCAAGGATTTTTCGGGCTTAGCACCTTTGGTCAAATCATCGTTCGTCAAAACGGTCACGAAACGACGACCAGCCGAGGTGGGTTTATACGATTTAATAGCCATTTTTCTCTATCCTCCTGATTAAGTCAACGACTCGAAGAATTCGATAGCTTTGCTATCTTCTTTCAAGGTCACGATCGCTTTCTTACGGTCGGGGGTATAACCTTCGTTTCTACCCATTCTCTTAAGTTTACCTTTGCAGGTAACCGTGTTCACTTTCGCAACTTGTACGCCGAAGAGTTTTTCGACTGCCAACTTGATTTGCGTCTTATTTGCGTCTTTCTTTACGTAGAACGTATATTTTTTCGACGCGATACCGTCATAACCTTTTTCGGTCAAAACGGGTTTCAAAATGATATCCTCTGCAAACATTACGCGTTTACCTCCTGGAATTTCTCAACCGCCGCTTTCGTCATAACGATTTTGTTGTTTACAACAACTTCGTACGTGCTAAGCTGTGCAAGGGGAAGCGTTGCAAGCTTGGGAAGGTTTGCCGCCGCGCGGATTACGTTTACGTCATTGTTATCCATAACAACGAGTGCCGTTTTGTTCAAACCAAGCGCCTTTTGGAACGCTGCCATTTCTTTGGTCTTGGGCGCGGATACTTTCAATTCGTCAACAACGATGAATTCACCGTCAGCCACTTTCTTGGAAAGTGCGGACAAAAGCGCCGCTTTCTTTGCTTTGTCGTTCATCTTCTTGGAGAAGTCGCGCGATTTGGGTGCGAATACTACGCCGCCCTTAATCCATTGAGGAGCGCGAATCGAACCTTGACGAGCACGACCCGTACCCTTTTGTCTCCAGGGCTTGATACCGCCGCCGCGAACTTCCGTTCTCGTAAGGGTGGATTTCGTACCTTGTCTTTCGTTTGCAAGACGCGTCACAACTGCTTGATGAATCAAAGATTCTTTATATTCGACGCCGAATACGTTATCGTTGAGTTCGATTTCGCCAACTTCCGCGCCGCTCATATTCAATACTTTAATAGCCGCCATTTTCGTCACTCTCCTTATTTGCTCTTCACGCTATCCGCAATGGTCACGATGCTGCCTTTGGGGCCGGGGATCGCGCCTTTGATAAGGATTGCGTTTCTTTCAGCGTCCACTCTTACGATTTCGAGATTTTGAATGGTCACGTTTTCCACACCGTATTGACCGGCAAGGTGTTTGTTCTTGAACACTCTCGAAGGGGAGCTGATCGAACCCATAGAACCGGGTTCTCTGTGTACAGGACCGGTACCGTGCGTCATCTTCAAGCGTTGTTGATTCCATCTCTTGATTACGCCCGTGAAACCGTGGCCTTTGGTTACGCCCGACACGTCAACCTTGTCGCCTGCTGCAAATACGTCTGCTTTCAGCTCTGCGCCAACTGCGTACGTTTCCGCGTTGTCCACTCTGATTTCTTTCAAAACCTTGTGGGGCTTAACGCCGGCTTTCTTGAATTGACCAAGTTCGGGTTTGGTAAGCGCTTTTTCGCTCGTTTCGATAAAACCGAGTTTCAACGCAGCGTAGCCGTCGTTGGCACCCGTTTTTACCTGTACTACGGGGCAGGGACCTGCCTCTACTACTGTGACGGGGATCATTTTACCGTCTGCTGCAAAGATTTGGGTCATCCCAACTTTGCGTCCGATGATTGCTTTATTCATTGATAAAGTTCACTCCTTTTGTTTTTTTTATTTCTCGAATACCTTTGAAAGTATTTCTCGGCTTGATGATGATTAGAGCTTAATCTTGATGTCCACGCCTGCAGGGAGGTGAATGGAATCGAGAAGCTTTGCGTTCGGCGAATAGATGTCGATGATTCTCTTATACGTTCTCATTTCGAATTGTTCGCGCGAATCTTTGTATTTGTGGGGCGAACGAAGAATCGTCACGATTTCTCTTTCCGTAGGAAGGGGAATGGGACCGGAGATCTTTGCTCCGCTCTTCTTCATCGTTTCTACGATGCGGCTTGCCGCTTCGTCAACGAGTTCGTGGTCGTATGCCGCCAACTTGATT
Source organism: Candidatus Scatosoma sp. (assembly GCA_045645245.1). Lineage (GTDB taxonomy): Bacteria > Bacillota > Clostridia > Christensenellales > Borkfalkiaceae > Scatosoma. The sequence continues at coordinate 1,585 of JAZRIK010000002.1, read as the reverse complement.
CTGATCTTTTGAACTGCCATTTTTTGTGTCACTCCTTTTACTGTTTATACTAACGTTTTATTTTACCGTGTCAACTTATCCGTGTGTATCGAGGTAGTCTGCAAAATAAAAACACTCACGTTTTTCCCGAGCGTTCTTACGCAAAGCCTCGGTTAGTCGCAGGAGTCGAGCCCCCACTTTTGTCAACGGAAATTATCTGCCAAGACGGCTTCTGCCTTGGATTTACAGTAACTTCCCGCATCAACCCTATACACCGCATTCTCACACAGCCTACCTATAATATCAAAAAAGTCAATACCCTGTCAAGCGTTTGAACGGCATTTTTGAAATTTTTTTTAATTTTTTTGAAAAATGCGAATATTTTTTATTTTCTTGGCATATTTCCCCTTATTTATAGCCACTTTTAGGGTGTTTTAACCGTATTTTACTTCCTTATTTTAATATATACGCATATACGTACGCACACGAAAAGCAGTCGTTTGCGCCTTACCGCACTTGTTTTTGCGTGCATAAGCAGCTATTTTTAAGCAAAATAAAGAAAAGATGCAACGGCACCCAGCCCTTACACCTTTTCTTTTATTAATTTGGAGGTTATACGGTACGATATGCTGATACGTACACACTAAATTTTCATTTCGTCCCGTTTCGCCTGCAATATACCACAAGAAAAGCCGCTTGTCAAGAGCTTTTTCAAAAAAATTTCATTTGTAGTAATTTTTGTGACAAATCAAGCAAAAAACGGCCCGTTTGCGAGCCGTTTTAATCTGTTATTTATTCTTTTCTCTAAATCTCGCTTTCGCACGCAATTCACTGTCCAAAATGCGTTTTCTAACACGCAACGATTTAGGCGTCACTTCCAAAAGCTCGTCGTCAGCGATGAATTCGAGACATTCTTCCAAGCTCATCTTGCTTACGGGAATCAGGGTAAGCGCGTCGTCGCTAGACGAAGAACGGGTGTTTGTCAAATGCTTGGTTTTGCAAACGTTGACGTTGATATCGTCGGAAAGGTTGGTGTAGCCCACGACCATACCTTGATACACGGGCGTACCGGGGGTAATAAACAAATTTCCGCGTCCTTGCGCGTTAAACAAACCGTAAGCCACCGCTTCGCCCGTTTCAAACGCGACCAAAGAGCCCGTGCTTCTGCGCTGCATATCCCCTTTGTACGGCTCGTAGGAGTAGAATATCGTATTCATAATCCCCTGCCCTTTCGTGTCGGTTAAAAATTCACTCTTATAACCGAATAACCCACGCGAAGGCACGGTGAATTCTAACCGCATTCTGTTCCCGATTGCCGTCATGGAAACGAGCGTACCTTTTCTATTGCCCATCGCCGCAAACACGGGACCCGTCATATCTTCGGGCACGTCCGCAACGAAGCGCTCAATCGGCTCGTGGCGCACGCCGTCGATTTCTTTATATAATACCTTGGGGGTGGAAACTTGGAATTCGTACCCTTCGCGGCGCATCGTTTCGATGAGAATGGAAAGGTGCATTTCCCCGCGCCCGCAAACGCGGAAGCTGTCCGCAAAGTCGGTGTCGGAAACGCGCAAGGAAACGTCGCGCAAAAGCTCTTTATATAATC
>JAZRIK010000001.1:0-10298 GCA_045645245.1 Candidatus Scatosoma sp. | reverse complement strand
ACCGCCGACCAAGGTTGGCATAAGGACGCTACGCTATTCCGTCGCTAACGCTCCTTACAAATCCGCCTAGTAGCTCCAAAAACGCACCCACTCATTTATTGAGTGGGCGCGTTTTTATACGTTCATTCGAGGCGAATTTGTAAGGAGCATAAAAAATGGGAACGAGTTGCCCCGTTCCAGTTAACCGACTTATGGGACAATCAATGTCCCTGCGCATTATCATTATATGCGATATTTTCGCAAAAGTCAAGGGTTTTTATAAAAAAATATGACGAACGTAAAAAAGCAGGCGAAATTACTCGCCTGCTTAAACTATTCTTTATAATCTTACGCTTGCGCCGCTTCTTCTACGGCAGGGGCGTTTTTCTTTTCCAGCCATTTTTTCACGCCGTAATAAATTCCGTAGATAGCCAAAGCTACCAAGAACACGCCTGCGGGAGTGAAAATCATAAGCGACCATTGCGGAATCGCGCCGCTTTCCACCAAGCCGATATAGAACGCGTCTTCTTCCAAGAAGAACCAGTTTTTTTCCAAAATCAAATTGCCGAACTTCGCCCAAAGGGTAATCAAACCAAGCCCAACGGCTGATTTCCAGCAATTCTTCATTTGTAAGCGTACTTTACCGCTCGTTATGGTCAAAATACCCCAAGCAAGCTCAACTCCGTGGAAAAACATCGTTTGCACCGCTTGATAGCACCACGGCTCGCCGCTACCGATGCTTGCGGGATAAGTAAGGTACATAAGCGGGCCAACGATGGCAAGCACACTCACGGGCTCAAGGAACTTTTCAAACTTTTTGTTAAATTGCGTAAACGCAACCACAGGGCACATCACCGTACACAAATGGAAAGGAAGCTTGTCGATATTCATTCCGTCATACACGAAATCGTGCACGAAAAAGTCGAAGACGTACGAAATAACCAAAGCATACGCTAAAAAGCGTAAAACCTTGTCTTTTGCCTGCATATCCTTGTCTTTGATTAAATATGCAGCCAGCGCAATTCCGCCGAAAATCAGTACCAAATACACGATATGGGGAATAGAAAACGCAGTGATGGAAATACCCGTATTAAAATACGAATCGCCAAAAATCTTAAAAAATAAATCTCTCATAATCAATTTCTTCCTACCGTATTTTTAATTTCTTCAAATTTGTTTCTTAATTTTGAGTACCACCGCTCTTCTTCAGGGAAGTGAAGCTCGTAAATTGCCAGTCCTGCAAAAAGTACGCTCAAACCAACAACGCCCATCAGCATCGGCGAAAGCCAAGGCATAGAAGGGAAAGGGCTGTGGAGCAAATACATTGCATTCACTTCGGGTAAACCGCAAACCTTATACAGCCAGTTCGCAAACACGCCGTCGGCAATAAATAACAATAGACCAAGCGCAACGCTTACAGTGTTTGCCACGCGGATACGCATAAAATTGCCCACGCGCATATACATACAACCGATAAGCAGGGTCGAATGGCTCAACAATCCTTTCAAAACTTCCCAATCCGCCAACGAAGGCGTATTAGAATAGTTTTCGTTAAGTAAAATACCGATAGAGCCGCAAACAAGCCCTGCCCAGAAACAAAAGTCCGCTAAAACGGTGAATATCGTACTCGACTTATTTTTAATAAATGCGGCAATAAACAGCAGCCACATCATAATATGGCAGGGATAGATAGGGAAGAGATGGCTGCCTTCTACGCCGTCCGTACTGCCGCCGTTGCCAAAATATTCCACCCAAATACTGCTATAATGCAGGATAACGGTCACTACGGCGATGATTTTCAAAAAAATAACCTTTTGTTTGGGCTCTTTAAGAAATTTAGATGCCAAAACAAGAATAACTGCCGAAAGTCCCGCGGAAATGACCATATATAAGATATGTGTTAAATCAAACAACATAATTGCTCCTTAATGCCTTACCAAATAATTAAATATTCCTATGGATAGTTTATGGAATTAAAGTAAAAATATAGCTTTCACAAAACTATCACAAACAACACGACTATTATAGCACTTTGAAAGCATAAAAGCAAGCGTTTGAGCATACCAAAATTATGAAATTTTGAAATGATATATAAATAAAAAAAAGTACTATGTCTGTAATAGGTCTTATGTCTAACATAGTACTAACATTAAAACCACGCAAATAAATATAAATAAACGAATTACGCGTTTTTTAATAATAGCAAAAAATAAGGGAACGATTGACAAAAATCGTTCCCTTGAAAAGGTTGTTTTGAAAGGATAAAATCCTTTATTTAGACGATGATTTATTAGTACATTCCGCCCATATCGCCGCCTGCGGGAGCCATAGGCGCAGGGGGAGTAGGAATATCGGTGACGATGCTTTCGGTGGTGAGCAGGGTTGCCGCAACCGACGCCGCGTTTTGTAAAACGGAACGGGTCACCTTGGTCGGGTCGATGATACCTGCTTCGACCATATCGCAATATTTGTTGGTCAGCGCGTCGAACCCATAGTTCGCTTTCTTGGACGAAAGCACTTTATCTACGATAACCGAGCCGTCAAGCCCTGCGTTTTTCGCAATTTGTCTAATGGGCTCTTCCAACGCTTTGAGTACGATTGCCGCGCCCGTTTTTTCGTCGCCGGAAAGGGCTGCAACCAACTTTTTCACGGTAGGAACAGCGGAAAGGAGTGCGCTGCCGCCACCCGGCACGTAGCCTTCTTCCACAGCCGCTCTCGTCGCTGCGAGTGCGTCGTCGATACGCAGTTTCTTTTCTTTCATTTCTACTTCGGTAGCCGCGCCAACGCTGATAACGGCTACGCCGCCTGCAAGTTTCGCAAGGCGTTCTTGCAATTTTTCGCGGTCGTAATCGGATTTGGTTTCCGCAATTTGCGCTTTAATGGATGCGATACGCGCTTTAATGTCTTCTACGTCGCCTACGCCGCCAACGATGGTGGTATTTTCTTTATCCACGCGTACGCTGGACGCTCTGCCGAGCATAGCGATATTCACGTCCTTAAATTCAAGCCCCAAATCGGAAGAAATCACTTGACCGCCCGTCAAAACGGCGATATCGCGCAGCATTTCCTTTCTGCGATCGCCAAATCCGGGCGCTTTTACTGCAACCGAGTTGAATACGCCTTTGAGTTTGTTTACGATCAACGCTGCGAGTGCGTCGCCTTCCACGTCTTCCGCGATAATCAAAAGCTTCGCGCCTTGTTGCGCAAGCGGCTCAATTACGGGCAAAATTTCTTGCAAGGACGAAATTTTCTTATCGGTAATCAAAATATACGGGTTTTCAAGCACCGCTTCCATCTTATCGGTGTTGGTCACCATATACGCGGACGCATAGCCGCGGTCAAATTGCATACCTTCCACGGTGGAAAGCTCGGTATTCATCGATTTGCCTTCTTCCACTGTAATAACGCCGTCTTTACCCACGATTTCCATCGCTTTCGCAATCAGCGAACCCACTTCGGGGTTGCCTGCGGAGATAGACGCGGTTTGTTCGATGGCTTTGTTGCTTTCAACCGACTTGGAAATACTCTTCAAATGTTCCACGGTCGCGTCAACCGCTTTTTTAATGCCTTCCTTCAAAATGATAGGGTTTGCGCCGGCTGCAAGGTTTTTCAAACCTTCTCTCACAATCGCTTGCGCCAAAACCACAGCGGTCGTCGTACCGTCGCCGGCAACGTCGTTGGTCTTGGTGGAAACTTCTTTTACAAGCTGTGCGCCCATATTTTCAAACGGGTCGTTGAGTTCGATTTCTTTCGCAATCGTCACCCCGTCGTTGGTGATAAGGGGAGCGCCGTATTTTTTATCGAGTACTACGTTTCTGCCCTTGGGGCCGAGCGTAATTTTTACCGTATCCGCAAGTACGTTCACACCAGCTTCCAACGCTTTTCTTGCGTCTTCGCCGTATTTAATTTGTTTTGCCATAATCTATGTCTCCTTTTTGATAATCTGCTTAAATTTTAGTCTTCTACAATCGCCAAAATGTCGCTTTGCTTGATGATGGTAAATTCTTTACCGTCCACCTTAAAATCCGAGCCCGCGTATTTTGAGCAAAGTACCTTGTCGCCAACTTTGACCTGCATCACGATTTCTTTACCGTCGATGATCCCGCCGGGGCCAACGGCAACCACTTGGCAGGTTTGCGGTTTTTCCTGTGCGGAAGAGGGGAGATAGAAACCGCTTTTGGTCTTTTCTTCCACCGTCACGCTTTCTACGACAACTTTGTCAAATAAAGGTTTGATATTCATAAAAAATCCTCCAAACGTCAGCGTATAATAACGCCTACAATTTTTTTCATACGAATATATTATAAACGGTTTTTCGCATTTGTCAAACAAAAAATGGAAAAATATCCCGATTTTTTTTCTCGCGCGCGAAAGTTCGTGAAAAAATACATTTCAAAGTATTGATTTTCAAGCGAAAATATGTTATAATAAACAATGGCTACAAAGGAAAAAAAGGAGAAACTTCTTTATGGCGAAAATGTCCAAATGGGATCACCGCTTTATGCAGCTTACTGAAACGGTTGCTTCGTGGTCCAGCTGCTTCCAAGAAAACCGCCACGTCGGCGCGATTATCGTAAAGGATAAACGAGTAATGACGACGGGCTATAACGGCGCGCCCGCAGGCGTAAAAAGCTGCGAAGAAAAAGGCGAGTGCCTGCGCCGCAAACTGAATATTCCCAGCGGTACGAAGCACGAGCTTTGCTTTGCCGTTCACGCCGAGCAAAACGCAATTATTCAGGCGGCAAAATACGGCATTAACATCAGCGGCGCAACGCTGTACTGTACCCACCAACCTTGCGTTATTTGCGCGAAAATGATTATCAACGCAGGCATTAAAAGGGTCGTGTATAAAGAAGGGTACCCCGACGAATTTTCCATTCAACTGTTCGACGAAGCAAACGTTTCGGTTGAAAAATACGAAGAATAATTTTTTTTAAGGCAGGTATATATGAGCAATCCCATCGTCACGTTTAAGATGCAAAACGGCAAAACGTTCAAAGCAGAGCTTTATCCCGATAAAGCCCCCAACACAGTAAATAACTTTTTATCTTTGATAAAAAAGGGCTATTATAACGGACTTATTTTCCACCGCGTAATTTCCGGGTTTATGATTCAAGGCGGCGACCCTACGGGTACGGGAATGGGCGGCCCCGGCTATCATATCAAGGGCGAATTTAGCGGCAACGGCTTTCAGCAAAACGATATTTCCCACGAACGCGGCGTGCTTTCTATGGCGCGCGCGCAAAACCCTAACTCGGCTGGCTCGCAATTTTTCGTTATGCACGAAGAAGCCGACTATTTAGACGGTCAATACGCGGCGTTTGGCAAAGTAATCGAAGGTATGGAAACGGTGGACGAAATCGCGAACGTAAAAACCGACTGGAACGATAAGCCCTACGAAGAACAAAAAATGAAATGCGTTACGGCGGAAACGTTCGGCGTAGAATATGACGAACCCAAGACAGTTTAAGAGGTACGATATGGATAACAGCATTTACAACAACCCGCTTATCACTCGTTATGCAAGCAAGGAAATGCAAAAAGCATTTTCCGACGAAAAGCGCTTTAAGCTTTGGAGAAAGCTGTGGATTGCGCTTGCCGAATCGGAAATGGAGCTTGGCTTAAACGTCAGCCAAGAGCAAGTAGATGAGCTTAAAGCGTATGCGGAAGAAATCGATTACGATTTGGCTGCAAAATTCGAAAGAGAAGTCCGTCACGACGTAATGGCGCACGTAAAAGCATACGGCGAGTACGCAAAAAAAGCGATGCCGATCATTCACCTTGGCGCAACCAGCTGTTTCGTCAACTGCAACGCAGAAGCGATTATGCTGGACGAAGCGCTGGATATTATTTTGAAAAAGCTCGTCAACGTAATGGACAAGCTGAAAAAATTCGCTTTGAAATACAAAGACGTTCCCACGCTCGGCTTTACGCACTTACAGCCCGCGCAGCTTACTACGGTCGGCAAACGCGCGACGCTTTGGTTGCAAGATTTAGAGATGGACTATGAAAACTTAATGAATGCGAAAGCGCATATCCGTCTTCGCGGCGTGAAGGGCACGACGGGTACGCAAGCCAGCTTTATGGAGCTGTTTGCAGGCGACGAAGAAAGAGTAAAAGAGTTGGAAAAACGCGTCGTGAGCAAGCTTGGCTACGATAAGGTGTATGGCGTGACGGGACAAACGTATCCCAGAAAGCTCGATTATAATATTTTGTGCGTACTCTCGCAAATCGCGCAAAGCGCGTACAAATTCTCTAACGATATTCGTATTTTGCAAAATATGAAAGAAATCGAAGAACCGTTTGAGAAAAACCAAATCGGCTCGTCGGCGATGGCGTACAAACGCAACCCGATGCGCTCGGAACGTATCGGCGCGCTTGCCCGCTACGTTATTTCCCTGCCGATGAACAGCGCGCTCACCGCGTCAACGCAATGGTTCGAGCGTACGCTGGACGACTCGGCAAATCGTCGTATCGTCAACGCGCAAGCATTCTTGTCCGTCGATGCGATTTTGAATATTTATATGAACGTAGCGGAAAATTTAGTCGTTTACGAAAAAGTAATCGCAAAGCATATCCGCGCGGAGCTTCCGTTTATGGCAACGGAAAATATTATGATGGGCTGCGTCAAAGCAGGGGGCAACCGTCAAGAATTGCACGAACGCATTCGCGTACTTTCTATGGAAGCGGGTAAAAACGTGAAAGTGGAAGGGGGCGAAAACAACTTGATCGACTTGATTAAGCAAGACGAAATGTTCAAGCCCGTTTGGGAACAAATCGACGACATTTTAGACGCGAAGAAATTCATCGGCAGAGCGCCCAGCCAAACGGTTGCGTTTATCGAAAACGAAATCGACCCCATTTTAGAAAAACACGCGAACTTACTTGGCGAAAAGGGCGACGTACGCGTTTAATTCCAACCAAAGCAACGAAAAGGAGTATTTTCCTATGATATACGACATCGCAGGATTGCGTATTGCTATCCACAACCGCTTGCCTTACACGGCGCGGTTTTGCGCGGAATATTTGTCCGACGACCAAACGTCGCCTGCCCATTTGGCTGTGGCGGTCACGGACGAAGAATTCTACGCGGAAAAGGCGATTGCACCGCAATTTCACGACGGATATATAGAAAGCGTTTGTATGTATCGAAATATCTGCAAGCAAATGCCGCAGATGGGTCGGTTATTGCTTCATTCCGCCGTTTTAGAGCTTGACGGCGCAGGTTATGCGTTTTTAGGCAGAAGCGGTACGGGTAAATCCACGCACACGGGGCTTTGGCTCAAAGCGTTTCCTGCGGCGCGCATTATCAACGGCGATAAACCGATTTTAGAATATAAAAACGGCGAATTTATTGCTTACGGCACGCCTTGGCTTGGCAAAGAAGGACTGGGCTGTAAATCGAGTGTTCCACTCAAAGGTCTGTGCTTTTTGGAACAGGCGAAAGAAAATTCCATTCGCCGTTTAACGCCGAGCGAGGCGGCGGCAAAAACGTTTTTGCAGGTGCTGATGCCCAAGGACGAAAGCAACGCAACGCTAACCTTGGAATTGATGGATAAGCTCATACAAACCACGCCTTGCTATTTGCTCAAATGCGACATTTCGCAAACGGCGGTGAAAACGTCGTTCGAAGCAATGACGGGCAAACATTTTGAAGATTATTTAGGAGAAAATTAAGATATGAAAATCAAAGCAGGATTCGTCGTTCGCCAAGTAGGCGGTTCGCACGTAGTCGTTCCCGTGGGCGAAATGAGTAAACAATTCCACGGTATGATCAACTTAAACGAAACGGGCGCGTTTTTATGGAATTTCTACACGCAAGAACACACGCTTGAAGAAGGCGTACAGGCGCTTATGCAAGAATACGCCGCAGACGAAGCGTTGGTAAAGGCGGACGTAGAAAAATTCTTCGCGCTTTTGGAAAAACACGGCTTTTGCGAATAAGCTTTGTAGGGGGAAATATGCAAATTAGCAAAGAGCAATTAACCATCGAAGAAACGCTGGGCTTTCACGGCGTATATATGGGTCCCACAACGGGGATTAGTATGGAGCCGATGCTCAAACACCGCCGCGATACCATCGTAGTACGCCCGAAAACAGAGCGCTTAAAACCGCTCGACGTCGCGCTGTATAAACGCGGCAACGCATACGTGCTTCATCGCGTTATTAGCGTGATGGACGACGGATATATCATTCGCGGCGACAACTTATATAACGACGAAATCGTGCCCGAAAGCACGGTAATCGGCGTTTTAACCGAGTTTTTCCGCAAGGATAAGCACTTTTTATGCACGGACGAAAAATATCTTAAATACGCGCAAAGACGGGTAAAAACGTATCCCATTCGTCGCGCGTTTTGGCTGATAAAGGTGGCGGGCGTGAAGCTGCTCCGCGCTTTGAAAATTAAAAAATAACGGTAGAGAATGATGAAGAGTAAAAGGGCGACAAACGTTGGAAAAATTTGGTTAAGAAAAGAGCTGCGCGCGTATCGAACGCCCGTAGTTTTGTTGGCGTGTATGGGCGCGCTTGCAACCTTGTTTTCCTTGGTGTTTGCGTATCTCGTTCGCTATTTGATTAATAGTGCGACAGGCGGAGAATCGTCGCTGCTTCTCACCTTTGCACTCATCGTGCTGGGCGTGATGCTGCTGCGTATTACCCTGCAAACGCTGTCGGGGTATTTTGCGGAAAAGCTTCGCGCAAAAATGACCGTTGACTTGCGCGGGCGCGTATTCCATAAAATTTTACGCTCTAATTACGCTCAAATACAAACGTATCATAGCGGCGAGCTTTTGAACCGCTTAACGTCGGATATTCAAGAAGTAGCGGTGGATACGGTCGGATTTTTGCCTGCTTTGACGGGAATGGTGATTCAATGCGTAGGCGCAACCGTTGCGCTTTTAACCATTGACCCGTGGTTTACGCTCATTTACGTAGTTTGCGGCGGCGTGCTGGGCGGAATCAGCGCAATGTTCCGTAAACAAATCAAGAAAACGCAAAAACAAGTACTGCAAGCGGACGGTAAATCGCGCGCGTTTATGCAGGAAGGCGTTTCGTCTGTGCTCACGCTTAAAGCGTACGGCGCGGAAGAAAGAACAATGCAAAAATCCCAAGCGTTCACGGGCGAATACTTTGTCGCAAGACAAAAGCGCAATGTTTTACGCTCGGGTATGAGTGCGGTATTCTCGCTGCTTGCTAATTTCGGTTTGATTTTTGCCGTCGTTTGGTGCAGTATCAGCGTATTGAACGGAAATACCGACTACGGCTCGATTTTGTCGGTGATTTTGCTGTTAATGCAGCTGCAACAACCTTTTACTTCGTTTTCTTCGCTCGTGCCTATATATTATGCACGGATAGCGAGCGGCGAACGCTTGCACGAGCTGGACGCATTGCCCTGCGAAGAAATTCAAACTATGCAAGAGAAAACGGACTTTGCACTTTCTGAAATATCTTTTGAAAACGTGTCGTTTACGTACGGTAGAAATCAAGTGCTTTCGGACGCGTCCGCGCAAATCAAGCAAGGGGAAATCGTTTGTTTGACCGGTCCGTCGGGCGCAGGGAAAAGCACGCTTTTCAAGCTATTGTTAAACGTATTTACGCCTGTCGATGGCAGCTTATGGTTGATTGATGATAAGGGCGAAAAAACGCCGTTAAACGCGGAACAACGCGGGCTGTTTGCATACGTTCCGCAAGGGAATTTCTTGTTCTCGGGTACAATCTATGAAAACTTAACCTTCTTTGCCGACGTACAAAACGAAGAAGAAATACAAAAGAGAGTGGAAAATGCCTTGAAGGTAGCTTGTGCGGAGTTCGTATTCGATTTACCGCAGGGCTTACAAACGCCGTTATATGAAGGGGGCGCAGGACTTTCCGAAGGGCAAATGCAACGCCTTGCCGTAGCGAGAGCGATTGTATCCGATAGACCTGTATTGCTTTTAGACGAAGCTACGAGCGCGTTGGATGGCGAAACGGAAAAGCGTTTGTTGGAAAATATACACAATTTACAAAACAAAACGTGTTTAATTGTCACGCACCGTCCCGCCGCACTTGCTATTGCGGATAGGGTACTCAAAGTGGAAGACGGTAAAATTGAATAAGAAAGAAATCCCCGTGCCAAATCGGGGATTTTCTGTTGATTATCGAATAAAAATGATTGACGAAATAAAATATATTTGCTATAATGATATAGCAAAATACGGAGACGTAGCTCAGTTGGTTAGAGCGATTTGTCGGAGGTTCGCGCGAGTTTACGACACTTTGGCGTAGCCAAAACGCTCTCGCGTCCACGTTTAATTGCGAACAATCAAATTTTTACGGAGGCG